>DAHUZJ010000025.1 GCA_027306585.1 Acidimicrobiaceae bacterium | reverse complement strand
AGTCGGTCTGGTGGAAGGTGTCCTCGGATCCGAGCTCGATGCCGCACGCCGACATGAACCGAAGCGCCCGGTCGATCTCGCTGGCGATCCTCTCGTAGCGGCGGCCCTCGGCAGAGGTGGCCACGAACTGCTGGTTCCACTGGTGGACGTGGGACAGGTCGGCGAAGCCTCCCTTGGTGAAGGCCCGCAAGAGGTTGAGGGTCGAGGCGGCCTGGTGGTAGGCGGTGACCATGCGCGCCGGGTCCGGAGTGCGCGCGGCGGCGTCGAACGCCTCGTCGTTGACCATGTGGCCGCGGAACGCCTGCAGCTCCACGTCGCCGACCCGCTCGGTGGGAGCGGTCCGGGGCTTGGCGAACTGGCCGGCGATGCGCCCCACCTTCACCACCGGGACCCCGGCTGCGTAGGTCAGCGTGACCGCCATTTGCAGGACGACCTTGAGCTTGTCCCGGATGCTGTCGGCCCGGAAGTCCTGGAACGACTCGGCGCAGTCCCCGGCCTGCAAGAGGAAGGCCCGTCCCCGTGCCACCTCGGCCAGGGCGGCGGTCAGGCGTCGGGCCTCGCTCGCCACCACCAGTGGCGGGAGCCCCGCCAGCTCGGCCTCCACCTGCTTGAGCGCGTCAGCGTCCGGCCACCTCGGTTGCTGGGCCACAGGTTGCGCGCGCCAGGAGCTGGGATCCCACGCCGTCGTGGTCATGGACCTAGCGTACCGAGCGCGTACGCTTCCTCGGATGGCTGCGCAGCGGATCGGCCTCCTCGGGGGGACGTTCGACCCGCCGCACGCCGGGCACCTGGCGGCGGCGCGAGCCTGCGTGGACGAGCTGGCGCTCGACCGGCTCCTGCTGGTCGTGGCCAACTGCCCGTGGCAGAAGGTGGACGGACGCGAGGTGACGCCGGCCGAGGACCGCTACGCCATGGCCGAGGCGGCCGCGGTCGGGGTCGCCCGGGTCGAGGTCAGCCGGATCGAGATCCGACGCGGCGGCCCGAGCTACACCGTGGACACCGTCGAGGAGCTCCGCCGCGACCTCCCCGGCGCCGAGCTGTTCCTCGCGGTGGGGGCCGACCTCGTTCCCGCCCTCTCCACCTGGCGCCGCTGGGAGGACCTGCGCCAGCTGGTCACCCTGGCCGTCGTCACCCGCCCAGGGAGCCCCCGACCGCCCGATCCGCCGGGCTGGCGTGTCGTCGAGGTCGACGGGAAGGTCGTCGACGTGTCGAGCTCGGACGTCCGCCACCGCCTGGAGGTGGGGGAGCCCCTGGACGGCCTGGTGCCCGACGCCGTGGTCCGTTGCATCCGGGCGCGCGGTCTGTACGCTGTCGCGAGATGACGGTACCGACCGAATGATGGTGTCGACGGAGCCGAGCCGGGTCCCGGGGCGCCTGGCCCTACAGGCTGAGCGACGGCTCGAGCGCCGCCGCCGCCTTGTGCTGTCGCTCTTCGGGATCGGGGTGCTGGTCGCCCTTCTGGTGGCCACCGTGCTCGTGGTGGACGTCGTCCGTTGACCGTTCCCGCGGCCACGTTCGCCGCTGCCGCGGCGGCGGACGAGAAGCTGGGCCAGGACACCGTGGTCCTCGACATGGAGGCGCTCCTCGGGGTGGTGGACGCCTTCGTGATCACGGCCGGCCGCAACGTCCGCCAGGTCCGCACCCTGGTCGACGAGGTCGAGCGCCGGGTGAAGGAGCAGCACGGCCGCTCGCCCGTGCGCGTCGAAGGCCTGGGGGACGCCGGATGGGTCCTCATGGACTACGGCGACTTCGTCGTCCACGTGTTCCTGGACGAGGTCCGTGCCTTCTACGACCTCGAGCACCTGTGGTCGGCGGCCCCACGGGTCCGCTGGCAGGCCGAGGCGACGGGCTGACGTCGCTGCGCTGACGTCGCCGGGCTGACGTCGCCGGGCTGACCGGGTTCCTCCCCGCCCTGCTCCTCCGTCTCCTCGGTCCCCTCCGTCGGCCTGTCCCCTGTGGCAGGTCGACCTCTCCTCGAGGAAGAGCGTGCAGGAGGGCGTCAGCCGCTCGCCGATCCCGAGGTGGCTCCCGAGGCGGCCGGCGCCGTCGTCGAGGTGGGCGGGGTCGTGGTCGTGGTGGTCGTCGTCGGCACCGGACCCGACGTCTTCAGTGTCTCGTACCTCGCCGGCTGCACCGGGCCATTGGCCACGGCGCCGCTGGGAAGGGGGACGCCGACGTCCCTCCCGTTGATCTGGAATTGGACCTCGGCCACTGTCGTGGCGTTTGTCGCGATGGTGAACACGACTTGGGCCACGGCGAGCGCGCCGAACGTCCCGGCGATATTGCCGAATTTGCGTGTGAAGTCGACCGTCGCCATGTGCGACGCGACGCTCACCGCCCGCACCAGCGTCACTGTGCCGAGCGCCGTCTGGTACCCGGAGTCCATTTGCAGCTGGCTCGGCCCTGTGAGGAGCACCTGGATTGCGGCTGTGAGAGTGGCCTTGGGGACCTGGGGCGAGTAGACCGCCACATGCGCGTATGTCACCATCCACCAGATCTTGATCGTTGTCTTGTAAGGGGCGGTCGTGGTCGTGCTGGACGACGGTTGGCTGGCCGCCACACCGCTCGGCAGCCTGGTGGCCGTGCTCTGGATGGGGACGCCGCAGGAGGTGGCGAGGAGCGCCAGCGACGCCATGGCCGCGGCCGCCCCGGCAATGCGCAGCGGGCGGCGCCTGGACAGGCGCCTCATCGCCGGCTCTCCCGCGGCGGCTGGTGCGTGGGGAGGGGTCCCACCCCCTCGGGGTGATCCTCCGGTTCCGCCAGCTCCCCTTCCCCTCCTGCCGCGCTTCCGGGGGCGCCTGGCGCCGATGCGGTCCCCTCCGGAGCACTCGGTTCTCCCGCCGACGCCGACTGCTCCGCCGTCGACTCCTCCTCGTCCTCCTCGTCGTCGAACAGGTCGTGCACGTCAGCCGGCAGCTCCACGGTGAACCGTGCCCCGCCACCGGGGGCCTCGCCGGCCCATACCGAGCCACCCAGGAGGCGGACGTGCTCGGCCACGAGCGAGAGCCCCAGGCCGGTCCCGGTGCCGGCCCCTCGCCGGCCCGACGCCACGCCGCGGTAGAAGCGCTCGAAGACCCGCTCGCGCTCGCCCGGGGCGATGCCCGGTCCCTGGTCGTCGACGGAGATCCGCACCGTCGGCCGGTCGGGTTCCGGGCCCGGTTCCACGAGGATGAGCGTGGCACCACCCCCGTAGTGGGCGGCGTTCTCCAGCAGGTTGCCGACGATGCGCTCGAACCGGCGCTTGTCGACCGAGATGCGGCGCCCCGCGATCTCGGGCCGCATGTCCAGCTCGGGGGGCGGTTGGGCGATGGTCCGCGAGGCGGCCGCCACCGACCGGCGCACGAGCTCGCCGACCTCCACGACTTCCAGGACCACTTCGGCCTTGCCGATGTCCGTGCGGGAGATCTCGAGGAGCTCGCTCACCATCCGCTGGAACCGCCGGAGGTCGGCGCCGAGGAGGGTGAGGGCGGCTCGCCCCGACGTCCCGAGCTCCAGGACGTGCGCCTCCAGCACGTCGAGGCTGGCGGCGAGGGTGGTGAGGGGGGAGCGCAGCTCGTGGCTGACGTCGGAGGTGAAGCGCTCCTCCCGCTCGATGCGCTCTTGGAGCTGGTCGACCATGCGGTTGAAGGACCCCGTCAGGCCGGCCAGGTCCCGGTCCTCCGTGGGCGGCAGGCGGGTGCCGAGGCGGCCTTCGGCGATGGCGACGGCGGCGCGGGAGACGCCGCGGAGCGGCCGCAGCGATCGGCCGCTGGCCCATCGCCCGACGACCGTGCCGAGGGCGGTGGTGATCAGCCCCGCCCCGAAGAGCACCAGGGCGAGGATCCGCAGGGTGTGTGTCAGGTCGCTGATGTTGAAGAGCTGGTAGTACTGCGCGTCGACCGAGGGCATGGGGAACCCGATCGCGATGTAGGGGCTGCCTGTGAGGAGGAACGTCTGCGAGGCGGCGGTGCCACGGGCCACGTCGTGGCGAACCGAGGCCGGGATGCTCGACGGTCCCATCGAGAGCACCCGGTCGTACCATGTGCCCCGCTGTTCGAGGATCGAGACCGAGCCGCTGGTGCCGGCGTCGGCCGCCGTGAGGACCCGCGTCCGTGTCAGTGTCTTCGTCGGGGTGGAGAGGTCCTGGAGCACTGTCTTGGCGTTGCGGGAGGCGATGTGCTGCGACGTCGACTCCCGTGCGTCGACAAGGAAGTGCCGGGTCGTGAGGTAGGTGGCCATCCCGACGGAGAGCGACACCAGCAGCGCCCCGAGCCCGAACACCAACGTCACCCGCGCCCGCAAGCCGAGGCGGGTGAGGAGCGCCAACCGGCGGCGCTCAGGGGACAAGCTTGTAGCCCATCCCACGGACGGTGAGGATGTGCCGGGGCAGCGCCGGGTCGGGTTCGATCTTCGTCCGCAGCCGGCGGATGTGCACGTCCACCAAGCGGCCGTCGCCGAAGTAGTCGTAGCCCCACACCCGGTCGAGGAGCTGCTCCCGGCTCAGTACCTTGTTGGGCGTGGCCGCCAGCTCGCACAGCAGGCGGAACTCCGTCTTCGTGCAGTGGATCTCGCGGCCGTCGCGGTGCCGCAGCACCCCCTCCTCGGGGATGAGCTCGAGGTCCCCGAAGGTGATGGCCGTGGGCACCTCGTCGGTGGGCCGCACCCGCCGCAGGAGGGCGCGGATGCGGGCGCCCAGCTCCTTGGCCACGAACGGCTTGGTGACGTAGTCGTCGGCGCCGGCCTCGAGGCCCGCCACCACGTCGTGCGTGTCGGTCCGGGCGGTCACCATGATGATGGGCACCGCGCTGTGGCGGCGCAGGGCTCGGCAGCACTCGAAGCCGTCCATGCCGGGGAGCATGAGGTCGATGAGGACGACGTCCGCCGGCAGGTCGGCGAAGCGGTCGAGCGCCTCCTCGCCGCTGCCCGCCTCTTCGACCTCGTACCCCTCGTCCTCGAGTGCCAGCCGCATGGACGACCGGATGCGCTCGTCGTCCTCTACCAGCAGGATTCGGCTGCTCATGCGCCCAAGGCTACGGCGGCGGACGGTACCGTGTTGCGCATGGGCGGGGGGTGGTCCGTCGAGGAGTTCACCCGCTGGCTGGCCGGCCGGTCGGCGGCCACCGTGCGCGCCTACGCAAGCGACGTGACGGCCTTCGCCGAGTGGGCCGGCCGGGCCGGGTGTGACGCCCCTGACCAGGTGTCGCGCCTTCACCTGCGGCGCTACCTCGCGTACCTCGGCACCCGCGGGTACGCCCGTGCCACGGTCGCCCGGAAGGCCGCCGCCCTGCGGTGCTACTTCGCATGGTGCCGCCGGCGGGGGCTGGTGGCGACCGACCCGTCCCGAAGCCTCAGCGCCCCGACGGCCGAGAGCCGTCTGCCGACCGTGCTCTCGGAAGCCGAGCTGGATGCGCTCCTGGAACCGGCGGCGGGCGCAGGACCACCAGCGCGGGGGCGGGGGGCGGTGGAGCGCGTGACGGACGGTCCCTTCCGGCTGCGGGACGACGCCGTCCTCGAGCTCCTGTACGCCGCCGGCCTGCGGGTCGCCGAGCTCTGCGGGCTCGACCGGGGTGGGGTCGACCTCGCCGGCCGCGCGGTGACGGTGCTCGGCAAGGGCGCCAAGGAGCGCCGGGTGCCCGTCCACCGGCGATGTGCCGAGGCCCTCGGGCGTTGGCTCGAGGAGGGGCGGCCCGCCGTGGTGACCGGCGAGAGCCCGCCCGAGGCCGTGTTCCTCAACCGCCGGGGCCGGCGGCTCGGTCCCCGCGACGTCCGGCGCATCCTCGACCGCCGCTCGCCCGTGCCCACCCATCCCCACGCCCTGCGGCACACCATGGCCACGCACGTCCTCGACGGCGGGGCCGACCTGCGGGTCGTCCAGGAGCTGCTGGGGCACGCCAGCCTCCGGACGACCCAGGTCTACACCCATGTGAGCAAGGAGCGGCTCCTCGGGGTCTACCGCGGCACGCACCCGCGGGCCTGAGGTACGCTGATCGACGCTTGCCGCCCGGTAGGCGATCGCACTGCGACAACGAATCCGCACCCGAGCGCGTTCCACGGTCGCCCCGCGAGGGGTGCAGCGTCGGGGAAGACCAACCGAATGGAGGAACCGAATGGCCGTCGTGTCCATGCGACAGCTGCTGACAGCGGGGGTGCACTTCGGGCACCAGACCCGTCGGTGGAACCCCAAGATGCGCCGCTACATCCTCGGCGAGCGCAACGGGATCTACCTGATCGACCTGCACAAGACCCTGGAAGGCATCGAGACGGCGTACGCGTTCGTCCGGGACCTCGTCGCCGGTGGCGGGAGCGTGCTCTTCGTGGGGACGAAGAAGCAGACGCAGGGTCCGGTGGCCGAGTACGCGGCCGCCTGCGGTATGCCGTACGTCAACCAGCGGTGGCTGGGCGGGATGCTGACGAACTTCACCACCGTGTCGGCCCGCGTGAAGCGCATGCAGGACCTGCGCCGGATGGAGGGAGCCGGGGACTTCGACGCCATGCCGAAGAAGGAGGCCCTCCGGCACAGCCGGGAGCTGGAGAAGCTCACTCGCAACCTCGGCGGCATCGCCAACCTCGACCACCTCCCCGAAGCGGTGTTCGTGATCGACACCAAGAAGGAGCACATCGCCGTCACGGAGGCGAACAAGCTCCGCCTCCCGGTGGTGGCCGTGGTGGACACCAACTGCGACCCGGACGTGATCGACTACGTGATCCCGGGGAACGACGACGCGATCCGCTCGGGCGCGCTGATGTGCCGGGTGATCGCCGACGCGGTGGTCGAGGGTCGGTGGATCGCCACCCATCGCCCCGCGGCGCGCCAGCCGGCCGGCGGAGGCAACGGGGCGCCCACGCAGCCCCGGCCGCGGCCGCAGGCGACAGTGGAAGGCGCGGTGCCCGTGGTGACGGAGGCGTGACGATGGCCGAGTTCGGTGCCAAGGACATCCAGGCCCTGCGACGGCGTGCCGGCGTGGGGATGCTCGACGCCAAGCGGGCGCTCGAGGAGAACGGCGGCGACGTCGACGCCGCCATGAAGTGGCTGCGCGAGCGCGGTCTCGTGAAGGCCGCCGGCCGTGCCGAGCGGGAGGCGTCGCAGGGCGCCGTGGCCGCGGTTCGCCAGGGCGGCTCGGCCGCCGTCGTCGAGC
Source organism: Acidimicrobiaceae bacterium (assembly GCA_027306585.1). GTDB lineage: Bacteria > Actinomycetota > Acidimicrobiia > Acidimicrobiales > RAAP-2 > DAHUZJ01. The sequence continues at coordinate 7,502 of DAHUZJ010000025.1, read as the reverse complement.
TGCGGTGCGAGACCGACTTCGTGGCGAAGGCGCCCGAGTTCGTGGCGCTGGCCGACGACCTCGCCGCCCTGGTGGCGGCCAAGGGCGAGGAAGCCGTGGCCGAGCGCCAGGACGCGGTGGACCGGCTCAAGATCTCCCTCCAGGAGAACATCTCCGTCGGCCGGGTGGTCCGCATGGAGGCCGCCGGCGACCAGGTCCTCGACACCTACGTCCACCAGCAGGCCGGGCGCGGGGTCAACGCGGTGATCGTCCTCCTCGACGGTGGGAGCCAGGAGGTTGCCCACGACGTGGCCGTCCACGTCGCCTTCACCCAGCCCACCTACCTGCGGCGTGAGGACGTGCCGGGAGACGAGGTGGCGGCCGAGCGGGCGACGGTCGAGCAGATCAGCCGCAACGAGGGTAAGCCCGAGGCGGCGCTCGACAAGATCGTCGAGGGCCGGATGAACGGATGGTTCAAGGAACGGGTCCTGCTGGAGCAGGCCTACGTACGCGACGAGAAGCGCACGATCACCGACCTGCTCGGATCGGCGTCGATCGTGCGCTTCGCCCAGGTGGTGATCGGCTCCTGAACCGGCCCCGCAGGGTCGTCCTCAAGATGTCCGGCGAGGCGCTGGCCTCGTCGGCGTCCGACGAGACCATCGACGCCGCCGTCGTCGAGCGCGTGGCCGGGGAGATCTCCCAGGCCCTGACGGAGCTCGACCTGCAGCTGGCCGTCATGATCGGCGGCGGCAACATCTGGCGCGGGACGACCGGGGCCGGGGCCGGGATGGACCGGGCGACCTCGGACACGATGGGCATGCTGGCCACGGTGATCAACGCCCTGGCGCTCCAGGACGCCCTCGAGCACACGGGGCAGCCGACGCGCGTCCTCACCGCCGTCCAGATGGCCGAAGTGGCGGAGCCCTACATTCGGCGGCGTGCCATCCGCCACCTGGAGAAGGGCCGAGTGGTCATCTTCGCCGCCGGGATGGGCAATCCGTACTTCACGACCGACACGTCTGCGGCCCTGCGCGCCGCCGAGATCGAGGCCGACATCGTCCTCAAGGGCACGCACGGCGGCGTCGACGGCGTCTACAGCGCCGATCCCCGGCTCGACCCGACGGCGACGCGCTTCGACGACCTCACGTTCATGGACGTGGTGGCCAAGGACCTCCGGGTGATGGACCTGACCGCCATCACCTTCTGCAAGGACAACGGCATCCCCATCCTCGTGTTCGACGTCATGACCCCCGGCAATCTCCACCGTGCGCTCAGCGGCGAGCAGATCGGTACGCTTGTCCGGTGATGGACGACGACCTGATCGAGGTGGTCGTGGAAGAGGCCCGGGACAAGATGGCTCGTGCCGTGGACCACGTCCGGGCCGAGTTCGCCAACGTCCGGACGGGCCGGGCCTCGCCGGCGCTGGTCGAGAACCTGCTCGTCGACTACTACGGCACGTCGACGCCCCTCCGGCAGCTCGCCGGGTTCAGCGTCCCCGACGCCATGCTCCTCGTCGTGTCGCCCTACGACAAGAGCTCCCTCGGCGCCATCGAGAAGGCCATCCAGACCTCCGACCTGGGCATCAACCCGTCCAACGACGGCGCGGTGATCCGGCTGTCGTTCCCACCGCTCACCGAGGAGCGGCGCAAGGACCTGGTGAAGGTGGTCCGCCACAAGGCGGAAGAGGGCCGGGTTGCCGTCCGCAACCTGCGCCGCACCACGCGCCACGACCTGGAGGGGCTGGAGAAGGACGGGTCGATCTCCTCCGACGAGCTCGACCGGGTCGAGAAGGAGGTGGAGCGCCTCACCCACCAGCAGGTGGTGGCGATCGACCAGCTCCTGGCCCACAAGGAGCAGGAGCTCCTCGAGGTCTGATGGTCGACGACCACGGGCACCCCCGGAGCGGCCGCGTCCGCATCATCGGCGCCGCGCCGGCGGCAAGCCGGGCCGGCGACCCCGTCCCGGACGAGCCGGTCGACGAAGTCGACGAGGGCGACGCGGACGACGCGGGCGGGCAGGGCGACGAGGGCGGGCCGCTCGTCGGGGACGACGCCGTCGCCGACCTCCCGCACTGGACCGAGGCGCCGACCGGCCAGGTGCCCGCCGTCCTCGCCAGGGGCCGGGACGACGACGACAGCCCGTGGGGCGCCCTCCCCGAGCCCACGTGGCGAGAGGAGCGCAGCGACTGGGCGGCGCACGAGGAGGCGTTCGATCCCTCGGTGCTCGCCATGGACGTCGGACCCGAGGACGAGGGCGAGCGCCAGCCCTGGACCTTCGACCTCGACACCACCGCCGTCGTGCCGGCGGTGCCGGCCGTCGAACCCGACGAGGATCCGCCCGTCGCCCCGCAGGACCGGCGACCCGGGCGGGCCCGGCGTGCCCCGCCCGGCGGAGATCCCGGCTGGGAGGCCGGAGGCGGCGTCGGCGACCGGGGTGCCCCGAACGTGGCTGCCGACTGGGGCTCGGGTGAGGTCCCGGGGGAAGGAGCACCGGGGGAACGGACCACCGCCACCGAGGGTTCGGGCCGGGGCGCCAGGGGCGGTCGCGACGGCGTGGGCGGCTGGGCAGTGCCCGCCGAGCAGGCGCCGTGGAGGGTCCCCGACGAGCGCCCCGAGGCGCACCCCGACGAGCGCCCCGAGCTCCCGGACGGCGACGGCGACGGCGACGGCGAGCTCGCCGGCCGCGAGCTGCCCGGTGGCGCACCCGACGATCTCGACGCCACCCTGCCGCCGTCCGTACCCGCCGGTCGCCGGCACCTCGGCGGTTCCGGCCGCGAGCCGTCGATCCTGGACCTCCCCCCACGCGAGGTGGAGGACCGCGTCTCCCGGACCGGTGGCCGGCGCCGCGCGACCGGCACCGGTGCACCCCTGCCACCCCCGGTTGCGCCGGTGCCAGGCGGCCGCCGAGGCGTCCCTCCGGCGCCGGCGCAGCACGAACGCGGTGGTCGGAACCTCCCGATCGCCATCGCCAGCGGCGTGGCGGTCGGTGCGGTGGCCATCCTCTGCTTCTACTTCGGGACCGTCACCTCGATGGTCCTCGTCACCGCCGTCGTCGGGCTGGCGGCGATCGAGGGCTACGCCGCCTTCCGCAAGGCCGGGTACCATCCGGCGACCCTTCTCGGCCTGGTGGCGGTCGTCGGGGTGATGATCGGGGCCTACGACAAGGGGGAAGCGGCTGAGCCGCTGGTGGTGGTCCTCCTGGTGGCGTTCACCCTCGTGTGGCACCTCCTGCGCGTCGACCGCGGCGTGTCCGACCCGGTCCGCTCCACCCTGGCCACGTTCTTCGTCTACGGGTGGGTCGGGGTGTTCGGTTCCTATGCCGCCCTCCTGCTCTCGCCGGCCAACTTCCCCGATCGCCACGGCATCGCCTACCTGTTCGGGGCGGTCGCGACGGTGGTCGCCTACGACGTGGCCGCCCTCGGTATCGGCAGCTGGGTCGGGCACCGCCCGCTCAGCTCGGTCAGCCCGAACAAGACGTGGGAGGGCCTGATCGGGGGATCCGTCGCGGCCCTCGTCGTGGCGGTCATGCTCGTGCACCTCGTCCACCCCTGGACGGTGGGGAAGGCAGCCGCCCTCGGCGTCATCGTCATCGTGCTGGCGCCGATCGGGGACCTGGCCGAGTCCCTGGTGAAGCGCCACGTCGGCCTGAAGGACATGGGCCGGCTGTTGCCGGGCCACGGCGGGGTGCTCGACCGCATCGACGGCCTCCTGTTCGTCCTGCCGGCGACCTACTACCTGGTGAGGGCCTTTCACCTCGGTTAGCTGGCATGCTGGGACCATGACGGCCGATGCCCGGACGACGGTCAGCCTGGTCGGGTCGACGGGTTCCATCGGGACCCAGGCGATCGACGTGGTCCACGCCAACCCCGACCGTTTCCGCGTGGTGGCACTGGCCGCCCAGCGCTCGGTCGACCTCCTCGTCGACCAGGCCCGGGCTCTCTGCCCCGAGCTGGTGGCGATCGGCGACCCGGACCTCGCGGGCGAGGTGGCGGGACGGGTCCCGCCCGGGACCGAGGTGCTGTCCGGACCGGCGGGCCTCGTGGCGGCAGCCCGCCACGGCGACGTCGTGGTGAACGGGGTGGTGGGCTTCGCCGGCCTCCCCGTGACCCTCGCCGCCCTCGACTCCGGGCGCCGTCTCGGCCTGGCCAACAAGGAGTCCCTCATCGCGGGGGCGCCGGTGGTCCAGCGGGCCCGGCGGACGCCGGGGGCCGAGATCGTGCCCGTCGACTCGGAGCACTGCGCCATCCACCAGTGCCTGCAGGGCGTCGGCGACGCCGTGGCGCGTCTGTGGGTCACGGCGTCCGGCGGCCCGTTCCGGGGCCGCAGCCGTCAGGACCTCGCCACCGTCGGCGTCGAGGAGGCGCTGTCCCACCCCACGTGGCGCATGGGGCCCAAGATCACCGTCGATTCGTCCACGCTCATGAACAAGGGGCTGGAGGTGATCGAGGCCCACGAGCTGTTCGGGCTGGCCTACGACCGCATCGAGGTGGTGGTGCACCCGCAGTCGATCGTGCACTCGATGGTGGAGACGGTCGACGGGGCGACCATCGCCCAGCTGTCGCTGCCGGACATGCGCCTGCCGATCGGCTACGCGATGGGCTGGCCCGACCGCCTCGACACCGCCTTTGGGACGATCGACTGGGCGTCCCCGATGTCCCTTGACTTCGAGCCGCCCGAGCGGGAGGTGTTCCCCTGCCTCGACCTCGCCTACGAGGCCGGGCGGCGCGGGGGCTCGGCCCCGGCGTGGCTGAACGCCGCCAACGAGGTCGCCGTGGCGGCGTTCCTCGACGGCCGCCTCGGCTGGTTGGGCATCGCCGAGGTCGTCGACGACGCCCTGCAGGCCTGCGAAGCCGGCCCACTCGACTCGGTGGAGGACGTCCTGGCGGCCGACCGCGAGGCTCGAGCGCGCGCCGAAGCGGCGGTCGAGCGGCGCCTGGCGGTGGCATGAGCCGGACCCCGCTGCGCCTCGTCCGCGTCGCGCTCGTCCTGGGGTCGATCGTCGCCGTCTTCTTGGTCTTCGGGCTGGCGAACCTCCTCGTCTTCGTCGCGCTCCTGGTCCTCTTCGTCTTCCTCCACGAGCTGGGCCACTTCCTCACCGCCAAGTGGAGCCACATGAAGGTGACGGAGTTCTTCCTCGGCTTCGGCCCCCGACTCTGGTCGTTCCGGTGGGGTGAGACCGAGTACGGCGTCAAGCCGATCCCGGCCGGGGCCTACGTGAAGATCCTCGGCATGAACAACCTGGAGGTGGTCGACCCGGCGGACGAGCCGCGCACCTACCGCCGGCAGCCCTTCCATCGGCGGGTGATCGTCGCCTCGGCCGGCTCGGCGATGCACTACCTCATCGCGTTCGCCCTGGCGTGGATCGCCGTCGTCAGCTTCGGGGTGCCGAGTGCCACGGTGCCGCAGGTCACGGGCTTCACGAAGTGGGCGGGCCATGCCCAGACCGCGGCCCAGGCGGCGGGGCTGAAGGCGGGGGACCGGGTCGTGGCCATCGGCGGCCACACCCTGACCACAGCCACACAGCTGTCGGTCGACATCCAACGATCGGGTGGGCGACCGGTGACACTGACCGTGCAGCGGGACGGCCACCGCTCGACGGTCGTCGTGACGCCGCAGTTGGCCCACAAGGTGGGCGGCGGAGAGGTCCTCGGCCCCGGCAAGCACGGCACACACGAGTGGCTGATCGGCGTCGAGGTGACACGGGTGACCGTCCTCACCGGCGAGGGTCCGCTGCGGGCCCTGGGCACGGCCGGCATCGACGTGGGCCGGGTGACGTCGGCGACGGTCGGCGGGCTCGTCCACGCCTTCTCGGCGTCCGGCCTGGGGTCCCTCTTCGACCAGGTGACCAACCCACAGATCGCCCAGCACGCCGCCGCCAACCCGCAGTCCTCCCAGCGCGTGATGTCGATCGTGGGGGCCGCCCGGGTGGCCACCCAGGCCGAGCAGCAGGGGATGCTCTACCTGATCGAGATCCTGATCGCACTCAACATCGTGTTCGCCCTCGTGAACATGCTGCCGATGCTCCCGCTCGACGGTGGCCACGTGGTGATCGCCCTCTACGAGCGGATCCGCACCCGGAAGGGGCGTCCCTACTACCAGGCCGACGCGGCCAAGCTGCTGCCCGTCGCCTACGCGTTCATGGCCGTGCTCATCATCATCGTGGGCTCCGCCGTGTTCCTCGACATCGCCCACCCGATCGCCAACCCGTTCCACTGACCGGCCGGTCGGCGCACCGACGGCACCGACGGCACCGACGGCGCACGGCCCGTGCGCCCGTCAGGGCAGAATGGACGCATGGACCTCTCCTCCGCCCTGCTCACGCCACGGCGGCCGACCCGCCAGATCCGCGTCGGCGACGTCGCCGTCGGCGGGGGAGCACCGGTGTCGGTGCAGTCGATGACGACCACCAAGACCGGCGACGTCGAGGGGACCTTGGCCCAGATCTACGCCCTGGCGGCCGCCGGGGCGGACATCGTACGCTGCACCTGCAACGACGAGGCGGCCGCCGAAGGGCTGGCCCAGATCGTGCCCCGGTCGCCGGTGCCCATCGTGGCCGACATCCACTTCCACCAGAAGATGGCCCTGGCCGCCCTCGAGGCGGGCGTGCACGGGCTCCGCCTCAACCCCGGCAACCTGCGCAAGCCGTCGGAGATCAAGGAGGTGGCCGCCGAGGCCAAGGACCGCGGTGTCCCCATCCGTATCGGGGTCAACGCAGGGTCCCTCCATCCCGACCTGTACAAGAAGCACGGGGGTGCCACGCCCGAGGCGCTGGTCGAGTCGGCCCAGATGGAGCTGGCCTACTTCGCCGAGGTCGGGTTCGAGGACGTGAAGATCTCGGTCAAGGCCTCGTCGGTCGCCCTCATGATCGCCGCCTACCGGCTGGCCTCCGAGACGTTCGACCACCCGCTCCACCTCGGGGTCACGGAGGCGGGGCCGCCGCCGGGCGGCCTCCTCAAGGGCACCGCCGGCATCGGCACCCTTCTCGCCGAGGGGATCGGCGACACGATCCGCTACTCGCTGACCGCCGACCCCGTCGAAGAGGCACGTGCCGGTCGCCAGCTCCTCGAGTCCCTCGGGCTGCGCGAGCGCAAGGGGCTCGACCTCATCGCCTGCCCTTCGTGCGGTCGCGCCCAGGTGGACGTCATCGCCATCGCCAAGGATGCTCAGGAGGCGCTCGAGCTCCGCAACCTGCCGATCCAGGTGGCGGTCATGGGCTGCGTGGTGAACGGGCCGGGGGAGGCGCGTCACGCCGACATCGGGATCGCCGCCGGCAAGGAGAAGGGGCACCTGTTCATCAAGGGACAGATCGTGCGGGTGGTCCCCGAGGCGGAGATGGTGGAGGCCCTGGTGGCCGAAGCCGAGCGACTGGTGGCCGAAGGGGTCGAGGCCCGCCTGGCCGCCGCCGACGCCGGCGCCGCCGACGAGGCGGCGGCGGACCGCCGGGCGCTCCTCGACGAGAAGGGCGCCGACCCCAACGCCTCGTCGGCCAAGATCGACCGGATCCGCCGGCGCACGGGCGCCGCT
>DAHUZJ010000021.1 GCA_027306585.1 Acidimicrobiaceae bacterium | reverse complement strand
CGGCGGGGTGGCTCGCGCCGCAGGGCGCGAGGGCGACGTAGCCGAAGGCGATGCCCAACGCCAGGGCGACCACGTCGCCGCCGAGGCTGTCGGGGACTCGCATCCGTCAGGCGTGCGGGAGCCGGAGCGGCTCGACGCCGACCGCCGGCCGGCGCTATCGCGTCCGGGCGAAGCGGTGGACGGCCTCGAGCAGCTCCCGGCTCTTCTCGGCGGCGGCCGCCTCGTCGCCCGACGCGAGCGCGCCCTTCACGCAGTGGTTCACGTGGTCGTCGAGGATCTTGAAGGCCACCGCCTCGAGCGCCGTGTCGACGGCGGCGAGCTGGGTGAGGATGTCGATGCAGTACCGGTCCTCTGCGATCATCTTCTCGATCCCTCGGGCCTGTCCTTCGATGCGCCGCATCCGCTTGAGGAGCGCCTCCTTGTCGGCGACGTAGCCATAGGGCGGTCCCGACCCCGGCGGGGCCGCCCCGGACGCGGTGTCCTGTCGGGTGGTGTCGGTCACGGGAGCTCCTCCCGGGTCGGGAACCGGCGCAGGCGCAACGAGTTGGTCACCACGAAGACGCTCGAGAGCGCCATGGCGGCAGCGGCGACGATCGGGTTGACCCGTCCGGCGACCGCCAGCGGGATGGCGGCCACGTTGTAGCCGAACGCCCAGACGAGGTTGCCCTTGATCGTCCGCAGCGTCCGGCGGGACAGGCGGATGGCGTCCACCGCTGCCCGCAGGTCGCCACCCACGAGAGTGACGTCCGAGGCCTCGATGGCCACGTCGGTGCCGGTCCCGATGGCGAGCCCGAGATCGGCCCGGGCAAGCGCGGGGGCGTCGTTCGTCCCGTCGCCGACCATCGCCACCACCTCGCCAGCCTCCTGGAGACGGGCGACCTCGGCCGCCTTGTCCGCCGGCAGGACACCGGCGAGCACGCGGTCGATCCCCACCTCGGCGGCGACGGCACGCGCGGTCTGCTCGTTGTCCCCCGTGAGCAGCACCGGGGTGAGCCCCAGGGCGCGCAGCTCGGCGACAGCCTGGCGGCTGGTCGCCTTGATGCGGTCAGCCACCGCCACGAGGCCCCGAGCCGCGCCGTCCCAGGCGACCCCCACGACGGTCGCCCCCTCGGACTCCAGGCGCTCCACGTCGACAGCGAGCTGGTCCGGCAGGTGCATCCCCCAGTCGGCGAGCAGGCTGGGGCGCCCGATCACGACGGCGTGCCCGTCGACCACGCCCTCGATCCCGAGCCCGGCCCGGGCCGAGAACGACTCGACGCCAGGCAGGGTGCCGAGGCGGTCCCGCCCGTAGGCGGCGATGGCCCGGGCGATCGGGTGCTCACTCGCGTCCTCAGCCCCTGAGGCCAGGCGGACCAGCTCCTCCTCGGTGACGCCCTCGGCGGGGACGACGGCCGAGACGACCATCTTCCCCTCGGTGAGGGTGCCGGTCTTGTCCAAGACGATGGTGGTCACCTGGCGGGTCTGCTCGAGTACCTCGGGCCCCTTGATCACGATGCCCAACTGGGCGCCGCGCCCGGTCCCGACCATGAGGGCGGTGGGAGTGGCGAGCCCCAAGGCGCAGGGACAGGCGATGACGATGACGGACACCGCAGCGGTGAAGGCAGCCGTGGTCGCCACCGAGCCGACGAGGAGCCAGCCGACCAACGTGAGCGCCGAGACGGCGATCACGACGGGGACGAACACGGCGGACACCCGATCGGCCAGGCGCTGGACCGGGGCCTTGCCGGCCTGGGCGTCGGCCACCAGCCGGGCGACCTGGGCGAGGGCCGTCGCGGCGCCCACGCGGGTGGCCTGGACGACGAGGCGGCCCGAGGTGTTGACGGTGGCGCCGGCCACGCCGTCGCCGGGCCCCACCTCGACGGGAACCGGCTCGCCCGTCAGCATCGACTGGTCGAGGGCCGAGGTGCCGGACTCGACGATCCCGTCGGTGGCGACCTTCTCGCCGGGGCGGACGACGAACCGGTCGCCCACCACCAGGTCCTCGACGGGCACCAGGACCTCGATGCCGTCCCGGAGCACCCTGGCCTCCTTGGCGCCGAGCTCCAGGAGCTTGCGGATCGCCTCGCCTGAGCGGCGCTTGGCCCGGGCCTCGAGGTAGCGGCCGAGGAGGATCAAGGCGGTGATGGCCCCGGCGGTGTCGAAGTAGACGGTGGTCGAGATCGACGCTGCGAGCACCACGGTCGACCACGACCAGGCGGCGAGGGTGCCGACGGAGATGAGGGTGTCCATCGTGGCGACCCCGTGGCGGGCGTTGGCCACCGCGGCGCGGTGGAACGGCCACCCGGCATAGAAGACGACCGGGGTGGCGAGCACGAGGGAGACCCACTCCCACCCGGGCGGCCGCGATCCTGGGACCCAGGCGAAGACCATCAACGGGACGGTCAGGGCCACGGCCAGGACCAGGCGGCGGCGGTAGGGGCGGGCGGGGTTCTCCTCGGTCACCGCCGCGGGTAGGAACGCCTCGTACCCGGCGGCTTCGACCGCGCCGATGAGCTCGTCGACGCTCACCTGGGTGGGGTCGAAGGCGACGGCCGCGTGCTCGCTGGCGAAATTGACGGTTGCTGCCACACCGTCCAGCCTGTTCAAGCGCTTCTCGATGTGCGCGGCGCACGAGGCACACGTCATCCCCCCGATGACGAGCTCGACGTGCTCCTGGCCCGCGGGCGGCGCGGTGGAAGGCTCGGCGACCGCGGGCATCACGTCGCCTCGTACCCGGCTTCTTCGATCGCCGCCCGCAGCACCTGGTCGTCGAGACCTTCGCCGGTCACGGTGACGAGCTTGGTGCCGAGATCGACGTCGACGCCCTCCACGCCGGCAACGGCGGCGACCTCGGCCGACACGGCTCGACGGCAGTGGTCGCAGGTCATTCCCGGCACCGTGTAGGTCATCGTCTCGGCCATCGGTCCGCTCCTCTCGCTCCTCGCGCTCCGGGCAACATCATACCCTACCCGGGTATCGAACGGGTCACCGGTAGCCCGGGACGCGATCAGCGGAGGACGAGCTCGGCGTACATCCCGGGGGCACCGTGGCCGGCCAGGCTGCACCCGAGCTCGTCACTGCCGACGCGTCGCTCGCCGGCCGAGGCGCCGGGGGCCACCGGAAGGACGACCGGCGGCCACGCCTGTCCCGTCCGCCAGGAGCAGCACGACCAGCGCAGCACGCCACCAGCACGGCAAGCGTCTGCTCATCGACCGCTGCGGAGCAAGGCCCGTCGCTGCGTGTACTCCTCGGCGTCGATCTCCCCGCGGGCGAACCGCTCGTCCAGGACGTCGAGCGCCGAAGGCTGACGGGCCTGCTCCGGCGGCTCGCGTAGCGGCGGCTCGGGCGACGGCGGCTCGCGTAGCGGCGGCTCGCGCCGCTCTCGCCCGTAGCGGACCAACGCCACGACACCCACCACCACCGCCCCCCAGAACAGGACCATGAGCATCGACATCAGCAGCCAACCGCCCCAACCCCAGCCGTCCCAGCCGTAGCCCATCGTCCTCACCTCCTCACCTCAGTCAACCGCCGTCGAGAGGCGGTCACGCAGGGGCGAAGGTCCCAAATGAGATCCCGTGGGACCTGAACGGCGACCTCGGAGCTTCGCTGCCTGGCGACGCCTCGGCCCGTGGTCGAGCACGTGGTCGAGCACGAAGCCGGCGTTCGCCGCACCCGTCGCTCCGGAGCGTGCACCCCACGACGTCCTGCCCACCGACGAGGCCGTCACGACCCTAGGGTTGTGCGGTGACTTGCGCTCGGACCGGCCACCCGTCCCTCGCGTCCCTCCCGCCAGGGCGGCGTCGGCGCGGGAACGTCCCGAGCAGCTGACGCACCACCGGTAGCCATCCTCCGCAACCCATGCCGTACCGCAGCCGCAGGAGAGCCATCGCCCGGCGGCGCGCCATCGCCGTCCTCGCCTTGTTGGTCGTCGCGACCAGCGCATGGTACGCCGCCGACACGGTCGGCAGCTCGTCCCCCACCCCTTCCGTGACGACCACGTCCGGCGACCCGTCCGCGTCCAGCACGCCAACGACGTCACCGACGCGGACCACTGCGCCGACGACGACCAGCACGACGCTCCCGACCACGGGCCGAGCCACCGGCCCCGGCACGTACCACGTGGACACGGCACAATTGGTCATCCCCGACCCGGCCAGCAGCACAGCCTCGCTGCCGGCCACAGTCTGGTACCCACGGGCGCCAGGCCCCCACCCGTTGCTCGTCTTCTCGCAGGGGTTCCGCGAGCCCGTCTCCGTGTACGCCACGCTCCTCACCGGCTGGGCATCGGCCGGCTTCGTCGTGGTGGCGCCGACCTTCCCTCACACCAACCCACCGCCCCACCTGACAACACCGGCGACACCGACATGGACAGGGATCCGGCAAGAGGGCCACGAGGCCAACCACCCGAACGTGCTGCGCGTCGTCCTCGACGCCGTCCTCGCCGATGCCGCCACACGGGGCTCGGCCCTGTCGGGGCGGATCGACGCGCAGGAAGTCGGCCTCGTCGGCCAGTCCGACGGCGGCGACGTCAGCCTGGCGCTCGCCGACAACTCACGTTGGGCGACACCGCGGGTGAAGGCGGTCGCCGTGCTGTCCGGGACCGAGTGGGCGCCGTTCGGCGGCAGCTACTTCACCGGCGCCGCCATCCCGCTGCTCGACGTCCAGAGCAACGCCGACGCCAAGAACCCCACAGCGTGTGGAGTCCAGCTCTACGACCAGGCACCGCAGCCCAAGTTCTTCTTGAAGCTGTTCGGCATCACACACATGGGTGCGTACGCCACAGCCAACGCGTACCGCAGCGTCGTGGCCACCGTCACCACGCGGTTCTTCGACGCCGAGCTGGCCGGAGAGCGCTCGGCGCTGACAGGCATCGGCGCCGTCGCCAACCGACCGGGCATCTCGGCCATCACCGCCGCCGCCACCGCGCCGCCACCCACAGGCCCCCCGACCTGCACCACAGCGCCGTAGCGCTCGCCCGACACACCGTGGGACTTCGCGCCCCACTGCTCCGGGCGATGGGCGATGGGCGACGGGCGACGGGCGCTATATGAGGAAAAATTCATCTTCGTTTCATGTCCGACCCAGCTCGCCTGCCGATACTCCCTGTACACGACCGGGAAAGGTGACGATGGCCCAAGGACATGGATGGTGGATCGGTGCGGCGGCAGCCGGTGCGGCGATCGTCGGCGTCGGGGTCACGGCGTACGCGCCGCCGAGCCAGAGCACGGCGTCGACGTCCGCGACCACGCCGCCGGGCGCGGCGGCGAGGGCGACGGCGACGACCGGTCCGGCGGCGGTGCTGGCCCGGCAGGAGCAGCAGCTCCAAGCGGAGATCGCGGGCACCCAGCAGAAGATCCAAGCGGCCGAGGCGGCGCGCGCCGTCGCCGGGGCGGCCGGCACGAGGGCGCCGACGACATCGAGCGCCGTCCCCGCAGTGCACGCCACGACGGGGGCGAGTGGGGTCACGTCGGCCGGCGACGACGGGAGCAGCGGTGACGGGGGCGACGGTGGCGGCTCCCACGGGACATCCGGCGGCGATGACTGACACCGGGTCCCGGCGGCTCCCGGGTCGGGCGGTGCCGGTCGTGGTCGCGACGGTGGCGACCGCCGCGGTGACCGGCCTCAGCCTGGCGTGGGCGGCATCGACCCCGGCCCCCACCTCGGCACGCTCGGTCCCGGACGCATCGCCGGCCCTGACCACTACCACCGCCACGACAGCGCGCGTGGCTCAGGCCAGCGCAGCCGTGCAGCAGTTGCAGGCCCAGCTCGCCGGCCTCCAGGCCCAGCTCGCCGCCCTCACGCCGAGCAGCTTCCCGAGCGCACCGGGAGCGGCCGTGCCTGCCTCGGCGGCTGGCGCCCCTGCCGCCTCGCCCGCCGCCCCCGTGGCCAGTTCGTCCCCGCCCGCAGCGCCGCCCGTGCATGCGACCACGGGTGCCTCGGGCGTCTAGCACCGACCCTCGTCGCCATGTCCTGCCGAGCCCCGGAGCACCGGTGACGACCGCCGTGGGGGCCGTCGAAAGAAGCGCGGTCGAGGTCGTCGGGCGGACGGCGACCGGCCGCCTCCGAGCGATGGCCAGCGACATCACGGTGCTCGCCACGGCACGCGGCGGAGCCCACGATGACCCGCGCGACCTCGCCGTGGTCGTGGCCGAGGCCCTCGCCGTGTTCCCCACGGTTGCCGCCACCTGCACCCGCTTCGATCCGGCCAGCCCGCTCATGCAGGCCAACGCCGCGCCCGACGACTGGCACCGCCTGCCCCCGACGTGTGTCGCAGCGATCAGCGAGGCCTTCGCCGCCTACCGCCGCACCGACGGCCGCTTCGACCCCCGGGTCCTCCGGGACCTGGTCGAGCTGGGGTACACGGAAGGCCTCTCGTTCACCGGCGGCACGCCTGAGGTCGCGGGGCGCCAGCCTCGACGGCGCGTGCTCCCACCACCTTGGCTGCCTCGCTTTCGTGGTCCCGACGAAGTGCACCTGGGCGGGCGGCCGGTGGACCTCGGTGGGATCGGCAAGGGGCTCGCCGTCCGCTGGGCCGCCGAGGCACTGCAGGCGAAGGCGGGCGACCATCTGATCGTGGCCGGAGGCGACTGCTCGTGCCGTGGGCGTGCCCCCGACGGGGCCGCTTGGCGAGTCGGCGTGGAAGATCCAGCCGGCGGAAGCGAGCCGCTCGCCGTGCTCCAGCTGTCCGACGTCGCCTGCGCCACTTCGTCGGTCCGCCTTCGGCGATGGAAGGCGGGCGGGCGGGTCGTGCACCATTTGATCGACCCGCGCACTGGGCTTCCGGGTGGGCCCGGCCTGGCAGCGGTCACCGTCGTGGCCGACGACCCGGCGGACGCGGAGGTGTGGTCCAAGGTCCTGTTCCTCGCCGGCCGCCGCAACGTGGCGAGGGCGGCCGAGGAGCAAGGCCTGGCCGCCCTCTGGGTCGCCGCCGAGGGGGCAGTCGCCTGCTCGGACGCGATGCGCCCCTACCTCCTCTGGCAGGCATGGTGAGGAGCGCGACGGCCGGGCGGCCGACCGCCGCCGCGCCGCCGCCGACCACCCGGCGATGGCGAGGCGCGGGAACCGCGGCCGGTGCGGCCGGTGCGGCCGCCGGGTCGGTGCTCGCCGCCCACTTCCTCACCGAGTCGGCGAGCCCCGTCCTGCACGACCGGATGCTCCCGTGGATACTCGGTCGCGGGTTGGGCGTTGCCGCCTACGTTTCGCTGGCGGCGCTGGTCGCACTGGGGCTCTGGTTCCGGCATCCCTGGCGTCGCGGCACCCGGGCGCACGTGAAGGCCGCCGTCCTGCTGCGGGTGCACGCCGCACTGGCTGCCGCCACGGTGGCGCTGGTCGCCGGCCACGTGACCGCGCTCGCCCTCGACGCCTACGCCCATGTGGGATGGTCCGGCACGCTCGTGCCGGGCTCGTCGCACTATCGACCGCTGGCCGTGGCCTTCGGCACCGTCGGCCTGTACGTCGGTGTGCTGATCGGGGCCAGCGCCGCGCTCGCCGGCCGGTTCGTCGGACGACGGTGGCTGGCGGTGCACCGGTTGGCGGCGGCGACCTTCGTGGTGCTGTGGCTCCACGGCGTCGAGGCCGGCTCGGACGTCGCCACGCTCCGCTGGCTCTACGTCGCCTCAGGGGTGCTGGTGACCGTCCTCGCGGTGAGCCGAGCCGCAGCCCGCCGCGCCGAACGACCACTCCGGAACGCGTCATGACGCTTGCGCGCAGCCCCGTGCTCGACCCCCTGACGGACCGCACCCTCCCGTACCGGATGGGGCAACCCGGGGGACGCCTGCTGGCGGGGCGCCCTCCGCGGCTGGGGGCCGAGCCTCTGCGAGACCACGCGGCGCGTCTCGGACCGCTCCCCCTCGGCGACCCACGGCGGGTCCTGGAGGAGCTCGAGCGCAGCGGCCTGACCGGCCGGGGCGGTGGCGGCTTCCCGGTGGCCCGAAAGCTCGCCGCCGCTCGAGCAGCCGCCAGCGCCGGCTGCGCGCACCACGTGCCGCACGTCGTCGTCAACGCCAGCGAGAGCGAGCCCGCCAGCGTGAAGGACCGGACGCTGTGCACCCTCCGTCCCCACTTGGTCCTCGACGGCGCCGCGGTCGCCGCCGCGATCGCCGGCGCCAACCGGGTCGTCGTCTACGCCCACCGCGGCACCGACCGCGCCATCGAGGCGCTCCGGCTTGCGGTGGCAGAGCGTCGAGCCGCCGGCCTCCCCGACCCCGCGTGGCTCGTGGGGGTGGGCCCCGCCCGCTACGTGTCCGGAGAGGCGAGCGCGGCCGCCTCCTGGTTGGAGGGAGGTGAGGCCAAGCCCCGAGCCCTCCGGCTCCCGTTGGCGGTGGGCGGCATCGCCGGTCGACCGACGGTGGTCCACAACGTCGAGACGATGGCCCACGTCGCCCTGATCGTTCGGTTCGGGGCGGACTGGTGGCGGCAAGCGGGCACGATGGCGTCGCCGGGATCGAGGCTGGTGACCGTCCATCGCGGCGGCCCGCGCGGGGCGGAGCTGCTCGAGATGGTGGCCCCGCTCACGGTCGGCACGTTGCTCACGCCGCCGGCCCCCGAGGATCGCGATGACGGCGGCCGCTCGCCGTCGTCCTACGAACCGGGCGCCGTCCTCATCGGTGGCTACGCTGGCCGCTGGGCCGCCGCTGACGCGGTCGAGGGCGTGCCCTTCACCTCCGACGCGCTGGCCGCCGTGGGACTGGCCCCCGGTTGCGGCGTGGTGGCCCCTCTCCCGAAGGAGGCCTGCGGCGTCGCCGCCATGGCCACCCTCGCGCAGTGGCTGGCTGCCGAGAGCGCCGGGCAGTGCGGGCCGTGCCTGTTCGGGCTGGCCGATGTGGCCGAAGGCCTGCAGCGGCTCACGGAGCGGGTGTCGAGCCGGCGCGAGGTGCGCAACCTCCGACTGCTCCTGGGCGACATCCGAGGGAAGGGCGCGTGCCACCACCCTGACGGCGTGGTCGGGATGGTGGAGAGCGGTCTCGACGTGTTCGCCGACGACGTGGACCGCCACGCCCGCCGCCGGCCCTGCGGCGCCACTGCGGACCTTCCGGCGTGGCCGTTCCCCGCTCCCGAGGAGGCCTGGCGTTGACGGCCCGGCTGCGGATCGACCGGACCCGCTGTGCCGGTCACGGCATCTGCGTGCTCTTCGCCGGGCGCACGATCGACCTCGACGCGTGGGGGTTCCCCGAGGTACTGGAGGAGACGATCGAGCCGCATGCCCTCCCGGCGGTGCGCCGGGCCATCACCTCCTGTCCTCGTCAGGCCTTGTCCCTCGAGGAGCCGCCGTCGCCGGCCGGGCGACGTGGGACACCATGAGGATCCTCGTCGTGGACGACGACGAGAGCATGGCGGCGTTCCTCGTCAAAGGGCTGCGTGCCGAGGGCTACGCGACGACGGTCGCCGCCACCGGCCAGGCTGGCGAGCACGCGCTACTGCCCGCGGCTGCAGGCATCGACCTCGTGCTCCTTACCATCGGGTCGCAGCGGTCGGACGGGTTGGACCTACTCCGGCGCTTGCGACGTGCCGGCACCAGCGTGCCGGTGATCCTCCTCGCGGCCCGGGCCGAGCTGTCCGACAAGGTCCGCGGCCTCGACGCGGGGGCGAACGACTACGTCACGACGCCGTTCGCCTTCGACGAGCTCTTGGCCCGGATCCGAGCGGCGCTCCGAGCGGTCGGACAGACGAGCCTCTCGCGGCTCGAGGTGGGCGACCTGGCGCTCGACCTGGTGAGCAAGGTCGCGTGGCGAGCCGGTCGGCACATCCCCCTCACGCACCGGGAGTGGGCGCTGCTCGAGCTGTTCCTGCGCCATCCCGACCAGGTCCTGTCGCGCGCGCAGATCCTCAACAGCGTCTGGGGCTACTCCTTCGACCCGGGCAGCAACGTGGTGGACGTCTACGTCGGCCACCTGCGGCGCAAGCTCAACGGTGTGGGGCTCACGCCGCTCATCCAGACGGTGCGCGGCGCCGGCTATCGGCTGGTGGCCGTGCGCTGAGCCGGGCCACCGGGACGGCCATGGATGGGCGCCGGTCGTCCCAACCTCAGCCGTCTTCCGCCTGGCGCCGGAAGACGAGGAGGGCGATGTCGTCTCGGGGCACGCCGTTCCCCACGAGGGCGTCCATCACCGTCTTGCAGACGCGCTCGGGGTGGTCCGCCCGGACGGCCTGTGCCAGGCGGTCGAGCCCTTCCATCAAGGACTCACCGCGTCGCTCGATGAGGCCGTCGGTGCAGGCCACCATGGTGGCGCCGGGCGGCATGTCGACGGTGGTCACGCAAGTGACGCGCTCGCCGCCGACGCCGAGCGGTGGCGTCACCGAGATGTCGACCACCGACGCCGCCCCCTGTGCCAGCGCGAGGACGGGCGGGAGATGGCCGGCGGACGCGAGACGGACCTGGTCGTAGGGTGGCTGCAGGACGGCAACGAGCACGGTCGCGATGAAGCCGGGCTCGAAGAACTGGAGCTTGCGGTCGGCCAGCGCGAGCACCTGGTCCGGCCCGTTGCCGGCAAGGGCATAGGACCGCAACGCCGAGCGGAGCCGGCCCATGACGACGGCCGGCATCAGCCCGTGCCCCGCCACGTCGCCCACCATCACCCACAGGTCCCCGTTGGGCAGGCGAAAGGCGTCGTACCAGTCGCCGCCGACGCCCCCTTCCTCCGCCGGCACGTACCGAGTGGCGAACTCGACGCCCGGGCAATGGGGCAGCCGCGAGGGGAGGAGGCTGCGCTGGAGGACCTGGGCAGTGACCCGCTCCAGCTCCAGCCCCCGGTTGCGCACCGCGGAGGCGACGTGGTCGGCGACGGCCTCCAAGGCCTGGACTTCCTCTGTGGTGAAACTCCGCGGCGTGAGCGAGCCCACGTGGAGGACACCGATGACGTGGGGGCCGTCGAACAGGGGGACGCCGAGCAAGGTCCGGATCCCCCGTTCCCACAAGAGCGGGCTCTCGACGGTCGATTCGTCGATGCGGTCGAGCACCATCGGCTTGGCCTCCGCGGCGATGGTCCCCGCGAACCCCGTGCCGACGGGGACGCGTACGCCACGGCGGACCTCCTCCTCGATGCCGTACGCTGCGGTGACCGCCAACAGGCTCGGGTCCGTGTCCCGCAGCAAGACGGTGACGGTGTCGACCTCGAGCAGCTCGCTGATCCTTCGGGTGAGCTCTCCAAGGACGTCCTCGACCCCCAGCCGGCCGAGGTAGGCCTCGGCGAGCACCTCGATCCCGCGCAGCTGCGCGTCGCTCACCTCGAGTCCTGCCACCCCTCTCAGCATAGGTGCGGCATGGGCAACGTCCTGGAAGAGGTTGGCACCGGTGCGTTGCCGAGCGGGCGGTCAGTCGGTGTCGTCGGGCCGCGTCCAGACCAGCGGCTCGACCGCCCCCGGCCCCGGCACGGCGCGGACGTCCCGTGCCTCGATGCGCTCGCCACACGCCGAGCAGACCACGTCGGCGTCGGCCAATCGACCGCAGGCGGTGTGGACCATCTGGACCGGCGGTCCACCCGGCGCCGCGTAGCGATCGCCCCACTGGCGCATCGCCACGATGACGGGCCACAGATCGCGGCCCTTGTCGGTCAACCGGTAGTCGAAGCGGGGCGGGTGCTCGCTGTAGGGAACCTTCTCCAGGACGCCGGCGCCGACGAGGCGCCCCAGTCGGTGGTTGAGGATGTTGCGCGAGATCCCCAGCCGCTGCTGGAGCTCGTCGAAGCGCGTCACCCCCAAGAAGGCGTCGCGCAGGATCAGCATCGACCACCATTCACCGACCACCTCGAGGCACTGGGCAACCGAGCAGTGCATGCCGGCGAAGCTCTTGCGTTCCACCACCGCCCACCAACCTAGTGGGTTCCATCATGGAACGACTGGAGCCGTCCCGGAGGGCGCGGGTCCGCAGTGGTGGTCCGCGTCGGTGGTGCCGGCGGTGCCGGTGGTGCCGGTCCACTGGGTGAGCACCACCTTTCCACCGGTGAACGACGGCAACCCGCAGTTGGCGACCGCCCCTGCGAGGCTCGCCGCCCCCGGGACCCAGTCGGGCAGCCCGACGAGCGGGCCCGACGACGCAGTCGCCGTCCCGGTGACCTGTGCCCACTGGCTCGCGGTCGAGTACACGCCCACCGCCGTGGCGCCGGCCGTCCGGAGGGCGGCGACCATGCCCTGGAGCACGGCGACGTTCATGGCGCTCCCTGCAGGGCCCGGTTGCCAGGTGTTGCCGGTCTCCACGTCGAGCCACCACGCGAAGCTCGCCACCGCACCCGGCACGGTGACGAGGGGTGCCTGGGTGTCGATCCCCAGGCCGGCGCTCGACACCCACTTCACGTCCTGGGACGCCTTCGCATACCCGTACTCCCACGCGCACGCCGGAGAGCTCGCACCCACGGTCACCACGGTGCGGTGGACAGCCACCGGGACCGCCGCACATGCCCCGAAGGGCGTCGACCCGGAGGTCGGCCAGTCGCCGATGACCGTCGCGCCGTCGACGTTGCCCGGGTCGGCCGTATTTAGGTACACGGACACGTCCGGCTGGAGCCCACCAACCGCACCGGTCGAGGCTGCCTCGGCCCAGTAGAGCTCGCTCTGGGCGTAGGAGGGGAATGCGGACGACGGCCCGAGACAGGGATTGCGCCCGTTGGGGACGCCGCCGTTCACCCCCACGATCCCGAACGCCGGCGCGGCCGGCAGCGTGGTCCCGCACTGCGGGTACGAGACGTCGCGGCCCTCCAGCGATGTGCGCGGGCGGGTGCGGCCACCGCTGCCACCTCCCACACGGCCTCGGCCGTGGCCATGGCCGGCGAGCGGGACCCCCAGCGCCGGGGCCGCCGGCCCGGCCACCGCGAACCCCACGAGGCCGAGGACGACGTACAGGGGACGCACCACTCGCCGGGTGACCATGTTGGCCGTCTGGGCACCCCCCTTCGGCGCCGGTGCCCTCCGCCAGCACCGGCGACGAGCCGCTCGCGGCAGCGTAGCCCTGGCGTGGCCCGCACGGCCCCGTCCCGGTCATCCCTCCTGGCGTTCGAGGACCATCCCGGTGAACGCCCTGGCTGCGGCCGTCGGCCCCCCGCCGCGGGGAGCTGCCATCACGACGTGCCAGGTGATGGTCGGCTCGACGGCGCGCCGCTCGACGCGGTCGTCACCCTCGCCCAGGAGCGACGGCGGGACCAGCGCGATGCCCAGCCCGGCGCCGACCAGCTGCAGGAGGGTCGGCACGTCGGCTACCTCGATGGTCACCCGGCGCGTCAGGCCGGCGGCGGCGAACGCCCGGTCGACCACGGCACGCACGCCCCAGCCGGAGGGGAAGTCGACGAACGCCGCCGTGGCCAGTGTCCCGAGCGGGACCGGCCCCCGACCCGGCGGCGCGAGCTCAGGGGCAGCGATCACCATCAGCTCTTCGGAACCGAGGGGCGTGACCACCAGCCCGCCGGGCGTGTCGAGCAGCGCCACGAAGGCCACGTCGAGCGCGCCGTGACGGAGCTGGTCGACGAGGGCGGCCGACCCCCCGGCGGCCGGATGGACCTGGATCTCGACGTCGGGGTGGCGCCGGTGGAAGGTGCCCAGCAGTGCGGGGACGTCGGCGAAGGTGAACGACTGCATGATGCCGACGCGCAAGCGCCCCCGCAGCACGCCCCGGACGGCGGCGGCCGTGTCGCGGGTGTCCTCGGCAGCGGCCAGCACGCGCCGGGCGGCCGGGAGGAGCGCCTCCCCGGCGCCGGTCAGGAGCACTCGGTGGGTGGTCCGGTCGAAGAGCCGCACGCCGAGGTCGCGCTCGAGCGCCCGGACGGACACCGACAGCGCCGACTGCACGTAGCGGAGGCGCTGGGCGGCCCGGGTGAAGCTGGCCTCCTCGGCCACCGCCACGAAGTGCTCGAGCTGGCGGAGCTCCACGCCTGCAGCTTAGTAATGCTTGATGTGCATGACAGTTCTTTCACTAATGCGTTGGACAGAACTTCCTGGCACGGTGCAGGCTGAGCACATGGCCCCTCGATCCGGCGCGGCGCCACGCCCCGAGCCGGTGACGCAGCTGGCGACCACCCGCCGGTGGGCCGCCGCGCCGGTGTCCGCCCAGGTCGGCGCGGCGGCCCCCGGCGCGCCGCCGGCGGCACCGGCAGGCCGTTCGTCGCGGGCGCACCACGCGGCCTTCTGGGTCACCGCCGTCCTCTTCCTCTGCAACATGGGGTTCTCGGCGGTGCCGACCCCGCTCTACGTCCTCTACCAGCAGCGGGACCACTTCGGTGACCTGATGATCACCGTCGTCTTCGCCATGTACGCCCTCGGCGTCATCGCCAGCCTCTTCCTCGGTGGTCACCTCTCGGACTGGGTCGGACGGAGAAAGGTCCTCCTGGCGGCCGTCGGCGTCAACCTGGCCAGCGCGGCGCTCTTCCTGGGAGACCCCGGCGTCGCCGGCCTGCTCGTCGCCCGCACCATCTCGGGCGTCTCGGTCGGGCTCACCACCGCCACCGCCACCAGCTACCTCGGCGAGCTGCACGCCGGGGCGCGATCGGCGGCCGCCGCCCGCCGGGCCGACGTCGTGGCGACCGCCGCCAACCTCGGCGGCATCGGCTTCGGCCCGCTCGTGGCCGGGGTGCTCGCCCAGTTCGCCCCCGCGCCCCTGCAGCTGCCGTACGTGGTGTTCGGCGTGGCGGTGCTGGTGCTCGCCGTCGCCGTCGCCGTGTCGCCCGAGACCGTGCGCCGGCCGCATCCCCGCCCCCCGTACCGGCCGCAGCGGATCGTCGTGCCGCACGAGGCCCGGGGGACGTTCTTCGCCGCCACCGCCGCCGCCCTCACGTCGTTCGCCGTCTTCGGCGTGTTCACCTCGCTGTCACCGAGCTTCCTCGCCGGCACGCTGCACGAGACGTCGCACGCCGTCGCCGGCGCGGTGACGTTCGCCGCCTTCGCCGGCGGGGCGCTGGCCCAGACGGCCCTCGCCCGGACCTCCGTCCGCTCCCTCCTCCGCCGCAGCCTGCTGCCGATCGTGGTGGGGCTGGGCCTCCTGACCGCTGCCATGTGGAGCGACCTCCTCGCGCTCTTCGTGGCCGGCGGCCTGGTCACCGGTGCCGGCGCCGGCATGGTGTTCAAAGGGGCACTCGGGGTCGTGACGTCCGTGGCACCGCCCGAGTCCAGGGCCGAGGTGCTGGCCGGCTTCTTCCTCGGCGCCTACGTGGGGTTGTCGGTCCCCGTCGTCGGGCTCGGAACCGCCGTCCGGTACTTCCCCGCCCGCGACGTCATGCTCGTCTTCGTCGCCGTCGCCGTGGTGGCGATCGCGAGCGCCGTGCTGCGGCTCGGCGGCGGTCACAGCGCCGATGTCGGACCCGGTTGACCCCGGGCCGCACCTCGGACTTTCGACCCTAGAGACCCGGCCGAGCAACACCCGAGGATGACGTCATGGGCGACGACGTCCTCCGATGCGATCGGTTGCGGCGCACCTTCGGGGCGCGGGTGGCGGTGGACGACGTCAGCTTCCGGCTGGCACCGGGCGAGGTCTACGGCCTGCTGGGACCCAACGGTGCCGGCAAGACGACGACCATCAAGATGGTCTGTGGCCTGCTCGACCCGGACGGCGGCACCGTCACCATCGGGGGTCGCCCGGCACGCGACGACCTCTCGGTGCGCCGGATGGTCGGCTACGTGCCCCAGGACGTCGCCCTCTACCCCGACCTCACCGCCACCGAGAACCTGGCCTTCTTGGGCCGGCTCTATCACCTCCGGGGCCGCGAGCTGGCAGCACGGATCGACGAGGCGCTGGAGCTGACGGACCTGGCGAGCCGCGGGGGCGATCGGGTCGACTCCTTCTCGGGGGGCATGAAGCGGCGGCTCAACATCGCGGCCGGGCTCTTGCACCATCCGGCGCTCCTGGTGCTCGACGAGCCGACCGTCGGGGTCGACCCGCAGAGCCGGCACGCCATCCTCGAGCGGGTCGACAGCTTCGGCCGGACCGGCATGAGCGTGCTCTACACCACGCACTACATGGAAGAGGCGGAACGCGTCTGCGACCGGGTAGGGATCATCGACCATGGAAGGCTGATCGCCGAAGGCACCCGGCGCGAGCTGGTGGCCGAGCTGGGCCAGAAGGACCGGATCGAGCTGGCGGCCGACGGCGACCTGGAGACCCTGGCTGCGGCCTGCCGTCGGACCGGCGGCGTGGAGAGGGCCTCGGTGGCCGACGGCACGGTGCAGCTCGTCGCCGCCGACGGTCGCCGGACGCTCCCGGCCGTGATCGAGGCCGCCGAGCACGCGGGCGTCCCCGTACGCAGCGTCGACGTCACGGAACCGGACCTCGAGGCGGTGTTCCTGCACCTCACGGGCACGGCGTTGCGAGAGTAGGGCCGGCACGAGCATGCGGGCCGCCCTGGTGATCGCCGGCAAAGATCTTCGTCAGCGCCTGCGCGACCGGTCGGCGATCGTGATCGGACTCGTGGCCCCGATCGCCATCGCCGCCCTGATGAGCCTCGCCTTCCGAGGTGCCGAGACCTTCCACTACACCCTGGGGGTGGTCGACGACGACCATGGCCCGCTGGCGACCGCGTTGGGCGGAGTGCTCCACGAGCCTGGGCTCCGCCAGGTCGTCACCACGCAGTCGCTGCCCTCCGCCGCCGCAGCGCGGACCGCCGTACGAGACAAGACCGTCGGGGCGGCCCTCGTGGTGCCGACGGGGTTCTCCGCCGCCGCCGCCGCCGGTCACCCGGCGGCCCTGACGGTCGTCACCGGTGCCGACAACGCCACGGCCGGGAGCGTCACCGCGTCGATCGCCTCCTCCTTCGTCGCCCAGCTGAACGCCGACCGCCTCTCGGTCGCCACCGCGCTGGCCGCCGGCGCGCCGGGCTCGGAAGCCGCCCGTCTACAGTCGCTCGCCACCACCCTGCGGCTGCCGCTGACCACCGTCGACCGATCCGTCGGCGCCACGCCGCTGAAGGCCGTCAGCTACTACAGCCCCGGCATGGCGATCTTCTTCCTCCTCTTCATGATCTCCTTCACGTCGCGCAGCTACTTCGTCGACCGGTCGCAGGGAATGATCGAGCGGATACGGGCGGCACCCGTCCGCCCGCACGAGATCGTGCTCGGCAAGGCGTTGTCCGTCTTCGCCTACGGCATCGTCAGCCTCGGGATCATCGCCCTGGTCACGACGGCGGCGTTCGGCGCCGACTGGGGCGACCCCCTGGCCGCCGGCGCGCTCTGCGTGGCGCTGGTCGTCGCCGTGGTCACCCTCGCGACGCTCGTCATGGCGGTTGCGCGGACGCAGCGACAGGCCGAGGGCATCAGCGCCGTCCTGGTGTTCGGGCTCGCCCTCCTCGGAGGGAACTTCGTGTTCCTCTCGGCCGCCCCGCCGATCATGCGCAACCTCGCCCTCGGCACGCCGAACGGGTGGGCCCTGCGGGGGTTCACCGACCTG
This sequence comes from Acidimicrobiaceae bacterium, assembly GCA_027306585.1. Classification (GTDB taxonomy): domain Bacteria; phylum Actinomycetota; class Acidimicrobiia; order Acidimicrobiales; family RAAP-2; genus DAHUZJ01. Next base: position 64,705 of record DAHUZJ010000021.1, on the reverse strand, counting down.
GCGACGCTCGGTGGTGGCCTTCGCACGGTGGCCGTGCCGATCGCCGCCATCCTCTCCTTCAGCGCCGTGGCCGGGGGGCTGTCGGCGCTGCTCGCGACCAAGGCCGTGCGGTCGTGACCGTGCTCGCCATCGCCCGGGCATCGCTGACCCGGCTGGTCCGGGACCGCACCGCCCTCTTCTTCCTGGTCGTCCTCCCCGTGCTCGTGATCGTGCTCGTCGGCGCCACGGTGCGGGGGTTCTCCACGTGGAAGGTGGGCGTGGTCGACGAGGGAGCCGGTGCCGCGGGGCAGCGTCTGGTGGCGGCGCTCGACCGGTCCCCGGATCTCGCGGTCGACCACTACCCCACCGTGCGGGCGATGTCCACGGCGATCGCTCGCGGCGAGCTCAACACCGGGGTGGTGCTCCCGGCCCGGATGGACGAGGCCGAGCGCGGCGGCAGCAGGACCAGCGTGGGGCTCGTCTTCGAGCAGGCCAACAGCTCGATGCAGGCGGCCGCCACCGCGGTGGCCGCCGTCGTCCGGGCGGAGGGGGTGCGGGTGCAGGCGGCGCAGTTCGCCACTGCGCAGGCCGGTGGCACCTTCGCCACCAACCTCTCCCAGGCGGCACGCCTCGAGGGACGGCTGCCGCGCGCCCAGGTCCGGACGGTGGCCGCCCAGGCGTCGTCCAGCATCCTGCCCGAAGGCTTCAGCTACGCCGCGCCGACCGAACTGGTGCTCTTCGTGTTCCTGAGCGCGGTCGCCGGCGGGGCGGCGACCGTCGAGACCCGGCGGCTCGGCATCTACGAGCGGATCGTCGCCGCCCCGGTGCGCCCCCGCGACGTCATCGCCGGCGAGACCCTCAACTACCTCGTCATCGCGCTCGGCCAGTCGCTGCTGATCGTGGCCGTGGGCGCCCTCGCCTTCGGCGTCTCGTGGGGTGACCCGATCGCCGCCGCGCTGCTCCTCGTGTGCTGGTCGCTCGTGGGCGCGGGCGCGGGCATGCTCGCTGGCACGCTGTTCAAGACCCCCGAGCAGGCGAGCGGCATCGGCCCGGTGGTCGGCATCACGCTCGGGATGCTCGGGGGCTGCATGTGGCCCCTGGCGATGGTCAGCCCCGTCATGCGCCAGGTGGGCCACGCCACGCCCCAGGCGTGGGCGGTCGACGCCTGGACGGCCCTCCTCGCCCGAGGCGGCACGCTGGCCACCGTCCTTCCGGACCTGGCGGTCCTGGCCGGCTTCGCCGCCGTGTTCCTTCTCCTCGCCACCCACCGGCTGCGCCACGTCCTCGCCGGCTGACCCGCGGTGCGGCGCGATGCCCCCGGGAGATGCCCACCCGCCACCCGGCCCTTGCGGCCCGACCCGCACCGATCGACCCCGTCGTGCAACGCGCGGTGGACGAGACCGCCGCGCCGGTGGACGGCGCCTGGTTGACTTCTCGCCCCTGGTCTCCGGTCTCGGTCCCCGGCGCCGCGGGCACGCTCAGTCGCGGCGGCGGACCACGAGCCGCCAGAAGAGGAAGCCGTCCTCTTCCAGGAGGTGGACGACGTCAAGGTCCAGGGGACTGGCCAGTTCGGGGCCGGCCAGCACGCGCGGCCCCGCACCTGCGACCAGGCGAGGGGACAGCGTCAGGCACAGCTCGTCCAGCAACCCGGCCCGCACGAGGTCTCCGTTGAGACCGGGTCCGCCCTCGAGGAGCACGTGGCGGTGGCCCAGGCGGTTGAGCTCGTCCAGCGCCCGGAAAGGGTCCACGCGGTTCGCCCCGGCGACGCGGACGCGCGCCACGTCCCCGACGGACCGGTGGGCGGCGGCCGCGCCGAGCTCGGTGGTGAGCACGATGGGGGGCTCCACGGCGTCGGCGAAGAAGGGCGTCCTCCCGTCCAGCTCGCCCGTCCCGGTGACCACGGCGATGGGCGGTGCGTCCGACTGACCCCGCTCGACCCGGCGCGCACGGAGCTCGTCCCCGAGGCGAGCCGGACCGTAGCCCTCGGCCCGCGCGGTGCCGGCGCCGACCAAGATCACGTCGGCGAGTGACCGAAGGACCCCGAAGACTCGCCGGTCGCCAGGGCTGCCCAGCGAGCCGGAGCGCCCCTGGACGGCGATCGCACCGTCGAGCGTCGACACCATGTTGCACCGGACGAAGGACCGGTCACCCCGGGCGCTGTCGGGGACGGCGTAGGCGGCGAGCAGGTCGACCTGCGACCGCGGTTGGGGGAGGAGGGCCCTCACCGTCCACTTCCCCGGTTCGAGCGGTCGGCACGCCTCGTCCGGCGGCATGGCGTCACCCGGGTGGTGTACCACGCGGTCGCCGGACGGTGCTGGGGCCCGGCGGGCACGTTGACAGGTTCGCCTCCCACCGCGTACCGTCGCCTCACTGCCGCCGGAGGCGCCGTTGCCGCGCCGTTGCCGCGCCGGTGCCGGCGTGCGGTGACCGTCGGAGGCCGCGTCGTTGGTTCCCTGCACGGGAAGGGGCGTCATGGCACAGACCTGCGGCCATCTGGGGACCGTCGAGGACGTCACGCCGTCGAGCGACGGCTGCGAGGACTGTCTCCGCACCGGAGGCCAATGGGTGCACCTCCGGATGTGCATGCACTGCGGCCACGTGGGGTGCTGCGACAGCTCCCCCCACCGGCACGCCACCGCCCACTGGCAGGCCAACCCCGACCACCCCCTCATCCGGTCGTACGAGCCCGGCGAGGACTGGTGGTGGTGCTACGCCGACCAGCTCTTCTTCGAGCTCGAAGGGGCCCCGCCGGCGCCGTCGCACCCCTGAGGTCCGAGACCGCCGGTTGGACCGGGCAGGGCACGGCCCCCGTAACCTGGGAGGGTCCCGGCGGTCCCGCGCGCCGGCCACCCGAGGAGGCGAGATGCACGTCCAGCCCCGTTCGTCCTCGATCAAGGGCCCTGCCCACATGTTCACCGGGGACGTCTGGTACGACGTGCTGGCGAGGGCGGAACGACCCTCCCGCTTGCGGGTCAACCTGGTGCGGTTCGCCCCCGGCGCCCGCAGTGCATGGCACGCCCACGCCGTGGGCCAGACCCTCCACGTGACCGAAGGCCTCGGCCGCGCCCAGGTCCGGGACCACGCGATCGTCGAGCTCCATCCCGGCGACACGGTCCAGACGGCTCCGGGCGAGTGGCACTGGCATGGCGCGGCACCGGACCATTTCATGTCCCACCTCGCCGTGTGGGAAGCGCCGGCGGACGACGAGACGCCCGAGCACGAATGGGGCGACCACGTGACCGACGAGGAGTACCGCGGCCGCTGACCCGCGTGCCCGCCTCCGGTGGTCAGCCCGACGCGGCCACCGTGGCCAGATAGGCGAGCGCCTCCTCCAGGCTGACGACGTCGGCGTACTTCATGTGGATGTCGAAGAGGTTGACCTCTTGTGCGAGATCTGGCTCCGGTCGGCGACACACTCGGCGGGCACGACGACGTGGAAGTTGGCGGAGAAGGCGTCGACGACGGTCGCCCGTACGCAGCCGCTGGTCGTCATCCCGGCGGCTCCGCGGGTGCCAGGGCTTGCCGGTCACGCACCTCCTCGGTGGTGCATCACGGGGCGCCCGGGCATGTCGTCGGGGTGAGCGAAGGGGCTACCGGCTGCGCCGTGATGGCGGAGACGCCGGGCACGTCGGCGATGGCACCGATCCCGGACAAGGCGCGTCCCTCGTGCTCGAGCTCGGCGTCGAAGAAGCGCGTCGTCACCTTGGCCACGACGTGCTCGTAGGCGTTGGGCACCGTGTAGGCGCCCATGTGTGTGATGCCGAGCAGCTCGAGGAAGTACTTGGGCTGCGGTGCCTGGTCGTAGGTCATGGTCCCGCAGACCGGCACGTTGACCGTGTCGGCATTGCTCTGGACGACGAGGAGGGGGACGGCGGGGCCGCTGAAGTAGGTGCCGCCGAACGGCGCCCACTCGGCACCCGACAAGACGGCCACCGCCTTCACCCGAGGTGTGCGGTCGGCGGAGTTGTCCGCCACCGCCAGGCTGACGTCTCCCCCGTCGGACTGTCCCACCAGCCCGACGTCGTCGCCGTCCACCCGGCCGGCGAGCACGGTCCGGCCGTGCGCGGCGTCATCGAGGACGGTGTGCACGACGTAGCGGAGATCCGCCGGGTGGTCGAGCATGTCGCTCTCTGTGGGACCGGCGGCTGTTGTCGGATCCGGCATCACGGTCCGCGGGTAGGTCGGGGCCACGACGACGTACCCCGCCGAGGCCCACGCCGTGAGGAGCGGCTCGTATGTCGCCACGGGGTGGAGGTAGCCCTGCGAGAACACGAGCAGCGGGCGGCGACCCGCCGTCTCCGGGTACCAGACGTCGGTCGGCAGGACGCGCGGCTGGCTCACCGTCGGCTCGACGATCCGCAGCTCGCTCGTGGCCACCGGGTAGGTGCCGATGCGCGTCGCCACCAGCGTGGTACCCGACGAGAGGTCGAAGCGGCCGGCGACGGCGTACCAGATGCCGGCACCGCCCGCCACCAGCAGAAGTGCCGCCACCACCGCCCGCCAGGGGGACCGCCTCCTGCGGTGCACGTTCGGTCGCATGAGTCCCGAAAGGGTAGTTCGGCGCTCCGGCCACGCCGTGGCGCCCCTCGACGCGGCCCTCGGCTGCGTGCCGTCAACCTCCGCCCACGATGGCCGCCACCACGTCCCCCAGCGCGCCGATCGTGTCGGCCGGCAGGACCCGGTCGCAGAACGGGAGGGCGGCGGCCATGCCGCCCACCAGCGGCTGGTAGCCGGGAGCGGCGAGCCGAGGATTGAGCCACAGCACGCGGTGGGCGCGGCGCCGGAGCCGCGCCATGGCTGCCTGCATCGCCTCGGGCGGGTCGCTGTCCCACCCATCGGAGGCGATCAGGACCAGAGCCCCCCGGCACAGCTCGCCGTGGCGCGAGGTGAGCAAGGCCCGCAGGGAGCCGGCGATGCGGGTGCCGCCGAACCGGTCGGCGACCTCGGCCGTCGCCTGCTCGACGGCCGTCTCGGCCGGCCCGTGGGCGAGGACCGGGGTCAGCCGGGTGAGCGCAGTGGCGAAGGCGAACACCTCCGCCCGGGCGACGACGGCCGCCGCTCGCATGAGGTGGAGGTAGGCGGCAGCGTAGGGCTGCATGGACCGGCTGACGTCACAGAGCAGGACGATCCTGCGGGGCCGGGGCACCGGCCGGGTCCGCACCAGCTCGACCGGCTCGAACCCCGTGCGCCGGGCCCGGGCCACGGTCGGCCGCAGCCCGACGCGGCGACCGTGGCGGCTGGGAGCCGTGCGCCGCGACCGGCGGGTCGGCCACCGCCGCAAGGCATCGGCCAGCCAGCCGTCGAGCAGCGCGAGCTGGCCCGGATCGAGCGACTCGAACGGCGCGTCGGCCACGGCCTCGAGCCGGCTCGGCAACCGCTCGGGCACGGCGAGCTCGGTGTCCCGGTCGTCCGCCGCCAGCCCCACGACGGCGGGGAGCGTGGCCCACGGGAGCCCTGCGCCGGCCTCTTCCGGGGCGGCGAGCGCCTCGACCCGCGCATAGGCGTCCTCGGGACGGCGGGGTGCCGGTCCGGGCGACCGGCGGCGGGCCGCCGGGTCCAGCCGCAGCCCGCCGGCGCCGAACACACCGGCGAAGACGGCGTCGAAGGTGGCCAGGTCCTCGGGCCGATGGACGAGCGTCACCCGGGCGGCCCAGTACAGCGCGCGGCGCTCGCCGACGTCGGTGACGGCGAGGGAGCGGGCGAAGGCGGCGGCCCCGTTCACCCCCACCGCCATCCCCGCTGCCCGGAGCCGGACGGTCAGTGCCCCGGCGACGGCGGCACGATCGACGCCGGGGAGGAGCGCGGTCACCCGTAGCCGAGGTCGCCGAGGGCCGCCCGGACGGCCTCGCCGTCGTCGGGCGTCTTCACGATCGACCCCAGGGTGCGCACGACGTCCTCGCGGGTGAGCTCGGCGACGCCGAGCACGCTGAGGGCCGCCAGCCAGTCGATGGCCTCGGCCAGGCCCGGCGCCTTGTCGAGGTCGAGGAGGCGGACCCGCCCCACGAAGGCCGCCGTCTCGGTCAGGAGCGGGTCGGCCGCGCCCGGGACCGAACGGCGCAGGATGGCCACGACGCGCTCGGCGTCGGGGAACTCGATCCAGTGGTACAGGCAGCGGCGCCGCAGGGCGTCGTGGAGCTCGCGGCTGCGGTTCGAGGTCAGGACCACCGTGGGCCGCCGGCGGGCGGTGAAGGTGCCGAGCTCGGGCACGGTCACCGAGGCCTCCCCGAGGAACTCGAAGAGCAGCGCTTCGAACTCGTCGTCGGCCCGGTCGATCTCGTCGATGAGGAGGACGGGCGCCACGGGTCCCTCCGCCCGGACGGCCTGGAGGATGGGGCGCGACTGCAGGAACTCCTCGGTGAAGAGATCGGCGTCCCGCAGCGTCTCGTGGCGGGACTCGGCGAGGCGGATGGCGAGGAGCTGGCGCTGGTAGTTCCACTCGTAGAGGGCCTCGCTGGCCGTCACGCCCTCGTAGCACTGCAGCCGGAGCAACGGCGCGCCGAGTGCCTCGGCCAGCGACTTGGCGGCCGCCGTCTTGCCGACACCTGGCTCGCCCTCGAGGAGGAGCGGCTGGCCGAGGGAGAGGGCGAGGGCGAGGGCCGTGGCGAGCCCTTCGTCCACCAGGTACCCGACGCCGTCGAGCTGCCGGCGGACCTCGTCGGGAGTGACGGCGGCTCGCACCGCTGCGGGGTGCTCCGCCATCCGGTCAGGCCGCGTAGCCGTCCCGGCACGCGGTGCTGCAGAACCACACGTGCGCTCCGCCGACGGTCCGGTGGGGCGTGTCGGCTCGGACCACGACGGTCATGCCACACACGGGGTCGACGGCCCGGGCCGGTGCTGTGGCCACCGCTGCGACGCCGCCCGGCGCTGCCACGAGTCCCTCCTCGCGGACCGCCCGGACGAGCTCGGCTCCGATGGACACCGCCACCTCCGGGGGCGTGCGGGCGCCGATGTCGATGCCGACCGGGCTGTGCACGCGACCCCGCTCCTCGGGTGAGAGGTCCATGGCGTCGAGCACGGCGCCGCCCCGGCGGGGGCTCGCCACGAGGCCGACGAACGCGACGCCGGCGTCGAACGCCGCTCGCAGGGACTCGGGCTCGTGGTGGCCGCAGCTCGCGACCACGACGGCCATGGCGCCGGCCGCTCGCTCCGCGGTCAGGACCGGCACCGTCTCGACCGTGAAGCCGAGCTGGGGCACCAGCCCCTCGACGGCCCGGGCCAGGGGCGTCTCCCCGACCACCACGACGCGGCGAGGCGGGAGCGAGGGCTCGAGGAAGATCTCCAGTGCGCCCCCCGACAGGCAAGGGTTCACGGCGACCCGGGCCCCGTCGGTCTCGGGGAAGCCGGCCGCTCCGTCGGGAAGGATCCGCAACAGCAGTGGCTCCTCGCTCGCCAGCACGTCGAGGGCTGCCGCCCGCACCGACTCCTCGGCGCACTGGCCACCGACGAAGCCCTCGATGGTGCCGTCTGCCCGCACCACCGCGGTGTCGCCGGCGTGCGCCGGCGTCGGCGGTTGGGCCCGCACCACCGTGGCCCGTACGAACGGGGCGTCGGCCGCCGGTCCGGTCTCGGCCATCACACCGGCGGGGTCGGATGTCCCTGCATCGCGTCCCACACCCGTGCCGGCGTCAGGGGCATGTCGGCGTGCCGCACGCCCATCGGCGACAGGGCATCGACCACGGCGTTCACGATCGCCGGCGGCGACCCGACCGTCGCCGACTCGCCGATGCCCTTGGCGCCGATCGGGTGGTGCGGCGAGGGCGTGACCGTGTGGCCGGTCTGCCAGTCCGGTACCTCCAGCGCCGTCGGGATCAGGTAGTCCATGAGCGAGGCGCTGAGGCAGTTGCCTTCCTCGTCGAAGGCGATCATCTCCATGAGCGCCATGCCCACGCCGTCGGTGAGCCCGCCGTGCACCTGGCCCTCGATGATCATCTCGTTGATCCGGGTGCCGCAGTCGTCGACCGCCACGAACCGCCGCACCTTCACCTGCCCCGTCCCCCGGTCGACGTCGACCACGCAGACGTAGGCCCCGAACGGGTACGTGAGGTTCTCGGGGTTGTAGCACACCTCGGCCTGCAGGCCGCCCTCCAGCCCCTCGGGGAGGTCCCCGGCGCCGTAGGAGCGGAGGGCGATGTCCTGGATCGTCACCGACTTCCCCGGGTCGCCCTTCACCCCGAACGCGCCCTTCTCCCACTCGAGGTCGGCCACGGACACCTCGAGCATCCCCGAGGCGATGATCCGCGCCTTGTCCCGCACCTTGCGGGCGACCATGGCGGCGGCGGCCCCCGACACGGGCGTCGACCGGCTCCCGTACGTGCCGAGGCCGAAGGGGGTCTGGTCCGTGTCCCCGTGGACCACCTCGATGTCGCCCGGCGGGATGCCGAGCTCCTCCGCCACGATCTGGGCGAACGTCGTCTCGTGGCCCTGCCCCTGGGTCTGGACCGAGAGCCGCACCACGGCCTTGCCGGTCGGGTGCACCGTCAGCTCGCAGCCGTCGGCCATGCCCAGGCCGAGGATGTCCATGTCCTTGCGCGGACCGGCACCCACCGCCTCGGTGAAGAACGAGATCCCGATGCCCATCATCTCGCCCCGGGCACGCCGCTCCGCCTGCTCCTTGCGCAACTCGTCGTAGCCCACCATGTCCATGGCGAGCCGAAGTGCCCGCTCGTACTCGCCCGAGTCGTAGACCCACCCCGTCTTGGTGGTGTAGGGGAACTGATCGGGCCGGATCAGGTTGCGCAGCCGCAGCTCCGCGGGGTCCATGCCGAGCTCGTCGGCCAGGCAGTCGACGATGCGCTCCACGAGGTACACCGCTTCGGTGATCCGGAAGGAGCAGGCGTAGGCGACGCCACCCGGCGCCTTGTTGGTGTAGACGGCCGTCATCTTGCAGTACGCCGCCTCGAGGTCGTAGCTCCCGGTGAACACGCCGAAGAAGCCCGCCGGGTACTTCACGGGCGCCGCGGTGCCGTTGAAGGCACCGTGGTCGGCCAGCACGTGGGTGCGGACGGCCAGGATCTTGCCGTCACGCGTGGCGGCGATCTCCCCGCGCATGAGGTAGTCCCGGGCGAAGCCGGTGGAGATGAGGTTCTCCGACCGGTCCTCCATCCACTTGACGGGCTTGTTGAGGACGAGCGACGCCACGATGGCGCAGACGTACCCGGGGTAGATCGGGACCTTGTTGCCGAACCCGCCGCCGATGTCCGGAGAGACGACCCGGATCTTGTGCTCGGGCAACCCCGCCACGAGCGCATACAGCGTCCGGTGGGCATGCGGCGCCTGGGACGTCGTCCACAACGTCAGCTTCCCGCTGACCCGCTCGTAGTCGGCGACGCAGCCGCAGGTCTCCATCGGGGCCGGGTGGACCCGCGGGTAGACGATGTCCTGGCTGACCACGACCTCGGCGGCATCGAAGACCGCCTGGGTCGCCGCCTCGTCGCCGGTCTCCCAGTCGAAGCAGTGGTTGTCGGCCTTGCCTTCCAGATCGTCACGGATCACCGGAGCGCCGGGCTCGAGGGCCCGGCGGGCGTCGACCACCGGGTCGAGCGGCTCGTACTCGACGTCGATCAGGTCAAGGGCGTCACGGGCCGCGTAGCGGTCCTCGGCCACGGCGATGGCGACCTCCTGGCCCTGGAAGCGCACCTTGTCGGTGGCGAGCACGGCTTGGACGTCGTTGGACAGGGTCGGCATCCACGCCAGGCCCTTCTCCGCCAGGTCGGCGCCGGTCACCACGGCCTTGACCTTGGGGTGGGCGAGAGCGGCGCTGGCGTCGATCGAGACGATCCGGGCATGGGCGTACGGCGAACGCAGGATCGCCATGTGCAGCATCCCCGGCAGCTGGATGTCGTCGCAGTAGTGCCCGAGGCCGCGGACGAACCGCGGGTCCTCCTTGCGCAGCATCCGGCCGTAGCCGACCGGCTTCTGGTCGTTGTCGACGAAGCTGTCGAGCGGGCGGGTTCCGAGCGTCGTCATGCGGAGCTCCCCACGGCCTGGCTCGCCTCGTAGGCGGCGGCCCACTGCACGGACCGCACGATGGTGGCATAGCCAGTGCAGCGGCAGATCTGTCCGGAGATCGCCTCGCGGATCTCCTCCTCCGAAGGGGCCGGGTTCCGGTCGAGCAGCGCCCGGGCCGTCATCATCATGCCGGGGGTGCAGAACCCGCACTGGAGCCCGTGGCACTGCATGAAGCCCTGCTGCACGGGATCGAGCTCCCCGTCGCGCTCGAGGCCCTCGACGGTGCGCACCTCGTGGCCGTCGGCCATCGCCGCCAGCACCGTACAGGACTTGACCGGCTCCCCGTCGAGCCACACCACGCAGGTCCCGCAGTTGGAGGTGTCGCAACCCCAGTGCGTCCCGGTGAGCCCGAGGTGATCGCGCAGGAAGTGCACCAGCAGGAGCCGGTCCTCTATCTCGCGGGCGACCGGCTCGCCATTGACCGTCATCGACACGTGCATCGTCAGCCCTCCTCTCCTCGGACCCTGGCCACGGCTCGGCGCAGGGACCGGCGGGTCAGCTCGTCGGCCAGATGGCGCTTGTACTCGACGCTGCCTCGGAGGTCGGCGACCGGGCTGCAGCGCTCGGCAGCGATGGCGCCGGCGGCGGCGTAGGCGTCCTCGGAGGGCTCGTGGCCCCGCAGCACGTCGGCGACCCCCTCGATGGCGGTCGTGTTGGGCCCGACAGCGGCGAGCCCCACGCGGGCGTCGGCGACGACGTCGCCCTCGAGCCACACGGCCGCGCCGCTCGACACGATCGCCCAGTCCCCGGCACGGCGCTCCACCTTCTCGTAGGCGCTCGACCCGTTCGGCCGGACCGGGACCCGGACTTCGACCAGCATCTCCCCGTCCCCCACCGCCGTCTCGAAGGGTCCTCGGTAGAACTCCTCCATCGGGACGGTCCGGGTACCGTCCGGACCTCGGATGACACAGCTCGCCTGGACGGCGGTGCACACAGCCGACAGGTCCTCGGCAGGGTCGGCCTGGCACAGCGAGCCACCGATCGTGCCGCGGTTGCGCACCACCGGGTCGGCGATCACCCGCTCGGCGTCCCGGAAGATCGGGAACGCCGCCGCCAGCTCCTCGGACTCGAGCAGCTCCCGGTGGCGGGTGAGCGCGCCGATCCGGACCTCGTCGTGGCCGACGCGGATGTAGCCCAGCTCGTCGTGCAGGCCGTTGATGTCCACGACGCGGTCGAGGGTGGCCAGCCGCAGCTTCATCATCGGGAGCAGGCTGTGCCCCCCAGCCACGAGCCGCGTGGTGCCGCCGAGCTCCCCGAGGAGGGTGAGGGCCTCATCGACGCTCGTCGCACGGCGGTACTCGAACGGCGCAGGAACTTGCATGGGAGCCCCCTTCGGGCGACGCAATCGTTTGCCAGTATGCGCCGTTCCCCCTGGATGTCAACCGCGTCGCGGCGCCGCGCGGCGCCCTGCCGAACGGTCGCTCCCACATCGGCCGAACGGGGGGACTAGACATCTCGGCATGCGACAGCACCGGGTCCACGGGCATCGAACTGCCCCCCGGCATGGTGGGAGCTCCGGGCGCCGGCAGGTCCCCGCGCCGGGGCACAACCCGCACGGCCACCGGCACGTCGAGACCCACGGGCGTGCCCCCCGGCACGGCCACCGTCATGGCCACCGTCACGTCGAGACCCACGGGCCGGGCTCCCACCGGGGAGGCTGGCGGCACGGCGAACGGTCCATCCTGTCGATCGGCTCCGTGGGCTCGATCCTGTCGATCGGCTCCGTGGGCTCGATCCTCTCCATCGGGTCGGTCGGCTCGACCTTGTCGGTGGGGTCACTGGGCTCGCTCGTCTCGATCCTCTCGGCTGCGTCCTCGGGCTCGCTCTGCTCGCTCCTCTCCCACCGTTCGGTGCGGGCCCTGCTGTCGGCCGGCGCCGGGGCCTCGGTTGGGGCCGGCGCCGGGCGCCCGGGAGCGGTCGCCACCGCCCTTGGCGGTGAGGTCCCGGACCCGGAGGTCCCGCACGGTGCGGGCGGGCGGGCGGCGCACGGCGGGCCGGAGACCCCACTCGGCCGCGAGGGCAGCGGGCGCAAGAAGGGCAAGGGCCCCCGCCGAAAGAGCTGAGGGGCGGTGGGGTGCGTGTCGGCCCGAGCCCGGCGAGGGGGGCAGCGGCGGGCGGTAGCGGCGGGCGGTAGCGGGCATAAGTGGAGCAGCCCGCCGCACGACGCGGTGGGCACACGCGGACGGAGGAGCCGAGTGATGCGACGCCTGATCCAGTCGTGGCCGGTGGTCCGGCAGCTCATGGGCGGCGACCCCTGGGGACGGGGCGCCGCCGTGGCGTCCCGCCAGAGCGTCGAGCTGGCGCCCCGCACGCGCTCGGCCGATCGCGTCGCCCGGTCGGTCTGCCCCTACTGCGCGGTGGGCTGCGGCCAGCTCGTGTACGTGAAGGACGGGAACGTCATCCAGATCGAGGGCGACCCGGACAGTCCGATCTCTCGCGGGCGGCTGTGCCCCAAGGGCTCAGCCAGCAAGCAGCTGGTCACCGGACCTCAGCGCGAGCAACGGGTGCTCTACCGGGCCCCCTATGCCACCGAGTGGCGGGAGCTCGACCTCGAGCAGGCCATGGACCTGGTGGCGGAGCGGGTGCTCGACGCCCGCGACCGGGGCTGGCAGGACGTCGACGAGCAGGGCAACACCCTCCGCCGCACCATGGGCTTCGCCAGCCTGGGCGGGGCCACCCTCGACAACGAGGAGAACTACCTGATCAAGAAGCTGTTCACCGCGCTCGGTGCCATCCAGATCGAGAACCAGGCCCGCATATGACACTCGGCCACCGTCCCCGGTCTGGGGGCGTCGTTCGGCCGGGGGGGCGCAACCAACTTCCAGCAGGACCTGGCGAACGCCCAGTGCATCGTCATCATGGGGTCGAACATGGCCGAGGCGCACCCGGTGGGCTTCCAGTGGGTGGTCGAAGCGAAGGCCCGGGGCGCCAAGGTGGTCCACGTCGACCCCCGCTTCACCCGCACCAGCGCCCTCGCCGACATGCACGTCCCGCTCCGGGCGGGGAGCGACATCGCCTTCCTCGGCGGTGTCGTCAACTACATCCTCGCCAACGACAAGATCTTCCGCGACTACGTCGTCGCCTACACGAACGCGTCGTTCCTCGTCGACGAGCGGTTCGCCGACACCGAGGACCTCGACGGGCTGTTCAGCGGCTACGACCCGAGCTCCGCCACCTACGACACCACCTCGTGGCAGTACGAACGGGGGGGGCCCGGGGGCGATCACCGGGCGCACAAGGAGCACGCGTCGGGGCACCAGTACGGCTCGGGGGGGCCCGCCGTCGAGACAACCAGCACCATCGCCCGCGATGCGACCCTCCAGCACCCGCGCTGTGTCTACCAGCTCCTCAAGCGCCACTACGCCCGCTACACGCCCGAGATGGTGGAGCAGACGTGCGGCACGCCCAGGGACCAATTCCTCCAGCTGTGCGACTGGTGGACCGAGGCGTCGGGCCGCGAGAGGACCTCGGCGGTCGTCTACGCGCTGGGCTGGACCCAGCACACCGTCGGTGCCCAGTTCATCCGGACGGCAACGATCGTCCAGCTCCTGCTGGGCAACATCGGCCGGCCCGGCGGCGGGATCATGGCCATGCGCGGCCACGCCAGCATCCAGGGGTCGACGGACATCCCCACGCTGTTCAACCTGCTCCCGGGCTACCTCCCGATGCCGTCCACCGAGAGCGGGAAGGACCTCGCCACCTACCTGGGCTCCATCGCCGCCCACAACCAGAAGGGCTTCTGGCGCAACGCCGATGCGTACACGGTCTCGTTGCTCAAGGAGTACTGGGGCGAGCACGCGACGGGCGAGAACGACTACTGCTTCGACTACCTGCCGCGGATCAACGGCGACCACGGGACGTACCGCTCGGCCATGGACATGATCGACGGCCGCGTCTTCGGCTTCTTCCTCTTGGGCCAGAACCCTGCGGTCGGGTCCGCCAACGGCCGCCTCCAGCGGCTCGGACTGGCCAACCTCGACTGGCTGGTGGTGCGAGACCTGGCCATGACCGAGAGCGCGACCTTCTGGAAGAACGCACCCGAGATCGCCACCGGGGAGATCGTCCCCGAGGAGTGCCGGACCGAGGTGTTCTTCTTCCCCGCCGCCGCCCACACCGAGAAGGACGGGTCCTTCACCAACACCCAGCGCCTGCTCCAGTGGCGGGAGAAGGCGGTCGACCCGTCCGGCGACCAGCGTTCCGAGCTGTGGTTCCTCTACCACTTGGGGCGGCGGGTGCAGCAACTGCTCGCGAGCTCCACCGATCCCAGGGACCGGCCCGTCCAGGACCTGGCGTGGGACTACGCCGTGCAGGGCGACGAGCCGGACGCCGCCGACGTGCTCCGCCGCATCAACGGCCACGACCTCACCACGGGGGAGCTCGTCGACGGCTACCTGGACCTCGCAGCCGACGGCACCACCTCGTGCGGCTGCTGGATCTACAGCGGGGTCTTCGCCGGGGGGGTCAACCAGGCAGCCCGCCGCAGCCCCCGGACCACACGTCCCGGCGACTTCTCGCTCGAGTGGGCCTGGGCGTGGCCGTACAACCGGCGCATCCTCTACAACCGGGCCTCCGCCGACCCCGGCGGGCGGCCCTGGAGCGACGCCAAGGCCTGCGTGTGGTGGGACGCCGCCAAGGGAGAGTGGACCGGTCACGACGTTCCCGACTTCGAGCGGGCCAAGAAGCCGGACTACGTCCCGCCCGACGGGGCGGTGGGGGTGGCGGCGCTGCACGGCGACGACCCGTTCGTCATGCAGGCGGACGGCAAGGGATGGCTGTTCGCCCCGGCGGGCCTGCACGACGGCCCCCTGCCCACCCACTACGAACCCCACGAGTCGCCGTTCGCCAACCCCTTCTACGCCCAGCAGGGCAACCCGACCAGGATGGTCTACGGCCGTCCGGACAATCCCTCGAACCCGTCCCCACCCGAAGCGCACACCGACGTGTTCCCCTACGTGCTCACGACGGCCCGCCTCACCGAGCACCACACGGCGGGGGGCATGAGCCGGAACCTCCCCTACCTCGCCGAGCTCCAGCCGGCGCTCACCGTCGAGGTCTCGCCCGAGCTGGCGCGGGAGCGCGGCCTCGAGCACCTCGGCTGGGCCCACGTCGTCACGAGCCGCGCCGCCGTCGACGCCCGCGTCCTCGTCACCGACCGCATGAAGCCCCTGCGGGTCCAGCAACGGGTGGTCCACCAGATCTGGATGCCGTACCACTGGGGACCGGCCGGGCTCGTCACGGGGGACGTGGTGAACGACCTCTTCGGCATCTCGCTCGACCCCAACGTGCTGATCCAGGAGTCGAAGGTGGCGACGTGCGACGTCCGCGCCGGCCGTCGGCCGCGGGGCCCGGACCTGGTGCGCTACCTGGAGGACTACCGGCGGCGAGCCGGGGTCACGGTCGCCACCGGGACCCGCATCGACACCGCCCATCCCACAGCGCCCGCACACTCGGCCCCCCGCCCGGGACCGGTGGCCGAGGAGGTGCGCCGTCGGCTCGGCGCGGCGGAGGTGGCGCCACCGACCCCCACCCGACCTCGAACGGAGGACGCATGACCCTCGGGACGCATCCCCTGTACGGACCGGTCGACGACGTGGCCACCCAGGCGGGCCACGTCGGCCATCCCCCTCGGGTCGGGTTCTTCACGGACACGTCCGTCTGCATCGGCTGCAAAGCGTGCGAGGTGGCCTGCAAGGAGTGGAACGCGGTGCCGGAGGACGGGTTCAACCTCCTCGGCATGTCGCTCGACAACACCGGCATGCTCGGCGCCGACTCGTGGCGGCACGTCGCCTTCGTCGAGCAGCCCCGGCGGCTCGGCCGCCAGGATGGCGGCGTGGCCGGTCTGCCCGTGGGCCCGTCCTCGACGAGCTACGCCGCCGGGGTGGTGGCCGGGCGCCTGCGACAGGCCGAGCGGGGCGGGGGCGAGCTCGGCACGGCCCCGCTCGACCCCGGCGTCCCCGGGGGCGGCCCGCCACCGCCCGGCGGCGCCGACCGGATGGACTTCCGCTGGCTCATGCTGTCCGACGTCTGCAAGCACTGCACCCACGCCGGCTGTCTCGACGTCTGCCCGACCGGCGCCCTCTTCCGCACCGAGTTCGGCACCGTGGTCGTCCAGGACGATATCTGCAACGGTTGCGGGTACTGCGTGTCGGGCTGCCCCTTCGGCGTGATCGACCGTCGGCCGACGGACGGCCAGGCCCACAAGTGCACGCTCTGCTACGACCGCCTGCGCGACGGGCTCGAACCGGCGTGCGCAAAGGCGTGCCCGACCGACTCCATCCAGTTCGGCACGCTCGACGAGCTGCGCGACCGGGCCCGGGGACGGGTGGCGCAGCTCCACGCGCTCGGCGCCACCGAAGCCCGCCTGTACGGCGACGACCCCGATGACGGCGTCGGGGGGTGCGGTGCCTTCTTCCTCCTCCTGGACGAGCCCGAGGTCTACGGGTTGCCCCCCGACCCGGTGGTCCCGACCCGCGACCTGGGGCGCATGTGGAAGGCGGCCGGCGTGGCCGCCCTGGCCCTCGCGGCCGCCGCCTTCTCGGTGTTCGTGGAGGGCCGGCGATGAGCTGGTCCGGCGACGGCTCGCGGGAGGCGGCCATGGTCCCGCCGGCCGAGGTCGACACCTACTACGGACGGCCCGTGCTCAAGCCACCGGTGTGGAAGGAGGACATCGCCTACTACTTCTTCCTCGGGGGTCTGGCGGCCGGGGCGAGCCTGCTGGCCGCCGGTGCCGACCAGACGGGCCGCCTCCGTCTCCGCCGGGGCACGCGGCTCGGCGCCGTGGGCGCGATCGGCCTGGGAGCGATCTTCCTCGTCCGGGACCTCGGGCGGCCGGACCGGTTCCACCACATGTTGCGGGTGGCCAAGCCGACCTCCCCCATGAGCGTCGGGACGTGGCTCCTCACCGCCTACGCCCCGTTGGCGGGGACGGCGGCCCTCGCCGAGGTGCTGCCGCGCCGGTGGCGCCGGACCACCCTCGGCCGGCTCGTGGACACGGCTGCCCGTCCGGCCGGCGTAGCCGCCGCCCTGGCGGCACCCGCCGTCGCCGCCTACACGGCGGTGCTCATCGCCGACACGGCGGTACCGGCGTGGAACGAAGGGCGGGACCTCCTCCCCTTCGTGTTCTCCGCCAGCGCCGCCGCCAGTGCCGGTGGCCTCGGCATGCTGGTCGCGCCGCCCGAGGAGGCGGCCCCGGCACGACGGCTCGCCCAGTACGGGGCGCTCGTCGAGCTGGTGGCCTCACGTCAGCTCGAAAGGCGCCGCTCCCCCTCCGTCGAGGCCTACCTCACCGGTGACGCCCGGCGGTGCCTGACCCGGGCTCGCGGCCTCACGGCGGGTGGGGTGCTGCTCTCCATGCTCCTCGGCCGGCGCAGCCGGCTGGCCGCCGCGGTGTCGGGCGCCGCGCTACTGGCCGGAGGGTTCTACGAGCGGTTGGGGATCTTCCGAGCCGGGGTTGCCTCCACCAAAGAGCCCCGCACGACCGTCCGGCGGACGCCCCAGGCGCCCGCCCGCACCTGAGCACCGGCTCAGCAGTCCGCCTCGGGCGCTCACGGCCGCGGGGCGCCGCTCCCTACCCTGAGAGGCGATGCACGCACCTCCCCGCCGCCGCCCAGCGCCCGCCGTCCTCGTGGCCACCGCCCTCCTCGGCCTCTCCGTCGTCCTGGCCGCCTGCGGCGGCCCGTCGTCGGCCGCGCCCGCATCGTCGAAGCGCCACGCCTCGCCCACGTCCGCGGGCCACGCGACCGCGGCGAGCCGGCGGGCGGCGACCACCGCCCGGCCGCTGGCACCGCCGCACCCCCTTGTGCCCTTCTCCACAGCCCCGGTCGTGGCGGGCGCGGGATCCTGGACCCCGGCCGGGCGCGTCGTCGACGGCACCGCCGCCGTGGAGGAGACGCATCTCGTGCCACCGGGCGGGACACAGCCGGCAGGGATCGCCTGGATGGACTCGAACCTGCTGTCCGCCCGCCTGTACTCGGGCTCGCTCAGCCCTGGCGGCGGCCCGTACCCCTACACCGCGCCGATCCAGCCTGCGCAGGCGGCATCGGTCGTGGCGGTGTTCAACGGCGGCTTCCAGATGAAGACAGCCCAGGGCGGCTACTACACGACAAGCCGCTTGATCGATCCGCTCGTCCCAGGGGCGGCGTCGCTCGTCATCGACAGCAACGGGTCGGTCCGGATCGGGGCCTGGGACGCGACAGTGTCGATGACGCCCGACGTGGTGGCGGTGCGCCAGAACCTCGTCCCGCTCGTCGCGGGCGGCCAGCCCACCCCGACCGCGGCGAGCGCCGACTGGCAGGCCTGGGGCAACACCTGCGGGGCCACCGCCTGCACAGCGACAACGCCCGGGGTGGAGCACCAGTGGCGCTCGGGTGTGGGGACGACGGCCGACGGGGCGCTCGTCTACGCCACCGGACCAGGCCTGTCGCCGCTCCAGCTCGCCGACCTCCTGGTCCGGGCGGGCGCGGTGGAGGGCATGCAGCTCGACATCAACCCCGACTGGGACGTCTTCGTCACCTACGACCCGCCCACGCCCGGCGGCCTGGCCACACCGGCGAACGGCGGCAAGCTGGTGGCCACAACCGTCCAGGGCCCGGGCACGTTCTTCGAGCCCGCGTGGGCCCGCGACTTCATCACCATGTCGGCCCGTCCATCGCCGGTGACCGCGCCACGCCCGGCCGCCGCACCCGGCTCGGGGCCCTCGCACGGCCGGCGCGGGACTGGTTAGCTTGCGCCGATGGTCGCCCTCCGTACCGTCTGCGTCTTCTGCGGTTCGTCCACGCCCGGCGACGGGCGCTACGTCGCGGCGGCCCGGGCCCTGGGGTCGCTCCTCGCCCAGCGCGGCATCGGGCTGGTGTACGGGGGCGGGCGCGCCGGCCTCATGGGCGCCGTGGCCGACGCCGCCCTGGCCGCCGGCGGCCAGGTGACGGGGGTCATCCCCGTGGGCCTCCTGCGTCGGGAGGTGGGGCACACCGGGGTCACCGAGCTCCTCGAGGTCGGCTCGATGCACGAGCGCAAGCAGGCGATGTACGACCGAGCCGACGCCTTCGTCGCGCTCCCGGGCGGGCTCGGGACCCTGGAGGAGCTGGCCGAGGCGGCGACCTGGTCCCAGCTCGGGATCCACGCCAAGCCCCTGGTGCTGCTGGACGTGGCCGGCTTCTGGGCGCCACTGGTGCTCCTCCTCGACCGCATGGCGGCCGCCGGGCTCCTGAGGCCGGTGAACCGCCGCCTCGTCCAGCTCGCCGAGTCGCCCGAGGAGGCTCTCGCCCTCTTGTCCGCCGCCGAGCCGGTGGTGGGAGAGCAGTGGATCGGAGCGGGCGAGCGTTGACGGCCCGACCGTGACCGGCTACGAGCGAAGGTAGGGCTGCTCGTGGGCCCAGGTGAAGGCCGACGGTCCCGCCGGCACCGGGTCCACCAGCAGCTCGGCGGCGTACGACGGCGCCCCACGGCGGTCCACCCCCACGACGGCGTCCATCTCCGTGGGCATGCGGCGGCCGGCGGGGCCGCTCGGACCGGCCAGTGAACACGCGCGTTGCCAACCCGAGGCGGCAGCCGGCCCGTTTGGTACCGTCGGCGACATGACCGTCTTCGACCTCGCAGTGCGTGGTGGGACCGTCGTGACGGCCCGCGGCCGGGCACGACTGGACGTGTACGCGGCCGGCGGGCGGATCGCCGCCTTGCGGGCCGCCGGGGCTCCCGGCCTCGACGCCCGCCAGGTCGTGGATGCCAGCGGCCACTACGTGCTGCCGGGAATGGTCGACTCCCATGTCCACCTCATGGACCCCGGCGACGAGGCACGCGAGGACTTCCCCACCGGTTCGGGCGCGGCGGCGCTCCAGGGCGTCACCACGATCGTCGAGCACACCCACGGCTGGCCCGTCACGACGGTCGAACGGCTGCGGGAGAAGGTGGCGCACCTCGAGGGCCGGTCGTACGTCGACTACGGGCTGGCCGCGCACCTGTGGCCGGAGCACCTCGACCAGCTCGCACCCCTGTGGGCGGCCGGGGTCACGTTCTTCAAGATCTTCACCTGCGACACCCACGGCATCCCGGCCCTCGGTGCCGACCTCCTCCTCGACGCCTTCGACGGCCTCGCCGCCGTGGACGGCACCTGCCTCGTGCACTGCGAGGACAACGCCATCACGGCGGCGGCCGAGGCCCGGCTGCGGGCGGCCGGGAGGACCGATGGATGGATCGTGCCCGAGTGGCGGTCCCGGGCGGCCGAGGAGGTGGCCGTGACCACGGTGGCCTTGCTCGCCCGCCTCGCCGGCGCCCGGGTCACCGTGGCGCACGCCTCCACGCCCGACGTGCTCGACGCGGTGGCGGACCAGGCCAAGCGGGGAGCCCCCGTCGCCGCCGAGACGTGCCCGCAGTACCTGCTCCTGCGGGAGGAGGAGGTGGCCAACCTCGGTCCCTTCCGCAAGTTCACCCCGCCGGCCCGCATCCGCAGCGACGACGAGGCAGACCGGATGTGGGCAGCCTTCAACACCGGGATGGTGCACCACCTCTCCACCGATCACGCGCCGGCCAGCCGCGACCACAAGGCGGCGCACTCGATCTGGGACGCCCACTTCGGCCTGCCCGGCCTCGACAGCACCACCCCGCTGATGATCGACGCCGCGCTCCGCGGCCGGACCTCCCTCGAGCGCGTCGTGACCGCCTATGCGACGGCGCCCGCCCGCCGCTACCGCCTGGCGGGGAAAGGCGACGTCGCCGAGGGCCGGGCAGCCGATCTCGCCGTCGTGGACCCCGACGTCACCTGGACCCTCGACGACGCAACGGTCCACTCCAAGGCCGGCTGGACGCCCTACGCCGGCCGCCAGGTCCGCGGCCGGGTGGTGGCGACCGTCCTCGGGGGGCGGCTCGTCGCCCAGGACGGGCAGCTGCTCGATGGCGAGCGGTCCGGTCGCTTCCTCGCCGGGCCGGGGGCGAGGTGAGCGACCGGCCCCGGGTCACCGTGCTCGGTCTCGGCGGCACCATCGCCAGCGTGCCGGCCGCCACCGGGGGCGTCGCGCCGGCGCTCACCGCCCACGACCTGGTCGCCGCCGTACCGGGCCTCGATGCCGTCGCCGACGTGGACGTGCGCACGGTCGCGCAGGTGCCCGGCGCCCACCTCGGCCTGGACGACCTGGTCGCGCTGGCAGGCACGGTCGACGAGACCCTCTCGGACGGGGCCGACGGCGTCGTCGTCACCCAGGGCACGGACACCATCGAGGACACGGCCTTCGTCCTCGACCTGCTGGTCGGTGACCCGTCCCCGGTGGTGGTCACGGGTGCCATGCGCAACCCGACCCTGGCGGGGGCGGACGGCCCGGCCAACCTCCTGGCCGCCGTCGCTGTGGCGGCTCACGGTCCGGCCCGCGGCCTCGGCACGCTGGTCGTCCTCAACGACGAGGTCCACGCTGCCCGCTTCGTGGCCAAGCGCCACAGCCAGAGCCCGGCGGCCTTCACCTCGTACCCCGGCGCGCTGGGCTGGGTGGCGGAGGGCCGTCCGCGCCTGGTGCTCCGGCCGCTCGGTCGGCGGCAGCTCCCGATCCCTGCGAGGACTGCCAGGGTGGCGCTGGTGGCGCTGCCCGTCGGCGACGACGGGCAGCTGGTGACGGCAGCCGTGGAAGGGGGAGCGGAGGGCGTCGTCGTCGACGCGCTGGGCGGCGGCCACGTGCCGGCCACCACCCTCGAGGCCGTGGGCGCTGCTGCTCGCCGTGTGCCGGTGGTGGTGACCACGACCACCCGAGCCGGCGAGGTGCTCCGCTCGACCTACGGGTTCGCCGGGTCCGAGCGCGACCTGGCCGCGCGCGGGGTGCTGAACGGCGGCCTGCTCGAAGCCCGCAAGGCGCGGCTGCTGCTCGCCCTCCTGCTCGGCGGAGGGGCTGGGCGCCAAGAGGTCGAAGACGTCTTCGTCGACCCCTGGCCGGTGGCCTGACGGCCATGGACGACGACCTCCGCCGGCAGCTCGGGTCCCTCCGCGACCATCCTGCGCTCGACGACTGGGTGCGGGTCGAAGCGGACAACCGGGTGGTGGTGCGCACCGGCAAGGCCGAGCTCGGCCAGGGGATCCACACGGCGCTCGTGCTGCTGGCCGCCGAGGAGCTGCACCTCGACCCGGCGTGGATCGTCCTCGAGGGGCCGTGCACCGACGGCACGCCCGATGAGGGCGTCACCTCCGGCAGCCGATCGATCGAGGACAGCGGCGGCGCCGTGCGCCAGGCGTGCGCCCACGCGCTGGCGGCCATGGTGGCCCGGGCGGCCGACGAGCTCGGGGTCCCCGCCTTCGACCTGCGGGCCGTGGACGGGCACGTGGTCGCCCCCGACGGCAGGGCCCGGTCGTACGCCGAGCTGGCGGCGGGACGCCCGTTCGCGCTGCTCGTCCGGACGCCCGTCCCGACGGTGCCGCCGGAAGAGCGCCGTTGGGTCGGGCACGGGATGCCCCGCGTCGACCTGGCAGAGCGGATCCGGGGCGAGCCCGTCTTCGCCCAGGACCTGCAGCTGCCCGAGCTGCGCGTCGCGCGCGTCGTGCGGCCGCCGCGGCCCGGGGCCACCCTCGCCGGCGATGTCCCGCTCGTCGCGGGCGAGGCGGAGGTCGTGCGCCGGGGCCACTTCGTGGCCGTGGTCGCCGACACCGAGTGGGCAGCCGAGGCGGCCGCCGAGCTCCTTGCGTCCCGGCTCACCTGGACGGGCGGCGCCCCCCCGCCGCCCGAGAGCACCGATCCCGGGTACATGGAGGGCCACGTCGTCGAGTCCATGTCGATCGTCGACGGTGCCGGTGTCGACGGACCGCCCCCGCCACCCCTCGACCTCGTCGGCGCGGCGACGGTGGTGCGCGCCACCTACCGCAAGCCGTTCCTCCTCCACGCCTCGATCGGCCCGTCGGCGGCCGCCGCACGGTGCGTGGACGGGCACCTCACGGTGTGGACGCACAGCCAGGGCGTCGGCCCGCTGCGGCACGCGATCGCCGCCGTCCTCGGATGGGACGACGCCGCGGTGACCGTCCAGCACGTCGCCGGCCCGGGCTGCTACGGGCACAACGGTGCCGACGACGTCGCCCTCGACGCCGCCCTGGTCGCCACCGCCCGCCCGGGGCCACCCGTCGCCGTACGGTGGACGCGCCAGGACGAGCACGCGTGGGAGCCCCGGGGACCCGCAATGGCCGTGCACCTCGCCGCCGGTGTCGACTCCTCCGGCGCGGTGACCTCCTGGGACCAGGAGATCCTCACCTACCCCCACAGCACCCGGCCGGTCACGCTGCGCGGTGGCTCCCGCCTGCTCGCCAGCTGGTCGCTCGACCCGGCCGTTCCCCGGGCACGGGCGACGCCTCGCCGGTCGTTCGAGATCGGCGGCCACCGCAACGCCGACCCGGCCTACGCCGTCGGCGCCCGCCGCGTGGTCAAGCACGACGTGGACGACGGCTCGGCGCTGCGGACGTCGGCCCTCCGCAGCCTCGGCGCCTTCGCCAACGTGTTCGCCATCGAGTCCTTCCTCGACGAGCTGGCCCTCGCCTCCGGCCAGGACCCGGTCGAGCTGCGGCTGCGGCACCTCGCCGACCCGCGTGCCCGGGCCGTCGTCGAGGCCGTCGTCGAGCTGTGCGGGGGGCTCGCCGCACCGGGAGGCGACGACGCTCCCGGCCGGGGGCTGGGCTTCGCCCGCTACGAGAACTCCATGACCTACGCCGCCGTGGTGGCCGAGGTCGAGGTGTCGGCACGGACCGGGGCCGTCACCCTCCGGCGCGGGTGGATCGCCGCCGACGCCGGCGAGGTCGTCGATCCCGACGGGCTGGTGAACCAGCTGGAGGGCGGGTTCGTCCAAGCCGCCAGCTGGACGTTGAAGGAGGAGGCCGACGGGGTGCCGACGGGCTGGGACGACTACCCCATCCTGCGCTTCTCGGAGGTGCCGCCGGTCGAGACCCGCCTCCTCGACCGACCCGGACACCGGCCGATGGGTGCCGGCGAGGCCACGTGCGGTCCGACCGGTGGCGCCATCGCCAACGCCGTCGCCCAGGCAACCGGGGTGCGGGTCCGGGACCTCCCGCTCCGGCCGGCACGCGTGCTGGCGGCGCTGCGGGACGCGCTGTGAACGCCGGCCGACGCGCTCCCACGGGAGCGTGGACGGTGGGCCCGTGGGCCGCCGGTCGGTGATGGCGGCGCTCGACGAAGAGCGCCGGCGGGCGGGGGCGCGGCTGGCGGCCGCCGGTGCCGAGCTGGACGACCTGCGCAGCGCCGGGGGCGGCGCGGACGACGAGCACGACCCGGAGGGCTCGACGGTCGCCTTCGAGCGGGCACGGGTGGCCACGCTGGTCGCCGACGCCCAGGACCGCCTGGCGGCGGTCGAACACGCGCTCGCGCGCCTCGAAGCCGGCACGTACGAGCAGTGCGCCGCGTGTGGCGGCCCGATCGGCGAGGAGCGGCTGGCCGCCCGCCCGACGGCCGACCGCTGCGTGCGGTGCGCGCGTCCGTGAACGCGGCCGATACCCTCCGGCGGATCGCGTACCTCCTCGAGGCGGAACGGGCGGAGGCCTACAAGGTGCGCGCCTTCCGGCGGGCGGCGGCGACGGTGGAGGAGACCGGGCACGAGCGGCTGGTGGCGCTGGCCGGTGCCGGCCGGCTCACGGACCTGCCCGGGTTGGGGGCCACGACGGCCGCCGTGGTCGAGGCGGCGCTGCGCGGCGAGGAGCCGCCCTACCTCCACGTGCTCGAGGAGCGCCACCGCGTCGAGCTCACCCCGGAGGTGGCGCGGCTCCACGCAGCCTTGCAGGGGGACCTCCACAGCCACTCGGATTGGTCCGACGGTGGGAGCCCGATCTCCGAGATGGCGCGGGCGGCGGCCGCGCTCGGGCACCACTACCTCGCCCTCACCGACCACAGCCCTCGCCTCACCGTCGCGCACGGGCTCGACGCCGACCGCCTGCGCCGCCAGCTGGACGCGGTGGCGGCGGTCAACGAGGAGCTCGCGCCGTTCCGCCTGCTGGCCGGGATCGAGGTGGACATCCTGGTGGACGGGTCCTTGGACCAGGACGAGGACCTGCTGGACCGGCTCGACGTGGTGGTGGCGTCGGTGCACTCGAAGCTCCGCATGGACGCCGACGCCATGACCGAGCGCATGGTCGCGGCCATCGAGAACCCTCGCAGCGACGTCCTGGGCCACTGCACCGGGCGTCTCGTCGTCGGACGCGGCCGGCCGCCGTCGGCGTTCGACGCCGAGGCGGTCTTCGCAGCCTGCGCCCGCACGGGTACGGCGGTCGAGGTGAACTCCCGGCCCGAGCGCCTCGACCCGCCCGTGGACCTCCTCCGCCAAGCGGCGGGCGTCGGGTGCCTCGTGGCGATCGACACCGACGCCCACGCCCCCGGTCAGCTCGAGTGGCAGCACCACGGGTGCGCGCAGGCCTTGGCCGCAGGGGTCCCGCCGTCACGGGTCGTCAACACGTGGCCCCTCGGCCGGCTCCTCGCCTGGTCCCGCACACGATCGTGACCGGCGGCAGCCCGATGTGCCACGCTGGCAGCTTCTGCAACCATTCGGCAACCCCGGCGCACAGCACCCGGCACCCCGACGGTCGGCGGCCGGAGGGGAGCTCGGGACGGTGCGGAGCGGACGCCGACGCGCCGCGACCGGCTGGTCCGGCGCAGCGCTCGCCGTGGCCGGGCCGGGCTCCCTCGATCTCGCCTGGACGGCCAGCCCGTCGAAGCGGTCCGGGCGGCTCAGTGGCGGGCGCCGGCGGGCGCCGTGAGCGCGACGAGGTCGATGCCCCGCCGAGCGAGGAGCGGTGCCACCTCGGATGCTGGCATCGGCTTCGCCAGGAGGAACCCCTGTGCCCGGCGGCAACCCAGCCGCACGAGCGTCTGCAGGTCGGGCACGGTCTCCACGCCCTCTGCCACCACCTCGAGCCGGAAGGCCCGGGCGAGGCGCACGACCGAGTCCACGATCGCCTGGTCGGTGAGGTCGTCGGCGATGCCGTCCACGAACTCGCGGTCGATCTTGAGCGCGTTCACCGGCAGGTTCTTCAATTGCACCATCGAGCTGTAGCCGGTGCCGAAGTCGTCGATGGCCAGCTGAACGCCGAGCCGGCGCACGTCGCGAAGAATGTGGACGGCTTGGTCGATGTCGCTGATCATGGCCTGCTCAGTGATCTCGAGACAGAGCAGCTCGGCCGGAAGACCCGAACGCCGCAACGATCGCTGCACCGTCTGCACGACCCCTGGCATCACCAACTGGGCCGGTGACATGTTGACTCGCACATCGAGCTGGACCGCGGGGTACTCCCGACGCCACCTCGCCAGCTGGCTGCAGGCCTGCTCGAGCACCCAGCGGTCGATCTCCGTGATGAGGTGGGTCTCCTCCGCCACCGGGATGAACTCGCCGGCTCCGACGACGCCATGGCCCTCGCGGTGCCACCGGAGCAACGCCTCGACGGCGAGAAGGCGGCCCGTAAGCAGATCGAACTCCGGTTGGTAGTAGACCTCGAACTCTTCGTTGGCCATGGCCTTGCGCAGCAAGAGCTCGGTGTTCGAGCGGTTCGCCACACGAGCCTCCAGTCCGGCGTCGAAGACGACGATCTGGTTCCGACCCTGCGACTTGGCGGCGTACATGGCGATGTCGGCATGACCGAGCAGCTTCTCGCCGCTCATGGTGGGATGGTCACCGACAGCGACGCCGATGCTCCCCGTGTGGGTCACGCTCCGCCCCCCGATGTCGATCGGGAGGGCGATCAACTCGAGGAGCCGCTCCGCTGCGGCCACTGCGCCAAGGATGTCGCCGCCGTCCTCGAGCAGGACGACGAACTCGTCGCCGCCCAGTCGGGCGGCGAAGTCCGTCGGGCGCAACGACGTACGGATTCGATCGGCGATCACGCAGAGCAGCTTGTCGCCGGCACGGTGGCCGAGGAAGTCGTTCATGACCTTGAAACGGTCGAGGTCGAGGAAGAGCATCGCCAACGGGTGCCGCGGGCTCATCGGACAACGGCTGACCTCGTCGAGCAGCGCCCGCCGGTTGGCGAGGCCCGTCAGCTCGTCGGTCATCGCGCTGTGGCGGAGTCGCTCTTCGGCGTCGATCCGGTGCAGCAGTTGCACGAGCAGGGAACCGACCGCGCGCACGGCGTTGAGCTCGGGCTCCGACCAATCGAACTGCGACCCGAACACGAAGCCGAGGCAGCCCTCGGTGACGTCGGCGTGGACGAGGGGTACCCCGGCGGCCGTGAACACCCTCAGCCCAGTCGCCGACGCCACTCTCTCCGCATAATCAACGCTCACCGCGCTCGGGTCGTGGATGACGAGAGGAGCCTTGAAGTCTCGGGTCGCCGCGAAGATGGAATCGGCGTCGAAGGGCACCACCGCCAACGGGTCGCTGTCCGCGTCGAGGTCTCGCCGCGGGTACTCGGCCACCAGGATGCTGGTGTCGGCGGCGTGGTCGTTGCGGCGCAGGAAGCCTGCCGACGCCCCCAGGTACCGGGACAAGGTCTCGACCGTCCAGTCGAGGTTCTCTCGAAGTGAGGACGATGTCGTCGACATCAACCGCTCGCTGATCCGCGAGACCAGGTCGTCCAGCTGACGCTGATCGGCGACGTCTTCCACGTGCTGCACGCCGAAACTGGCTCCGCCGCAGAGGCGCGCCAGCAGCCGTACGGTCTTGCCCTCCTCGCCGGTGAGCGCGGGAAAGGAGCCTTCGAACGCGACGGCAAGCGCTCCGATCACGCGGTCGGTACCGCTCGGACCCTCGAGGTATTGGAGCGCGTGACCCTCGGCGTCGGACGGGCCGTGACCCGCGATCGGCTCGATCCACACGGTCCGCTCGGGCGATCCCGCCAGGAGCAAGGCCCCCCAGGGGCCCACGGTGTCGAGCCGCTTGCTCACCACGGCGCGCAATTCCTCCGCCAGCCCGGCGACTTCGGTGGTAGCCCAGCCCGCGGGAGCTTCGTTGCCGGATGCTGACACCACGGCTGCAGCGACTGCGCCGCGCATCAGGCGAACGGTGGCGGCCAGCAGCGTCCCAAGGCGGTCATTGATGACCGGTGGTTCCGATCTCATCACATTGTCCCCATCCCATTTCGCCGCCACGTCCCCCGGTGACAGCGACCCCACGTCAATGCTACTTCCAGGCGCAACGTCACGCCAGCCCTGCGTAGTGACGGCACCGGCACCACCGCCAGAGGTGGGTGTCCGGGAGCGAGGACGACCGGCCGGCTCAGCACGGTCCGGGCCGGGGCGGAGCACACCCGGGCGCGGCTCAACCGGTCACGCCGGCGCCGACGCCCCAATCGAAGCGAGATCGATGCCGCCACGCGCGAACAGTGGCTCGAGCGCCAGAGGTGGGAGCGGCCGGGCGAGCAGGTAGCCCTGCGCCCGGAGGCATCCCAGCTGCACGAGCGTCTCCATGTCGGCGAGGCGTTCCACCCCTTCGCCCACCACGTCCAGCTCGAAGGCCGTGGCCAGGCGGACGATGGCCTCCACGATGGCCTGGTCGCCCGCGTCCTCCGCGATGCGGTCCACGAACACCCGATCGACCTTCAGGACATCGACCGGAAGGTTCTTGAGCTGGATCATCGACGAGAACCCGGTGCCGAAATCGTCGACCGCCAGCTGCACGCCCATCCCCCGAACATCGTGCAGCACCCGGACGACCTGCTCGATGTCGCCGATCACGGCCTGCTCGGTGATCTCGAGACAGAGTCGCTCGGGAGCGAGACCGGAGTTGTGCAGGCAGTCGGCCACCATTCGCGCGAGCCCGTTCACCGCCAGCTGGACGGGAGAGATGTTGACTCGCACGACCAAGTGGTCGAGGTGCGGATGGGCCAGCGACCACGCCGCCATCTGGGCGCACGCCTCGTCGAGGACCCATCGGTCGATGTCCGTGATGAGGTTCGTCTCTTCGGCGACCGGGATGAACTGGCTCGCCTCGGCGAGCTCGCCGTGGCGCTGCCAGCGCACCAACGCCTCGACGGCGAGCAGCTTGCCCGTGCGAAGGTCGACCTCGGGCTGATAGGCGAGCCGCAACGCGTGCTCAGTGAACGTCTGGCGCAGTTCGAGCTCCGTGCTCGAGCGCTTGGCCACCCTCTGCTCGAGCTCATGGTCGAAGACGACCACGCGGTTGCGACCCTGCGACTTGGCGGCGTACAGAGCGACGTCGGCCTGCCCGAGCAGCTCCTCTCCTCCGAGCGAGCTGTCACTGCACAACGCGATGCCGACGCTGCCGGTGTGCGTCACGCGCTGACCGTCGACATCGATCGGTGACGAGATGACCTCGAGGAGGCGGTTGCCTGCGGCCGTGGCCGCCAAGCCCCCGCCTGTCTCGTCGAGCACCACGACGAATTCGTCGCCACCCAGCCGGGCCGCAAAGTCCGATGGTCGCAGCGACGTGCGGATCCGGTCGGCGATCACCTGGAGGACTCTGTCACCGGCACCGTGCCCCAAGTGGTCGTTCATCACCTTGAACCTGTCGAGGTCCATGAACAGAAGGGCGATCGAGCTCCCCGGCGAGCGCTGGCGGCGCGCCACCTCCGCGAAGAGGGCGCGCCGATTGGCGAGGCCGGTCAGCTCATCGGTCAACGCGCTGTGCCACAGGCGGTCCTCCGCGTCCACACGGTGCAGCAGTTGGACCAGCAAGGCGGCAATGGTGCGAAGCGCGTTGACCTCGCGCTCCGACCACCAGTACTCGGACAGGTAGACGAAGGCCAAGATGCCTTCGGTCGTGTCACCGTGCACCAAGGGAGCCGCCGCACCCGTGAAGTCGATGCTCTGGCCCGCGTCCTTCACGCGCTGCAGGTAGCGATCGTCGGTCTCGGCCGCGTTGCGGACGATGAGCGGGATCTTCAGGTCCTTCGTGGCAGCGAAGATGGGGTCTGCGTCGAAGGGAACGATGCCGAGCGGGTCGTCTTCGATCGGCATGTTCCGCGGGGGATAGAACGCCATGAGGACGCTGACGTCCTGGGCCCGGTCGTTGCGCCGCAAGAAGGCCACGTCCGCCCCCAGGAACCGGCACAGGTGCTCCACCGTCCAGTCCAGTGCCGCCTCGAGGTTCGGTCCCGTCGTCACCATCAGACGCTCGCTGATCGTGGAGACCAGCTCGTCCAGCCGAAGCCGCTGTGTCGCCTGTTCTGTCGCAACCGGCGACGCCAGGACGACGCCGCACAATCGAGCGAACAACGCAACGGTCGTCTGCTCGTTGGCGTCCAAGCTCGGCCGGTCACGCACGGCGAACGCCAGGACACCA
The DNA here is from genome assembly GCA_027306585.1 of Acidimicrobiaceae bacterium. Classification (GTDB taxonomy): domain Bacteria; phylum Actinomycetota; class Acidimicrobiia; order Acidimicrobiales; family RAAP-2; genus DAHUZJ01. The sequence continues at coordinate 34,531 of DAHUZJ010000021.1, read as the reverse complement.
ACCGGAGGGCCTTCACCGTCGACGTCGGCGATTGGCTCCACCCAACCCGTCCAACCGTCGGCGGCGCTCTCGCCCCATGGACCGCAGTCCGCGAAGCAGCGCGCGGCGAGCGAGCCCAACCCCGCGGCGACATCTGCGTTGGCGAGATCTGCCCATACGATCGGGCTGCTGAACTCCGCGCGCGGCACGATGGTCGCGGCGACCGCACCCTCGAGCAAACGCACGACTGCCGCGAGGAGATCAATGGTGTTGCTCTCCCGCGTCCGATTGTCCCCGCTAGCTGACTCTACGCTCATGGTTCCCATCCCCAAGCAATAGGTCAACTGATGATACCCGGTCACAACCCGCGCGTCGACCCCTGTCCACGCTGGCACTCGATCGCTCGGGTGGGGCGCTCCGGCGACGCGTGTGCATGCCTATTTGCGCCGCAGCACCTCGTCCACACCGAGCCGTATGCTGCGAGCCGTCGGCGGCGGCGCATGGCTGAGACGCAGCACCAGCGCGAGCGCTGCCGTGGGCTCGATGCTCACGACGGACCGGAACCGCTCCGAGAGCGTGCGCAGCTCATCCGCCCACCGGGCACCGACCAACTTCTCGTAGTCGGCGGCCTGGACCGCGTAAAGGAACGACGGGGCGATGGCGTGCACCGCCAGCCCCAGGCGCTGCACCTCGATCCACACCCGCTCCAACGCCATCCCGCCGGTGACGTACGCCGCCGGGGCCTGGTTCGACATCGAGACGACGGCGATCGCCGAGCTCGAGAGCACGGCCGACTTGAGGTAGTCGCCCAAGGCATCTCCCGCGTCCCAACGGTCGAGCAGCTCCATCACGTCGTGGCGGCGCATGAGCTGCAACGACGACATCTCGAAGCTCGACAGCTCGAGCGTGGCGACGTCGATTCCTCTGCGCACGTCCCCCCCGGGCCAACGCATCTCGCGCATCGTCTCATTCCGGAGCGCCGCCGTGAGGAAGCGGATCCGTTCGGCAGCACGCAGGACCTCGGCGCACTCCGCCAAGCGTTCCGGGTCGGTGACCAGGTGGAGCGTCGCACCTTCGGCCGTCGCGGCGCCCACGAGCTGTCCACCGACGGCGAGATCGAGCGGAGCGGGCTGACCATGACGACGGTTGGAGCATCGCTGCAACATCGGCGCGTAGAGGTCGGCGAGCTCGTCGTCGCTCCCCCCCTCGAGGGCAAGCGTGGCGACGACATCCGAGCTCGGCCCGTGCGGAAAGAGGTGCACGGCACCGAGGCGGTTGACCCGCGCCGCCGCCACCCGGGCATTGAAGATGGCCGCACCAAGCCCCACGTAGCTCGCCCGCGACCCCACGTCCATGACGCCACAACCCCTGGCACGCACGAGCTCTACGTCGAGACGCCGGTCATCGAGGGCGAACTGCCACGGCTGTCCGTTCCCGCACGAGGGCGCCATCGTCGCAGCGTGCACGATGGACAGCACGGGGTCCCTGGGGGGAGCCCACGCAGCGCCGGCAGTCCCCGCGGGCTGCTCCGCCGGGACGTCGTCGGCGTCGCGGAGCTCGTCCCGGGCACCGCCTCCTGGGCTCTCGAGCGTGGCCAGCGCGGCGTCGATGTCCACCCGGGTCCTGCCCGACGGGACCCGAACCCCGAGGCCGATCTGGCGCACGGCCGCGGCCACCGACGCTCCGCCGAGCGTTACGTCGGATCCGAGCTGTGGCCAGGTGGTGAGGGTCCGCCCGATCTCCGCCAGTGACGCAGCTCCACGGGCCGACGCCTTGTCGGGCTCTACGATCGCCAAGACGTGCGGGATCTTCTCCTCGGTCGACAGCGACCGCAGCTGCTCGGCGGTGACATCACCGAGGAGCCCGTGGAAGAGCGGGCGCTCCGGCTCGAGGTCGAAGCGCTCGACGTCCAGCAGTCCCCGGTCGCTCGTCTCCATCACGACCGGCACACCTTGACGACGGGCGATCTCGCGCACGAGGACCTTCATGCCGATCTCATCGCACTGCTCGATGACCAGGTCGAGCCCTGCCGCGAACGCGTCGACGTTGTCGACGGTGAGCCCGTCCGGCACGATCTGCACGGGAAGGTACGGGTCGATCTCGGACACCCGGCGTGCGGCCACCACGGCCTTGTTGACGCCGACGTCGAAGATCGACGCCGGTATCCGGTTCAAGTTGGTGAGCCCGATGTCGTCGAAGTCGGCCAACCGCAGCTCCCCGCACAGCCCCTCCAGCGCGAGGGTGGTGGCGACGGCGTGGCCGGAGCTGAGCCCCACGATCCCCACACGCTGGCGCCGGAGGCGGTCTTGCTCGGCACGCGTGATCCGGTTGCGGTTGCGGTCCAGGCGTACCGCGCGGAACGACTCGGGGCCCAGTATCTTGACGAGGACCCGTCGCCACGGGTAGTAGACGTGGCGTGGTGCCTCGCTCATGAGGGGAGCGGTCGGCGTCGGCAGCAGTTGTGCGAGCTCCTTGCGCTGGCAGTCCAGTGCGTCGATCACGAAGACGCCGGGATCGCTGCGCAAGGTCACCAGTATCTGGCGATCGGCGCGTTGCCGAGGGTCGAGGACGATCGGTCGCCAGCCCGTGGGTGGACCATCGAGCGAGCTACGTCGCAGGTCCTCGGCGTCCTGCCGCAGAAGCTGCGCGACCTGCGGCTCCATCTCTCGGCACGTCTGGGAACGCCGGAGCTGCGTGAGGATCGTCCGGTAGCGGTCGCTCGGGTACGGCGCTGACTCCTTTCCCATCATGAGGCTGCCGACGCCTGCCATGAGCGGGCGCATTCGATCGGCGACCGAGGCCAGCAGCACCTCGGCCCCGAGCCACTCGGCCGCGTGCACACAGCAGCGGGCCATGGCCTTCGTCACCTGGTGGTTCCCGTCGCCACTCAGCTGGCGCCATGCGCCCTTGATCTCGACGACGCCGTGGGGTGTCAGCGCGGCGATCGCTTGGCGGTGCTCCGCCCACTCCGGGGAGCGGGCCACCTCGGCCAGGGCCTGGGCCGACGCGGCTTCGTCGAGAGGACCGTGACAGCGCAGCCCGGCGACGACCTGATCGTCGGCATCGACGCCGACGAAGAACACCGATACCCCGTCGCCGCGCTCCAGGGCCGCCCTGTCGATGATCTCGCCGATCCCGTAGCGCTCGTACTCGCGCGCCACGCCGTCGACGTAGGCCCTCCAGCGGTCGGGTCGGGTGGCCGGGTGGTGGGCCTCGAACCGTAGACCGCTCCCCCGGTCCGTGAACGAGGAGCCGTACCGGTACAGGGGGCGGTTCACCCTCGGTCGGCCGAGCGGAGCTCCGGCCGGGCGAACAGGAAGCGATTGAGGGCCCCCAGCGTGGCCCGGCTGGCTGCCTCCACCTCACCGTCGCCGCCGGCGACCCCGACCCGGTCGCCTTCGGCGCTCTGCGCCAAGCCATCGGCAGGTGGGTGCCGCGGAGCCAGCACCACGACGACCGGCTCACCCGGGAGGTCCCGGGCTCGCGCCACCGATCGAAGGTAGAAGGGCACGTCGACGCCGAGGACACCGAGGGCGGCCAGCGTCGCTTGCGCTCCGCCCGCGAGCGGACCGGCGGTTGCTCGGCCCACGGCACGGTCACCGTCGCGCCCGAGCGCGACCTCGCTCGTTCCGGTGACCGGGTCGAATCGGGCGGTGAGGAGGGCGACGCGGGGGACCCCGGAGGCGGCCACCAGGGCTCGGCGCTCGCCAGTGGCGACCACGACGCGTGTGTGGTTCGTGCTGGGCACGGCCGTCGGAGCCCTGGAGCCACTCAGCAGCGTCGCTCGCTCGTGGCCGTTCGTCGCGCCATTCGTCCGGACGGAAGGCCCGGAAGGCGGGCTCGCACCAACGGTGACGAGGGGTACGGCACCGTCGCCGAAATGCTGCGCCACCAACCGGCTGGCGGCGGCGTGCACGTGGTCGCCGGCTTCCAGGGCCACGACGGTCAGCTGCGGGCCGCCCACGGCGCCACGTGCCGAGGTCCCCACGGCGACGACGCCCGGCAACGCTCGCAGCTGGAGCTCGAGGCTGCTCGGCACCGCGCCGGACCAGTGCTCGCCCGACGTGCCCAACGCACCGCCGTGCTCGAGCAGTCGCTCGTCGAGCAGGCGCCAGACCTCTTCCGGGTCGACCGTCTCCGCCGGAACGTTCGCCGTGGCCGTGACCACCCCGGGCGGCGGCGCGCCCTCCACCCCCGGAGCGCCGAGGGCGGCTCGTACCCGCTCGAGAAAGGGCGCTCCGACGCCGGGGCCACCGTTCCCGAGGAGAGCCAGGATCCGGCCGGGACCAGCGACCCCGACGAGGTCACCGACTCGGGTCGCCGCCAGCACGGCCCGGCACAGCGCGTCCCAGCCGCCGAACGGTCCGTCAGCCCCTGCGAGTGCCAGCAGCAGCGCCGTCACCGGCCAGCCGTAGCGAGCACCGCAGGCCGCGGCACGGGCGACCTCGATGTCGAGCGACGGCCGGCTCGCCAGGCCGCCGACGGCGCCGTCCGCCGAAGCGGTGACGTCGGCATCAAGGGCCCGCTCGCAGCTGGCGGCCACGACCGGCTGAATGCCCGTCATGAGCCGCGCATCGTCGGCGTGCAGCCCCCGGCCCCTCCCGAGCAAGGTAGCCACGTCGTCGGCCGTAGGTGGTACGCCACCGCGCACGAAGACCTGCGGGCCAAGGCGGGCTGGGTGCAGCACGAGGGAGGGCTCCCCCACCCGGTCACGCTCGGCGACCCGATCGAGGAGACGGTAGGCGAGGTCGATCCCATCCGGCGCCTGCAGGAGGCAACCGGCGAGCAGTGACGCGTCGTCTTCGTCGGTGCGGAGCTCCCAGAGCACGTCGTCCATCGAACTGGCCTTCCTCTCCCGCGGTGCACGAAGGCCACCGCCGGCTCGTGGCGGCCCTCCGTGAGCCACCGGTCCATCGACCGACCTGATCCGAACTGTAGCCAACGGTGCCGGAGCCGCCGTGTCAATCGCTTCGCCCTCGACCAGGCAGAACGAGTGCGGTCGGGGTCGGCCTCGTGCCAAAGGGGGTGCCGGCCCACGGTACGCCCGGTTGTGCGAATTCACGATGCGAGCGAGGTGCCTCGCGCCCGTGACGCCGTCCCTCGTCCGGCACGGGCCGCCACCCGGGGGCGCGGGGCCGTTCCCCCGTCACCGGGCGATCGCCCGGCGGCGCGCCGGCAGTGCCACCCGCTGCAGGTCCTCGGCGGCGGTGATCCGGCCGGCGAAGGCGGCGCGTGCCTCCGCCACGAGCGGAGCCACGTCCGGGTACCGCTGGGAGAAGTGGGCCAGGAGAAGGTGGGTGGCGCCCGCCTCGCTCGCCAGCCGGCCCGCCTGGGCAGCCGTCAGGTGCCCGGACCGGGCGGCGACGTCAGCGTCGGCGGTGGTGAACGTCGCCTCGCACACGAGAAGGTCGGCGTGGTCAGCGAGCGCGAGCGCACCGGCGCACCACCCGGTGTCCATGACCACTGCCGCCCGCTGGCCGGGCCGCTCGATGCTCACGTCCTGCACCCGCACGTCGCGCCCGCCCACCCGGACGGCCCCGGTCCGCTCCAGGCGTCCGATGTCGGGACCGCTCACACCCGCAGCCGCCAACCGCTGGGGCACCATGGTGCGGCCGGCCGGCTCGACCAGGCGAAAGCCAACCGTGGGGATCCGGTGCGCCAGGGCGGCGACCTCGAGGCAGAGGCCGCCGCCGAGGTCGAGGGGCACCGGCACCGTGGACCCGTCGGACGGCGCCTCGAGGGGAAGGGGCCGCACGTCGAGGGTGTCGTCGAAGGACGAGGCATGCCGGAGGCGGTCGAAGTACTCCCGCCCGGCGGCCGGGAAGACGATGGGGACGGGCCGCTCGACGCCGTCGAGCGCCAGGCGCTGGAGCACCCCCGGCAGGCCGAGGCAGTGGTCACCGTGGAAATGGGTGATGCAGATGGCGGTCACCGCCGACGGCGCGACACCCGCCAGGAGGAGCTGGCGCTGCGTCCCCTCCCCCGGGTCGAAGAGAACGCCGTGGCCATTCCATCGCAGGAGGTAGCCGTTGTGGTTCCGGCGGCGGGTCGGCACCTGACTGGCCGAGCCGAGCACGACGAGCTCGCGGACCATCGGTGCGACGCTACTGGCCCGGCACGATCACCCTCGCGCCCGACCCCGGCTACCAGGGTCCATCGGCCCTGCCGCGGCCGGCAGCCGCTTCGTACGCTGACACCAGCCTGCGGACGGAGGGCGGCCATGACCACGAGCGATTGGGAGACGGCACGGCAGGGCTTGGCGGCGACGGGCGCAGGCGTGGACACTCGCGACCTGGTCGAGCTCATGCTCCTCGACACGGAGAAGCACGCCACGATCCTGCGGTTCCTCGAGCGCCACGCGGGTGCCCACTGAGCCGGGCGCCCCGGCCGCTCACCCGTAGAACTGCTGCCAATTGGCGACCGACGGATAGCGTCGGCCGACCGGGCCTTGCCCGAACACCCGGAGCACGTTGCCGGTGAGCTTGCGCATGGTCTTCGCCGGGCAAGCTGCGGCGGGCGTCGTCGCCGGGCACGGAGCGAGCGACGGGATCCACGAGTTGGCGCCGCTCTCGAAGACACCTGCCCCCCCGCCGGGCATCGTGTAGTACGTCGTGTCGGCGTACATCTGCGTTGTGGCGTGCAAGGTGACGGTCACCGGCGAATGGGCGACGATCTCCACGCCGGGCGGGTTGTCACCTGTCGGCTGGTACTCCTGGAAGTCGGTGGAGAGCACGCCGGGCACCTGGGCACCGGCCGCCAGCCCGGTGCCGGCGAAGAGCCACGACGACGGGTTCGAGACCACGAGGGGAAAGGCGGCTGTGTTGTTGAAGCCGACGTACGCGGCGCCCACGAGGGCGCTCGCGGGGAGGTCGGCGGGGGCTTGGCCCCATGTGTTCTGGCTCACGCGCGCCGGGTCGGTCGCCAATTCCGGATCGGCTGTGGGGTCGCGGTAGTTCACGATCTCCCGGTCAGGGCCGAGCGGCGACGGCTGCAGCCGGACCTTGCGCAGCACCGGGCTGGCCCCGAAGAAGGCGATGTTGACGCCGCGGTCCAGCCCGGCGGTGGCAGCGTCGCGCATGTGGAGCGACCACTCCTCGTCGTGGCCGGTCGAGATCAGCACGCGATGGCGGGGGAGCAGTGTGCCGTGCTCGTGCAAGGTGAGGTCCGTCCAGTAGGTGACGTCGAGGCCGTGCTTCTCCATCCACCGGGTGAGCGGGTACACGAGGCTGAGGAACGTCCCGGCGCCCTGCCCGTAGGCGTAGGTGTACGGCCGGTCGAAGGAGACCACCCGGGACCGGCTCGAGCACGGGTAGACCCCCGCGGCACACGGGGTCGCGCCCTGGTACAGGTCGTAGCCGCCGAACGGGTTGAACACCTCCTGGGTGAACGAGCCCTCCATGACGACGTAGGCGGCCCGGCTGGCCGGGTCCCACACGGTGAGCGGGACGTACGCCTGCTGACCCTGGCTGCCGACGAGCTTGAGCAGGTAATCGCCCTGGACCCACTGGCGGTCCACCGAGAAGTGCGTCGAGGCGGCCCAGTGGCATTCGACCATGTTGATCCCCGGGGTGACGGGGCATGTCGGCTGGACGACCCCGGCGACCTTGCCCGACTGCCAGACGAGGCGCGCCCCCTTGCCGTGGTAGTAGCCCATGCGGAATGCCTCCACTCGGAACGAGGGCGCCCTGGTGGACACGAAGAGCGTGACCACCTGGCCGCGCCGGGCCTCGACCCGGTTGGCATAGCCCATGATGCCTGTGGGGGTCTGGTGGCCGGTGATGCGCCAGGCCGTGGTCCCGGGCCTGTCGTTCTCCTTGATGACCCAGGAGGCCTCCACGCCGTCGGGACCCTGGAAGGTGCCGCGCCGTCGCGACGCGCTCCGTGCGGTATCGGAGCCGTTGGACCGGGCCGCAACGCCGGCCCCCGCCGGACCGGCCCACGCGAGGACCGCGAGTCCGGCGGCGAGGGTGAGGACGGCGACGGACACCCGACCACGCACAGGTCCGTCCTATCGCAGAACGGGCCGGCGGCGACCGCGGGCGTCAGGCGCGGGGCGGAGCGGGCGCGGGCGCCCCACGGCCGCGGCCTCGGGTGGGCAGCAGGTCCCGGACGTCGTCCCAGTCGAAACGGAAGGACGTCACGGCGACCGTCACCCCCCACGCGACGCCGAGCGCCAGCCCGATGGTGACGTCGCTGAACCAATGGACCCCGAGATCGAGCCGGGTGTCGACCACGTACAGGGAGGCCACGAGGGCGACGGCCCACGGCCACCACCAGCGATGGGCGATGGCGATGGCGCCCAGGCAGCCGAAGAGCATCGCCGTCACCGCCACCGAGTGTCCCGACGGGAACGAGAAGCTGGTCTCGTGCACGCCGGGGATGGCGCCCGGCGCCGGGTAGTTGGCGGTGGGAGGGCGGTGGCGGTGGACCACCTCACGGATCAGGAAGACCTGGAGCTCGCCTCCGAGGTACGCCGCGATCGGGATCAGCGCGCGCACCGTGCGGATCGTGACCAGCAAGACGGCGCTGAGGACCACGGCGATGACGGCCAGCTTCGGGGCGTCGCCGAAGAAGGCCACCGCCTTGGCCGCCGAGACGGCGTAACGGTGGTGCAGGTCCCAAGCCTGGACCTGGTCGTCCCACCCCTGGACGAGCCCCCCACCGTGGCGGCCGACGAGCCCCAGGCCCAGCCCGCTGCCGACGGCGAAGACGACGACCGCCGCCCCCGCGAGGACGGCCACGACGCGCAGCACGCGGCGACGGTCGCCCACGATCGGTTCGATGGTCCACCGTCGGGGGCTCGCCGTCCTGGCCATCGCGGGCTCCTTCGTGACCGACGAACGACGCGTACGTGACGCGCACGCCGCGTACGCCGTCGTACGCGTCGTTCGCGCAACTGCGACGCTACAGAAGTGCGACGACCGGCGACAGCCCCTCGGCTCGGGTACGGTCCGGCGGAGTGGCTGGCCTCCCGGATCTGGACGTCATGGTGGACGAGCTGGCGCGGCGCCTGCGGCCCGACGTGCCCGCGGACCCGGCGGCACGGGCAGAGGCCGCCGCCGCCCTCGAGGCGCTGGGCGTGCCGGAGCTGCTGAGGTCGCTGGCGACCGCCCGGGCGATCCTGCGCTTCGGCGACTCCTTCCACCCCATCGCCCGCTTCTTCGTGGACGGGAGCCCCGAGCAGCGCTACCTGCTCGATCTGGCGCGGGAAGACCCGTGAGCGACTGGCGAGAGGTCCTCAACCTGGCGACGGTGCGGGCGGCCGCCGAGCGCCTGGCCCCCATCGGGGTGCAGACCCCGCTGCAGCGCAACGAGCGGCTCTCGGCTCGCTACGGGGTCGAGGTGCTGCTCAAGCGGGAGGACCTCCAATCCGTCCGCTCCTACAAGATCCGAGGTGCCTACAACTTCATCGCCGGCCTCTCCGGAGGGCCGCCAGCGGCGGGCGTCACCTGTGCCAGTGCGGGCAACCATGCCCAAGGGGTCGCCTGGAGCTGCCGCCACCTCGGGGTGCCCGGGACGGTCTTCCTCCCGGGAAGGACCCCACGCCAGAAGGTGGACCGCATCCGCTCGATCGGAGGCGCCCTCGTCGACGTGCGCTTCGCCGGCACCACGTTCGACGACGCCGCGGCAGCGGCAGCGGCCCATGCGGCGGCGACGGGCGCCACGGTCGTGCCCGCCTTCGACGACCCGGCGACGGCGGCGGGCCAGGGGACGGTCGGGCTGGAGGTGGTGGAGCAACTGGGCCGCCCGCCGGACGCCCTCGTGGTGCCCATCGGCGGCGGCGGGCTGGTAGCGGGGATCGGGGCGTGCCTGGACGGGCTCGGCGCGCCCACCCAGCTCCTGGGAGCCCAGCCGGCCGGGGCGCCGGCCATGGCCCGCTCCTTGGCCGCCGGGCACCCGGTGAGGGTCGACATCACCGACGACTTCGTCGACGGGGCGGTCGTGGGCACGCCGGGCGCGCTCGGAGTGGCGGTGGCACAAGAGGTCCTCTCCGGCCTGGCGATCGTCACGGAGGGACGGATCTGCACGGAGCTTCTTGCGCTCTACCAGGAGGACGGCATCGTCGCCGAGCCGGCCGGCGCCCTCTCCATCGCTGCTCTCGAGCACCTGACCGACCACCTGGGGGACCCTGGCCGGACGGTCGTGTGCGTGCTGAGCGGCGGCAACAACGACGTCGCCCGGTACGGCGACATCATCGAGCGCAGCCTGGTGGACCGCGGCCTCAAGCACTACTTCCTGGTGCAGTTCCCCCAGCAGCCGGGGGCCCTGCGCCGGTTCCTCGACGAGTGCCTGGGCCCCGACGACGACATCACGCTCTTCGAGTACATGAAGAAGAGCAGCCGGGAGCTCGGTCCTGCCCTGGTCGGGCTGGAGCTCGCCCGGCCCGAGGACCTGTCGCCGTTGCTCGACCGGATGGCGACGTCCGGCCTCGAGATCGAGTCGATGACGCCCGGCAGCGCCCTGTTCCGCTTCTTGCTCTGATCGTCGGGCCGCCCGTGCGGAGGCAGCACCGGGGTGTGGTGGGGTGGCCGACGGGGTACCGCTTCGTTCGTGCGACACCGATCACGATGTGCCAACCTCCCGGAGCGGATGGCCGCCGGAGCGTTCATCTTGAGCTCCGGCCTCGGGAAGCTGCAGGCGGACGAGGAGAGTGCCGGCACGATCCACGAGATGGCGAAGAGTGCCTACCCGGTGCTCGAGCAGGTGCCGCCCGACGGGTTCGCCAAGGGCCTCGGGATGGCCGAGTGCGCGGTCGGCGGGGCCCTTCTCCTACCGCTGGTCGGCGACGGACTGGCCGGGCTGTCGCTCACGGCGTTCGCCGGCGGCCTTCTGGGCCTCTACGTCAAGACCCCAGGGCTGCGCCGGGAGGGTGGCGTTCGACCCACCCAACAGGGGACGGCGTTCGCCAAGGACATCTGGCTCCTCGGCATCGGACTGTCCCTCATGGGCCACTCGGTCGGCGCTCGCCGCCAGTCCCGGAAGATGGAGAAGGCGAGGTCGACGCGAGCCGGCCGGGGGGCGGACCGCCCCGTCGGCCGCCGGTCCTCCTCCAAGGCGCCCAGGGTCGCATAGGCCGCGGTCGCCGCCACGACGGCCAAGGGGTCCGCGCCGGGGCTCGTCCTATCGCGGGACTGAGCGCCCTCCCGGGCGGGGCCGCCCCAGAGCGATCAGCCCCAGAGAGATTTCACCTCGGGGAAACCTCGGTGTTGCAGCCGCTTCGCGGGGCGTTCATCTCGCGCTCGTACGTTGCAACCGATGGCGCGGACGTCGCCGGGCAAGGCCCCCACCACTCCTGGCACAGGCGTCATCCCCTTCGCACACGTGCGCCCGCACCTGTGCTCGGAGGCGGCGACCGAAGGTCCTCCCCCCCGGCCTTCGGTCCCGCCGCCTCCCCTTGGGGCCCGTCGGGGCGAGTCCCACGACCACCCGGTGGGACCAGCAGTGGCCGGCGGCTCTACATCTGCCATTGCACCTCCCCCGCCCGCCGACCCCCCCGATGACGCAGCATGACGGGCGACCTGCTGGAGAGGGGCCCGTCGGGCCGCTCCACGGACGACAGCCGTCCCGTCGTCCTGGTCGTCGACGACGAGGAGTCCTACCGCCAGGCCTTGGCGTCGGGTCTGGGCCAGGAGGGGTTCGCCACCCAGGTGGCGGCGACGGCCCGTGAAGGCCTCCAGGCCTTCGAGGACCTCCGGCCCGACCTCGTGCTCCTCGACCTCATGCTGCCGGACGAGTCGGGGATCGAGGTGTGCCGCCGGATGCGGGCACTGGCGCCCGGGGTGCCGATCATCATGGTGACGGCGCGTGACGCCGAGGTGGACGTCGTCGTCGGCCTGGAGCTGGGTGCTTCCGACTACGTGGCCAAGCCGTTCCGCCTCCGGGAGCTGGTGGCCCGGATGCGCGCCGTGCTGCGGCGGAACCCGCTGCCGCCGCCGGCCACCGAGGAGGTGCTCGTCGGCGGGCCCGTTCGCCTGGACACCGCCCGGCGAGAGGTCACCGTCCGTGGCTCGGCCGTCGACCTCTCGCGCAAGCAGTTCGACCTGTTGGCGCTGCTGATGTCCCACGCCGGCCAGGTGGTGACCCGGGAGCTGTGCATCGACCGGCTGTGGTGGGACCAGGAGCTGTCCGACACTCGCACCCTGGACACGCACGTCAAGCGGTTGCGCCACAAGCTCGAAGTGGACCCGGCCCGGCCCCGTCACCTGGTCACCGTGCGGGGGGTGGGCTTTCGCTTCGAGCCCTAGCGCGCGTCAGCCGGCGGGCGGGCTCCCGATGCGCGCCGCCACCGATCCGGGGCCGGGACGAAGCCCGTCGAGCACCATCCCCAGCAGCCGCTCGCCCTGGCCCTCGGTGAGGGTGGCGCTCGTGCACATCGGACCGATCAGCTGCATCAGATCGGACCCGACGACGTCGTCCCGGACGAGCCCCGCCGATTGCGCCCGCTCGAGGACCAGGTCGGCCGCCTGCTCGATCCGCTCCCGCGAGCTGCTCCGGAGCTCCGGGTTCTTGTCGAAGGCCTCCCGCAGCTCCTGGAGGAGCGTGCGCTTGCTGCTCGCGTAGCGCAAGAAGGCATGCAGCCACTCGGCCAGCGCCTCCCACGGTCCGAGCTCGGCCACCGCCCGCTCGGCGGCGCCCATGAGCTCCTCGACGTCATCGCGGTAGACGGCCTCCACCAGGTCGATCCGGTGGGGGAACCGGCGGTAGAGGGTTCCGACCCCGACCCCCGCCTGCCGAGCGACCGCCTCCATGGACGCCTCGGCACCCTGTTCGGCGAAGACGCGGCGGGCGGCTTCGAGGAGACGGGCGTAGTTGCGCCGGGCGTCCGCCCGGAGCGGACGGCCGGCGGCGGTCGCATCCGTCGCGTCATCCCTGCTCATTGCCATCATTCTCGCCCCGGTACGGCCAGGAGTTGCAAAGTGGAGGATCCCTCCGTATAGTAACCGGAGGAAGCTTCCGGTTGAAGCCTACCAGCGGAAAGGTCGCTGCCCATGCCCTCCCCTCACCGTGCTGCCTCGCGCCCGCGCCACGGCGCGCCGTTCCCCGGACCCCCGGGGCGCCGGCCGCCGCGCGCCGTCGCCGGACCCACGTTCCGGCTGCTCGTCATCCTGACGGCCCAGCTCATGGTCGTCCTCGACGCCACCATCGTCAACGTCGCCCTCCCCCACATCCAGGCCGCGCTCGGCTTCTCGACGGCCAACCTGTCCTGGGTGCTCAACGCCTACGTGCTGACCTTCGGAGGGCTCCTGCTCCTCGGCGCCCGCTCGGGCGATCTCGTCGGTCGCCGCCGGGTGTTCGTGGGCGGGATCGCGCTCTTCTCCGTCGCCTCGCTCGCCGGCGGCTTCGCTCCCTCCGGCGGCATGTTGCTGGCGGCCCGGGCGGTCCAGGGCGTCGGGGGGGCGCTGGCCGCACCGTCGGCCCTCGCCCTGCTCACCACGCTGTTCCCCGAGGGCGCAGCCCGGGTCAGGGCGATCGCCCTGTTCACGGCCGTCTCGGCCGCCGGGGGTGCCGTGGGCCTGGTGGCCGGCGGCATCCTGACCGAGTGGGTCGGATGGCGGTGGGTGATGTTCGTCAACGTCCCGATCGGCGTCGTGGTCGCGGTGGTGGGCCACCGGGTGCTGGGCGAGACCCCGGTCCGCCAAGGACGGTTCGACGTCGCCGGCGCGCTCACCTCGACGCTCGGCATGGCAGGGGTCGTCCTCGGGCTCGTCCAGGCCAGCAGTGACGGCTGGACGGGGCCCCTCACCCTGGGCGCGCTCCTGGGCGGCGTCGCCCTGCTGGCGGGGTTCGTGCTGGTCGAGCGCACGGCCAAGGAGCCGATCCTTCCCTTGCACCTGCTCAGCCACCCCACCCGCAGCGCCGCCAACGCCGCTCGAGGCCTCGTCTACTGCGGCATGTACGGGATGTTCTTCTTCCTGTCCCAGTTCCTCCAGGAGGTCGACGGCTACTCCCCACTGCGCGGGGGCGCCGCGTTCCTGCCGATGCCGGTCTCCGTGTTCCTCGCGTCGCAGCTCACCAGCCGGGTGCTGGTCCGGCGGTTCAGCCCGAAGCGCCTCATGCTCGCCGGTATCGCGCTGTCGACGCTGGGGCTGCTCCTGGCAGCACGCCTCCATGCCGGCACGGGCTATCCCCAGGTGGTGGCGAGCCTCGTGCTGGTCGGCGTGGGATCGGGCGTCTCGTTCGTGTCGCTCACGACCGCGTCGCTCGTCGACGTCGTCGCCACTGACGCCGGCGCCGCCTCCGGGCTCGTCAACGTCAGCCAGCAACTCGGGGGGGCGCTGGGCGTGGCGGTGCTGGTCACCGTCTTCGGGGCGGCGACGCACCACCTGGCGTTGTCGGGGCACGGCGGGGCGGCGGCGGACGCGGTGCTCGCAGGCGGCATCGACCGCGCGTTCGAGGTCGGGACGCTGTTCGCCGTCGCCGGGCTGGCGGTGGTGGCGATCTTCGTCCGGCACCGCCGCACGGCGGTCGAGGCGGGGGTGATGGCACGGTCGAGCACCGGCATCGAAGAGCCGGACCGCACCCTCGAGCCCCTCGACGCCGCATGAGCGCGGCCGGGCGACCCGCTCGCTCGCCTACACGGTCTTCAGGTTGTCGAACCTGGCGTACTGGCCGAGGAAGACCAGATGTGCCGACCCGGTCGGCCCGTTGCGGTGCTTGGCCACGATGATCTCGGCGATGCCACGGCGGTCGATCGGCGTCTCGGGGTCGTACGCCTCCTCGCGGTAGATGAACAGCACCACGTCGGCGTCCTGCTCGAGGGAGCCGGACTCCCGTAGGTCGGACAGCATCGGCCGCTTGTCCTGCCGTGCCTCGAGCCCCCGGGACAGCTGGGACAGCGCCACCACGGGACAGTCGAGCTCCCGGGCGAGGATCTTGAGCCCCCGGCTGATCTCGGCCACCTCGACCTGGCGGTTCTCCGCCCGGCCGCGGCCCGTCATGAGCTGGAGGTAGTCCACGACGACCAGGCCGAGATCGCCCTCGCTCTTCTTCAGCCGGCGGGCCCGCGCACGGATGTCCATCAAGGTGAGGTTCGGCTTGTCGTCGATGAAGACGGTGGCGTCGCTCAGGCGGCTGACCGCGGCACCCACCTTCGCCCAATCGGCCTCGTGGAGGTGGCCCGTGCGCATCCGCTGCGAGTCGACCCGGGCGTCCGACGCCAGCATCCGCTGGGTCAGCTCGAAGTGCCCCATCTCGAGCGAGAAGAGAAGGGCCGGCCGCCGGAGGACGACGCCGACGTGGGCCAGCATCCCGAGGGCGAAGCTCGTGTTGTGCGTCGGCGTCATGCAGCGGCCGGCCAGGAACAGGCGTGAGGCCGAGCTGACCGCGATGCAGCGCACCGGGATGCTCGGGACTTCCTCCACCGCGACCACCGCCCTCCGGGTGTGGCGGCCGATGCGCCGTCTGCTGGCCGTGGCGGCCAACCGCTCGGCCATGTCGGGCCTCGCGAACACCGGGTCCCTCGGCGCCCAGGCGAAGCGCCAGGCTCGCCCCACCCGGCCGTCGGGAAGGGGACGCACTCGCTCCTCGACCGGCCGGGGCTTGTGCCCCAGCGTGCAGACCACCTCCCACGCCTGCTCCAACAGATCCCGATCGCGCAGGCACAGTTCGACCGTCCCGTTCCGGTCCGCCAGCGCGCCGCAGGTGTCCATCAGCCCCTGGAGGAGCGCCAGGCGCTGCTTGGCCGACGCGCGGAGGTACGCCGGCGGGATCTGCACGACCGGCCCCACGGGACGTTCGGCTGAGCCGGGCTCGGCGGCGCCCATGGCACCGCCGCCCACACAGCAGCCGAGGACGTAGGGATCGACCGGCAGCTCCGCGTCGGGCCCGTCGAGCGGCCCGGCGAGCGGCACGTACCACTTCGGCCGACGGCCGCGCGGCGTGCGCAGCCCTTCAGCCAGCATCTGCTCGGTGGTCACGACCCGCGGGAGCCCGCGTGGCGCCAACCGGTGGCCTGCGACCTCCGGACAGTCGGGGAGGCCGCGTACCAGCCGGGCGTCGCCCGCTCGGTGCTCCTTCCAGGCGGTGAAGTCGTAGGCGAGCCAGCGATGGCCGGCGTCGGCCACGAGCGAGCTCCCGTCGTCGAAGCACACGCGAAAGCAGCGGTGCCCCACGAAGACGGGCGACGTGTACGTGACCAGGCACGACCGCCCCTGCTCGTCGAGCACCTCGTCGTCGACCCGGACGCCACCCATCGTCGTCCAGCCGCTCGGCGTCGGCACCGGCGTGTCGAGGGCGAGGGCCTTTCCCATCGCGGGTCGGGCGCCCACGATCGTCAGGCTGGCCGCCTGCAGGCCGGCCAGGATCTCGTCGAGCTCGGAGTAGCCGGTGGCAACCCCGGTGATGCGCCCGGTGCGCTGCGACAGCTCCTCGATGCGGTCGAGGCTGGGACCGATCAAGTCCTTGAGGGCGGTCACGGTGTCGGTGGTGCGCCGCTCGGCGAGGTCGAACACCATCCGCTCGGCTTCGTCGACGGCGGCCGTCACGTCCGGGGGCACGGAGTAACCGATCTCGGCCATCTCCCCCGCCACGCCGATCATCCTGCGCAGCAGCGCGTGCTCCTCCACGATGGTGGCGTAATGGCCGGCATTGGCGATCGACGGGGTGTTGGCTTGGAGGGAGACCAGCACCGCCGGATCACCCACGGCGTCGAGCAGGTCTCTCCGCCGCAGCTCGTCGGCCACGGTGACCGCGTCGACCGGCTCGCCCTGCTCGAAGAGGGTGACGATGGCGGTGAAGATGTGGCCGTGCGCCGGCTTGTAGAAGTCGGCGGCCGAGCACCGCTCGATGGCGGCGACGACGGCGTCGCTCGACAACAGCATCGAGCCGAGGAGCGACTCCTCGGCGTCGAGGTCGTGGGGCGGCACGCGGGTTCCCCGGCTACCCGCCGGGGTCGCTGCCGCCGCTCCGCCGCCCCCCGCCGGGCGGAGGCGGCGGCTCCTGCTGTCATCGAAGGCCTGCACCATGGCGTCGACTACCTTGCGCGAAATGGCCTGTTGAGCAACAGGGCAACAACCTGGGGATTGTGTGCGATCTTTCCCGGGTTGCCTGTGGTCGGACCTGTGGACAAGCGGTGGACGGCGGGCCGGCGTCGTACGGGCACGCCAAAATGGTGCCGTCGGGGTGTGACACGCCACGAACGGCCGCGGTGCGGCCGGTCGCCGGGGCGTTCGGAACGGGCGACGAGCGGGAGCGGCGGCGGCTCTCCCGGGCGGCTCTCCCGGGCCGGTCCGCCGGCGGGTCAGCCGGCGGGAACGACCTCGACCATCACCGCGGTGCCGACGTCCTCGAAGAGGTGGACCGGCACCTCATGGGTGCCGACGAGCTTGATGGGCTCGTCCAACGCCACCTGGTGGCGGTCGAGGTCGACGCCCTTCTGCTCGCGGGCGGCGTCGGCGACGTCGGCGGCGCTCACCGAGCCGAACAGCTTGCCCTTGCCGCTGGCGCGGGCGGTGATCCGCAGCGTGGCCCCCGCCAGCACCTGCGCCTTGGCCATGGCCGCCTCGCGCGACCTGGCCTGTCGCTGGTCACGTGCCCGGCGCATGGCGGCCGCCTGGTGCTCGACCCCGTCCGTGGCGACGATGGCGCGCCCGGCGGGGAAGAGGAAGTTCCGGGCGAAGCCGCCCGTGACGTCCACGATGTCGCCACGACGCCCCACGCCGTCCACGTCCTGCCGCAAGACGACCCTCATGGCCGCGCCGCCTCGGTCACCTCGGCCTGGGTCCCGCCATCCACCGGCGCCGCCCCGCCAGCCCCACCCGGCGCCTCGGCCCCGTTGGCGGCCGAGCCCGCGGGCGGGCGCCCCTCACGGCCCTCGCCGCGGCCCTCACGGCCCTCACGGCCCTCACCGCGCCCCTCACGGCCCTCACGCCCGTGCTCCCGTTCGCCCCGGGCACCGCGCCCACCACGGCCACCGGGCCGCTCGGTCACGGTGCGCTGGGTGTACGGCAAGAGCACGAGCTCGCGGGCCGTCTTGATGGCTTGGGCGATGTCGCGCTGGTGCTGCGCACAGTTGCCGGTGACCCGGCGCGAGCGGATCTTGCCCCGGTCGCTCACGAACTTCCTGAGGAGCGGGACGTCCTTGTAGTCCACCCACTCGACGTGGTCGCGGCAGAGCTGGCAGGGCTTCTTCTTGACCCGGCGGTTCAGGTCCTTGGGCGCCCGGCGGGCGGTCCCACCGCGATAATTGCTGCGTGCCATCAGAAAGGCTCCTCGTCATAGCCGTACCCGCCGGCGGGCTCCGCCGGACGGGCGGGGGGCGCCGGGCGCCCCCCGCCCCGCGGACCCTCCGAGGGGCCGCGGCGCTCGTTCTTCACCACCTGTGCCGTCGCCCAGCGCAGCGACGGGCCGACCTCGTCGGCGATCACCTCGACCTTCGACCGGCGGTCCCCCTCCGGCGTCTCCCAGCTGCGCTGCTCGAGCCGACCGCACACCACCACCCGCGCCCCACGGGTGATGGTCTCGCTCACGTTCTCCGCCATCTCCCGCCAGCAGACGACGTCGAAGAAGCTGGTCGCCTCCTCCCACTCCTGGGTCTGGCGGTTCTGCCAGCGGCGGTTGACCGCCAGCCCGAACGACGCCGTCGGCTGCCCCGTGTTGGTGAACCGCAATTCGGGGTCGCGGGTCACGTTCCCCACCAGGGTCACGCTGTTGTCCGGCATGGCGCTCCCTCCTCGTCCGTGGGCTCGGCGCCCGTCAACCGGCCGTCTGCCCGGCCGGCTCGGGCCGGGCACGACCCGCCGCCGGCGCTCCCCCGTCCGACCCCTTGGACCGGCGCGCCAACTTCTCGGGGACGCGGATCACCTTGTGCCGCAGCACTTCGTCCGCCAGGGACAGCATCCGGTCCACGTCGGCGACCGTGCGGCTCGTGCCGGAGAAGTCCACCAGCACGTAGTAGCCCTCGCGGCGGTGCTTCACCTCGTAGGCGAAGGGCCGGCGTCCCCACCGGTCGATCGCCCCGGGGGTGCCCTCCGCAGTGCGGATGGTCTCGAGCAGGCGGTCGACGACCGCCTGGATCGCCGGCGGCTCCGCGCCGGTGTCGAAGATGACCATGACTTCGTAGGGCCGCATGGGCGGCTCACCTCCCTCTGGACCGGCGCGCTCGGCGTCCGGGCCCCGCGCCATGCGGGGCAGGGTCACTGCCTGCCCGGCGGCGCAACGCTGGGCCGCCCACGGCGGCCGTGCCGGACCCGACGATGCTAGCGCACCGGCGTGCGGGACCCGCCGGGCGGGGCCGCCCCAAGGCGCTCGGCGACCTCTGGCGCGGCGTGGTAGCTCTCGGCGTCGCTCGGGAATGTCCCCGATCGGACGTCGGCGGCGTAGGCGGCGACGGCCTCCACGGCGACGGCCTCCAGGTCGGCGTACTGGCGCACGAACTTGGGCCGCGGTCCATGGGCCAGCCCGAGCAGGTCGTGGTACACGAGCACCTGGCCGTCGCAGGCCGGCCCGGCGCCGATCCCGATCGTCGGGACGTCCACGGCGTCGGTGACGGCCGCCGCCACCACGTCGGGCACCCCTTCGAGCACCAGCGAGAAGCACCCCGCGCCGGCGATCGCCTGTGCCGCGTCACGCAGGCTCGCCGCCGCGTCCGCGTCCCGGGCCTGGACCCGGTAACCGCCCATGGCGAGCACGGATTGCGGAGTGAGGCCCAGATGGCCCATCACCGGGATCTCGGCTCCCACGATGGCCTCGATCGCCGGGACCCGTGACGTCCCGCCCTCGAGCTTCACGGCCTGCGCACCCGCCCGGACCAGCGTGGCGGCGTTGCGCACGGCGTCCTCGGCGCCCAGGTGGTAGCTGAGCCACGGCATGTCGGCCACCACCAGCGCGCTCGGCCGGGCCCGAGCCACGGCCGCCGTGTGGTGCGCCATGACCTCGATCGTGACCTGGAGGGTGTCCTCGTAGCCGAGGACGTTGTTGGCCAGCGAGTCGCCGACGAGGATCACGTCGACCCCCCCGGCGTCGGCGATGCGCGCCCCGGGGGTGTCGTAGGCGGTCACCACGACCAGGGGCTGGTGACCGGCCCGCCGCTTGCGCAGCCGGACCGCCGGCACGGTCACCGGCCGGCGCCCCTCGGGGCTCCCCGTCCGTCCGGGCGCCGCTCCGGCCGCCGCCGCCGGGCCGGCGGCCGGAGCGGGTCCCCCGTCGCCGGCGTCCATGCCTCCCAGGTAGGCAGCGCCCACGTCAGCGGCGTCCGGTCCGGGCCCGACGGGGCGCCACCCCGCCGGCCGGGTACCTGCGGAGCAGGTGGTGCCAGGCACAGTCCGGGCACACCTCGACGTCGTAGCAGAGGACCGGCTCCGGCCGCCGGCGTAGCCGGTTGAGCTCCGCCGCTGTCCCCGGGCACCGGCCACCGGGGGGCAGCCCGGCGCCGAACACGTAGGTCACGTGCGTCGTCGTCGCCGACTCGCAGATGGGGCAGTCGTCGCCCGACGGCCGCCCGACGTTGCGAGCAGCTCGGAGGAGCTCCGGATGGGCGTCGCACACGTCGACCGCCCCGACCTTCCCCCTTCGCACGTCGCGGACGACGGCGTCGCGGACGAGGCGGTACTCGACGCCGGCCTCACGCTGGGAACCGGCTGTCGGCCCGACGCTGCGCGGGGCCCCCGTGCGGGAGCGGCTGGTCACGCAACGAGGCTACCGCCACCACCGCGCCGAGCCGTCATCCGGCGCCGCCCGCGCGGCGTCGCCCGTCTGGGCCTACGGCCACGGTGCGGGCGATGAGCGATGCGTCGATATATCGACTCGATATACTTCTGGACCATGCTCGATCTGGCGATCCTCGGCCTCTTGGAGGAACGAGGTGGGCTCCACGGCTACGAGATCCGCCGGCAGCTCCGCGACGGGCTGGGCGTCCTCGCCAACGTGTCGTTCGGCTCGCTGTACCCGGCGCTCGCCCGGCTCGAGGCGAGCGGGGCCGTCGAGGCCACCGAGCCCTCGCCGGCGGACGTCCCGCCCACCGGCTCCCTCAGCGGCGAGTGGGCGGTGCTGCGGTCGCGCCGCCCTGCCGGGACCCGGGGCCGCCGGTCGCGCAAGGCCTACCGGATCACCGACACCGGGCGCCAGCTCTTCGCCGACCTGCTCTGCCGCGCCGACGGAGCGGACGACCCCCGCAGCTTCAGCCTCCGCGTGGCCTTCGCCGGCCACCTGGCGCCGCAAGCGCGCCTCGCCCTCCTCGAGCGGCGGCGCCAGCAACTGGCGGAGCGGCTCGGCGACGTGCGCACCTCCGGCAGCCCAGGGCTCGGCGCCTACGCCCGCTCCGTCGTCGAGCACGCCGCCGACGCCGTGGAGCACGACATCCGCTGGCTCGACCGCCTCATCGAGGCCGAACGGGCGACCCTCCCCGCAGTGCCGGGGGCGCAGCCGGACGGTCCGGCGCCAGCTCCCAGCGTCCCCGCGACCGTGGGCGCGCCGGAACGACACGAACCACTCGACCAGGACCGACCCGAACAGGACCGACAAGGAGAGAACCGATGAGCAGCGTCCGTGTGGCCATCGCCGGCGTGGGCAACTGCGCCAGCTCGCTGGTGCAGGGGCTCGCCTACTACCGCGACGCGGCAACCGACGAGGTGGTGCCGGGCCTGATGCACGTGGAGCTGGGCGGCTACCACGTGCGGGACGTGGTCCCGGTGGCCGCCTTCGACGTCGACGCCACCAAGGTGGGCACCGATCTGTCCAAGGCCATCCTCGCCGGGCACAACAACACCGTCCGCTTCGCCGACGTCAGCCACCTCGGCGTGACCGTCCAGCGGGGGCCGACGTTCGACGGTCTCGGGCGCTACTACCGCGACGTGGTCGAGGAGTCCCCCGAGGCGCCGGTCGACGTGACGGCCGCCCTGCGAGCGGTCGAGGCCGACGTGCTCGTCTCCTACCTGCCGGTGGGCTCGGAGGAGGCGCAACGCTTCTACGCCGAAGCGTGCCTGGAGGCGGGCGTCGCCTTCGTGAACGCCATCCCCGTCTTCATCGCGTCGGACCCCGAGTGGGCCCGCCGCTTCCGTGACGCCGGGGTGCCGATCGTCGGGGACGACATCAAGAGCCAGGTCGGGGCGACCATCGTCCACCGGGTGCTCACCCGCCTGTTCGAGGACCGCGGTCTCGCCCTCGACCGCACGTACCAGCTCAACGTCGGCGGGAACATGGACTTCCGCAACATGCTCGAGCGGGACCGGCTGCAGTCGAAGAAGGTGTCGAAGACCCAGGCCGTGACCAGCCAGATCGAGAACACCGTCCTCCCCGCCGACGACGTGCACATCGGGCCCTCGGACCACGTCCCGTGGCTCCAGGACCGCAAGTGGGCCTACATCCGCATGGAGGGGCGCAACTTCGGCGACGTCCCCCTCAACGTGGAGCTGAAGCTCGAGGTGTGGGACTCGCCCAACTCGGCGGGTGTCATCATCGACGCCGTGCGCTGCGCCAAGCTCGCTCTCGACCGCGGTGTCGGCGGCCCGCTGCTCGGGCCGTCCGCCTACTTCATGAAGTCACCGCCGGTGCAGTACCACGACGACGAGGCCCAGGGGATGGTCGAAGCGTTCGCCGCTGGCGAGCCCGGACCCTCCTGGCCCGAGGACTGAGCCGACGAGACGGCGGGCCGAGGGGGCCGAGGGGGGCCGCCGCCCCGGATGGCACCCGGCCCGTCGCTGCGGCTTGCATCGGTGCTGTCAGGTCTGCGTGACGCCGGCAGCCTGACGCGCCACCCACCACTCGTCGAGGCGGCGGCCGGCCTCCTCCGGGCCGAGCGGCCCCTCGTCGAGGCGGAGGTCCATCAGGAACGCCAGCGCCTCACCCACCACCGGGCCGGGGGCGACACCGAGCCGTACCATGACCTCCGTGCCGTCGAGGTCCGGGCGCAGGGCGTCGAGCTCCTCCCGCTCGCGCAACTCGGCGATGCGCGCCACGAGCTCGTCCATGCGGCGGGAGAGCGCGCGCGCCTTCGCCTCGTTGCGCGTCGTGCAGTCGCACCGGGTGAGCTCGTTGAGCCGGTCCACGAGGGGCCCGGCGTCGCGCACGTAGCGCCGAACCGCCTTGTCCGTCCAGCCCAGGCGGTAGGTGTGGAAGCGCAGGTGGAGCTCGACGAGGCGGACCACCGCGTCGACGTCCTCCTTCGAGTACCGCAGGGCTTCCATCCGCTGCTTGGTGATGCGCGCCCCCACCACCTCGTGGTGGTGGAAGCTCACCCCGCCCGGTCCGTAGACCCGGGTCCTGGGCTTGCCGACATCATGGAAGAGCGCCGCCAACCGCAGGATCCGGTCGGATTGGGTCTTGTCCACCACCGCCAGGGTGTGGGCGAGCACGTCCTTGTGCCGGTGGACCGGGTCCTGCTCCAGGCGGAGCGCCGTCAGCTCGGGGAGGAACTCCTCCGCCAGCCCGTTGTCCACCACGAACCACAGCGCCCGGGACGGCACGGGCAGCACCACGATCTTGTCGAGCTCCTCGCGGATGCGCTCGGCCGACACGATGGCCAGGCGGGAATGGCCGGCGGCCACCGCCGCCACCAGTGCCTCGTCGGGGACCAGGTCGTAGGCGGCGATGAAGCGGGCGGCCCGCAGCATGCGCAGCGGGTCGTCGGAGAAGGACACCTCGGGGTCGAGGGGGGTGCGCAACCGATGGGACGCCAGGTCGCCGATGCCGTCGAACGGGTCGACGAGGCGCAGGCCGGGCAGCTCGAGGGCCATGGCGTTGATCGTGAAGTCCCGCCGGGACAGGTCGGTCTCGATGTCGTCCCCGAAGGTCACCTCGGGCTTGCGGGAGCCCGGCTGGTAGGCCTCGGCCCGGTGCGTCGTGATCTCGTACCGTCGGTTCCCGACCCGGCACCCGATCGTCCCGAACCGCTTGCCCTGGGTCCACAGGGCGGCGGCCCACGGGGACACGATCCGTTCGATGTCGTCGGGCCCGGCGTCCGTGGTGAGGTCGAAGTCCCGCTCGTAGCCCGGCTCGCCGCCGCCCGAGGTCGCCAGGAGCGCGTCCCGCACCGAGCCACCCACCAGGTACAGGCTGTGACCGGCGGCGGCGAAGCGCTCCGCCAGGTCGGCCGTCGCCGACACCAGGGGGCGGAAGCGCTCGGGCACCGTCGTCTGCTGCACCCACCCACGGTACTGCCCCCCGTCGGGCCCCCCGGCCGGCGGGAACCCGATCCTCCCTGGGGCGTCTAGCGTTTCAAGGTGTCGGTGTCGCGTGGCCGGGTGACCCGGCGTGCCCTGCCGGCGGCGGCAGCCGCCCTGGTCGCGAGCCTCCTGGTCGTCGCGTCGGCCGTCCTGCCGTCCCCCGCCCTCGGCGCGACGTCCACCAAGGGCACGTCCAAGGCGGCCGGGCAGGGCCCGGTGCTCACGCTCGAGTCCCAGAGCAACTGGGTCACGCCGTCGGCCGCAGGCGGCCCGGGGACATTCACACTGGTCCTCTCGGCGGTCGACGCCCCGGCGGACGCCGAGGTCAGCGTCAGCGTGTACGCCCGGCTCCGCACCCGGAGCGGGTACGAGGCGACGCTGCACACCCCGCCCAGCCAGAGCGACGCGCCGGAGGTCGACCACACCACACCGGTGCCGCTCGCCCAGCTGCCCACGGGTCCGCACGGTGCCGGGGTGGTCCAGCTCCGGGTCGCCGTTGAGGCGTCCTCCTCGACGAGCCCCGCCCCCGCGGCGGGGACGCCCACGATCGACCTGACATGCACAGCCGCTCGCGGGCTCTGCACAGGGGTGTACCCGGCGGTCGTCTCGCTCCAGAGCCCGGCGGGCGCGCCCCTCGGGCAGTTCACCACGTACCTCACGTACGCGCCCCGCACCAGCGCCGACCCGCTGCGCTTCGCCTGGGTCGTGCCCGTGTCGGCCCCGACCACGGTGCGAGCTGGGGCCACCGACCCGTCCAAGGCCCTGACGCCCCTCTCCCCCACCACGGCTCGCTCGCTGACACGGCTCGTCGGCACCCTGCACCAGTCGTCGGTCCCGGTGACCCTCGAGCCCACCCCTCAGACGGTCGAGGCGCTGAGCAAGAGCGGGTCCGCCGGACGGGCCGCCGTCGCCACGCTGGCCCACCTGTCGACCACGCGGCCCACGGTGGACGAGACCGTCGCACAGACCTACGTGCCCGTGGATCTCGGTGGGCTCGCCGCAGCCGGCGAGCCCACCGAGATCACAGCGCAGGTCACCGCGGCCCGCTCCGTCCTCAAGCAGTACGGCGTCAGCGTGACGGCCCCCACAACCTGGGTGAGCACCGGCCAGGTCAGCGACGCCACCGGCACCGGGCTCGGCCAGGTGGGCGCCACGCACGTCGTCGTGCCCGACATCCAGCTCGCCCGGCCCCCGGTCGGCGCCGGCGTCACATGGGGCTGGCCGTTCCAGCTGCCCTTTGGCAAAGGACCGACCCTCACCGCCAGCGCCTCGGACAGCGTGCTGGGCTCCCAGTTCGCCGCCGACCCGGGGGACCCGGCGCTGGCCGCCGCCCAGCTCGTGGCCGACTTGGCCATCATCCACTTCGAGCGGCCCAACACATCCACGCCTCGCGGGATGGTGGCGGTGCCGGTGGCGGGCTGGCACGAGACAGCGCGCTTCTTGGACCAGTTGCTGTCCGGGCTCAAGAACAGCCCGGTGGTGCAGCCCGTCACCCTCGCCGCCTTCTTCGCCACAGTGCCTGCGCCCACAACAGACGTCCGGCACCTCCAGTCGGCCGGGCCCGCCCAGGCCCTCTCGAAGGCGCTCGCCGCCCGGCTCAGCACAGCCCGGCTGCGCCTCACCCACTTCGGCACCGCCGTGCGCGGCGCCCCATCGGTGCTGGCGGGGCTCGACCAGGCGCTGCTCGCCGCCGAGGCCGACTACCGGGGCCGGGCCGGGATGGCGACGTCCGTGTCGGCGTTCGACAAGATCCTCGCCCACCAGCTGTCGCTGGTCCAGCTGTCGACCAACCGGACAATCACCTTGACGTCGCGGACAGGGTGGATCCCCATCACCGTGGTGTCCGCTGCCCCCTACGCGATCCGGGGAACGCTCAGCGTCTCGAGCAACAAGTTCAACTTCCCCGATTCGACGGCGCAGCCGCTCACACTGGACCACCCCAACAACTCCGTCCGCTTCCACGTGGAGGCCCGCACGCTCGGGGACTCGCCGCTCACAGTGCAGTTCTCGGTGCCCGGCCTCGTCTTCGCCAAGACGCAGGTCACCGTGCGGTCGACCGCCACCTCGGTCGTGGGGGTGATCCTCACCGTCCTGGCGGTGCTGGTGCTCCTCGGATGGTGGGCGCGCTCGTGGCGGACCGGGTGGCGCCGGCGCGCCGCGCACGAGGCAGCGGGCAGCACCACATGAGGTCGCCGTGACCGACGACGCCCTCTCCGGACCCGACGACGTCGGCACCCGCCGCTTGGTCGGCCGGGCCGGGTGGGTGGCCCCCCGCACCATCACCACGCCGTCCGGGATGACCGGCGACGCCTCGGTGGACGCCGGCGGCGGGGTGGCGGCCGATTCCGCCGACCCGACCAACCTTCGTCGGGCGACCGCCGGCATGGCCGCCGGGACCGCCGTCTCGCGGATCACCGGGCTGCTCCGGGTCATCGCCCTCGCCTACGCGCTGGGCTTCCACCACCTGGCCGACGCGTACAACCTCGCCAACACCACCCCCAACATGCTCTACGACATCGTCCTCGGCGGGGTGCTGTCGGCCACCTTCATCCCCGTGTTCGTCGACCGGCTGGCAACCCGGTCCGACCGCGAGGCCTGGCGGGCCATCTCGTCCATCGTCACGCTGTCCGTCGTCGTCCTGGCCGTCATGACGGTGCTCTTCTGGCTCCTCTCGCCCGAGATCATCTCGGCCTTCACCGCGCTCGGCTCCACCTCCGCCGCCCACGCCACCACCCTGGCGTCGGAACGCTCGGTCGCCACGACGCTGCTCCGGTGGTTCGTCCCCCAGATCGCCCTCTACGGGCTGCTCGCCCTGGCGGAGGCCCTGCTCAACTCGAAGCGGCGGTTCGCCGCCCCGATGTGGGTCCCGATCGCCAACAACCTCGTGTGCATCGGGGTCCTGTTGTGGTTCCACGCCCTCGTCCCCCACTTCCCGACCCTGCGGGGCGTGCAGGTCAACTCCGGCGAGCTGCTGCTGCTCGGCTTGGGCACGACCCTCGGGGTCGCCCTGCAGGCGGGACTGCTCCTGCCGGCGCTCCGCGGGATCGGGCTGGCCCGGCTGCGCTGGCGGTGGGACCCTCGGCACGAGGCGGTGCGGACGGTCGTCCGCCTGGGCAGCTGGACGTTCGGCTTCGTCGTGGCGAACCAGGTCGCCCTCTTCGTCGTCCTGACCCTCGCCGTGGGCGCGCCCGGCACCGACCCCGTCTCGTCGTACACGTACGCGTACACCTTCATGCAACTGCCGTTCGCCGTGGTGGCGGTCTCGATCATGAGCGCCGTCACGCCCGAGCTCTCCGAGCGGTGGGCCACCGGCGACCTCGCCGCCTTCCGGCGTCGACTGGCCGCCGGCCTGCGGGCCACCTTGGCCGCCATCCTCCCCGCCGCCGTCGGGATGTTCCTGCTCGCCAAGCCGGCCGTTGCCCTGCTGCTCGGGCACGGCTCGACGACGGTGACAGGGACCCAGGTGACCGGCTCGTCGCTCGCCCTCTTCTCCCTCGGCCTTCCCGGCTTCTGCGCCTTCCTGTACGTCATCCGCGTGCTGCAATCGATGCAGCGGCCCAAGGTCGCCTTCTGGCTGTACCTGGTGGAGAACGGGCTCAACGTGGCGCTGGCCGCCGCCCTCGTCCATCCGCTCGGGGTGCGCGGCCTGGCGCTGTCCCTCTCGATCGCCTACTCGGTGGCGGCCGTGATCGGCCTCGTCGTCCTGCACCGCTGGCTGGGGACGCTCGGCGGCACCCGGACGTGGGGACCGCTGCGCCGTGTCGGGCTGGCGACGGCCGTGATGGGGGCGGTGGTCCTCGTCGTGTCCAACATCTCGGGCGCCCAGCAGGGTATCGGCCTGCTGGTGCGGGTGGCCGGCTCGGTCGTGGTGGGGGGTGCGGTGTACGCAGCCGCGGCCACCCTGCTCGGCGGGCGGCGTCGCGGCTTCAGCCCGTTCCCCGAGCCGACCGACGACGACCGCGGCGGGTGGCCGGCGACCAGGCCGAGCGGTGGCAGGGCGGGCGGCGTCGTTCACGGCGCGGAGACGCCGCCTCGGGCCCGGCACGAGGACCCGCGGGTCCACATCACCGGGGCCCGGGTGACCGGCGGCCGCGCCCGAGTGACGGTCCCGGGCGCCGACGCTCCGGGCGCCGGCGCTCGCAGTGGGGGGCGCCGGCGGGGAGCACCAACCGCTCCTCGCCCCCGGGTGCCGGTCGACCCGCCGCCCGCCGGCCAGCCGGCGATACCGCCCCCGCCGCACCACGACGTGGCCCCGGCGCACGGCTCGCCCTCCCCCCAGGTCCCGGGGGAGAGCGCTGCCGCGAGCCCCCGGGGAGGCGCCGGCGGCCACGTGCGCATCGTGCCGGATCCCGGTCGTGCCCGTCGCGGGCGGCGTCCCCAGGAGCCCGTGGACGCGGACGACCTCCTGGGGACGAACGACGTCGGGGACGTCCGGTGGATCGGCGGCACGCCGACGGGTCTCCGAGGCCGGCCGCCGCGGTAGGTTCTTGCCGGCCGCCCGGGACGATGCCCGCGGACGCGCCGGCCACCACAGCAAGACCGAACGGGGGAACCCATGCCCGGCGTCCGCGTCGTCACCGACAGCGCCAGCGACCTGACCGACGAGCTCGCCGTCCCGGCAGGTATCACGGTCGTCCCGCTCACGATCCGCTTCGGCGACGAGGAGCTGCTCGACCGCCGGGACCTCACGCCGGCCGCCTTCTGGGAACGGTGCCGCACGTCGGCGGCGCTGCCCGAGACGGCGGCACCGCCGCCGGGGGCGTTCCAGGCCGCCTTCGTGGCAGCCGCCGATGCAGGGGCCGACGGCGTGGTGTGCTGCACGATCTCGTCGGCCCTGTCGGCGACCCACCAGGCCGCGCTCGCCGGCGCCGCGGCCGCGGCCAACAGGCTGCCGGTGCAGGTGGTGGACACGCGGTCGGTGACGATGGGGCAGGGCCTCATCTGTCTGGCCGCCGCCGAGGCGGCCGCCGCTGGCGCCTCCCTCGAGGAGGTGACCGCCTTGTGCAAGGACCTCGTGGGGCGCACCCACGTCCTCGGCGCGGTCGACACCCTCGACCACCTCCAGCGCGGCGGCCGGATCGGCGGCGCCGCCGCGCTCCTCGGGTCGCTCCTTTCGATCAAGCCGGTCATCGAGGTCCGCGACGGAGTGGTCGAGCAGGAGTCGAAGCAGCGCACGCGCAGCCGGTCCCTCGAGTACCTGGTGGCCAAGGCCGCTGGCGCCGCACCGCTCGAGCGGCTCGCCGTGAGCAACGGGGCGGCGGCGGACATCGGGGCCGTCGTCTCGCGGCTGGCGGACGTCGAAGTGGCGCACGAGCTGGTGGTCGTCGACCTCGGTCCGGTCGTGGGCACGCACGCCGGCCCCGGAGCCATCGGCATCAGCTACCAGCTGCCCCCGGGGCGGTCGGCGACCTGAGCCGCCGCCGGGGGCGGTCCTTCGCGGCCGCCCGTTCCAGGAGCCGGGCCACACCGCGATCCCACTAACCTCGCGGTATGGCCGACGGCGGAGCAGTGGACAGCGGGGCGGCGCAACCGACCGGACCGCGGGGTATCGGAGGCGGGGCACCTGCGAGTGCCGGCTTGGCAGGCATCGAGTGGCCGAAGAAGGCGGCCGACACCGTCGAGATGGTGGTCGACGCCCTCCACGACAAGGCGATCCGGCCGGTGGCCCTCGTCGTCCGGGCCATGGTGTTCGGGCTCGTGATCGCCGCCCTGGCCGTGCTGGTCACCGTGCTGGTGTCCGTCGCCGTGCTCCGGATCCTCGACACCTACGCGTTCCCCAACCACAACTGGGCCTCGTACACCCTCCTCGGCGGCCTGCTCACCCTGTCGGGGCTGGGCGCATGGTCCCGCCGCAGCGTCCGTCCGCGGTCCGCCCAGTAGCGCCGTGACCGAGCACCGCAAGGTCGTGATCGCCGGTTCCGGCCCCGCCGGCCTGACGGCGGCCGTGTACACCGCCCGCGCCCAGCTGTCGCCCCTGGTGGTCGAGGGCCAGCCGTCCTCCACGAGCGACCAGCCGGGGGGCCAGCTGATGCTGACGACCGAGGTCGAGAACTTCCCCGGTTTCCCCGACGGCATCTTGGGGCCGGAGCTGATGGCCGCCATGCGCTCCCAGGCCGCGCGGTTCGGTGCCGAGATGGTCACGGACAAGGTGACGCGCCTGGAGCTGGGCGGTGGCTCCCCGTTCGGGGTGTGGGTCGGCGCCCCGGAGGCGCCGGAGCCCACGTACGAAGCCGAGACGCTCATCGTCGCCACCGGGGCACGCGCCCTCATGCTGGACGTTCCGGGTGAGGACCGCCTGCTCGGCCACGGCGTCTCCACCTGCGCCACCTGCGACGGCTTCTTCTTCCGCTCCCAGCACGTCGTCGTCGTAGGCGGGGGCGACTCCGCCCTGGAGGAGGCGCTCTTCCTCACCCGGTTCGCCGCCAAGGTCACGGTGGTGCACCGCCGCCACCAGCTCCGCGCCTCCCGCATCCTCCAGGACCGAGCCTTCGCCAACCCGACGATCGAGTTCCACTGGAACGCCGTCGTCACCGAAGTGGTGGGCGACGGGAAGGTCACCGGGGTGCGCCTGCGCGACACGGTCGGCGGCGAGCCGTCGGAGCTGCCGGTCGACGGCGTGTTCGTCGCCATCGGCCACGAGCCCAACACCGCCGTGCTGCGGGGACAGCTGGACCTCGACACCACAGGGTACGTCGCCACGTCCGAAGGCTCCCGCACCAACGTCGACGGCGTGTTCGTGTGCGGCGACGTCCAGGACCACGTCTACCGGCAGGCCATCACGGCCGCCGGGTCGGGATGCATGGCCGCCATCGATGCCGAGCGCTGGCTCGAGGCGCGGGGATCCTGATCCAGCCGCCTCCCCCCCACCGGGCGCCGGCGTCCGACGCCCGGTGGGTGACGGGCGCCCGAGATGTGACGACTCGGGCGGGCGGGCTGCTACCGTCGATCGAGGCCTCCGCCGAGACCGCCAGCACGTGAGGAGCAAGGAATGAGCGAGAAGATCGTCACCCTGGGCGACACTACGTTTGACGAGCATGTCAAGGCGTCGGACGTCCCGGTGCTCGTCGACTTCTGGGCTGAATGGTGCGGACCGTGCAAGATGATCGCCCCGATCCTCGAGGAGATCGCCGACGAGCAGGACGGCAAGCTCCAGATCGCCAAGCTCAACATCGACGACAACCTGGACGTGACGCGCCGGTACGACGTGCTGAGCATCCCGACCCTGATCCTGTTCAAGGACGGGGAGCCCAAGGTGCGCCTCATCGGGGCCAAGCCCAAGGGACAGCTCCTCCAGGAGCTCTCGGCATACCTGTAGGGGCTCCCGTCCTCCTCGGCGATGCCCTGCCCCTCGCCGAAGGGGACGACGGCGAGGGAGTCCTCGACGTGCAACGACGCCTGCGGGTGCTCGGTTTCGAGCCCATCGCCGATCCCGACGGCCTGTTCGGCCCCGGTACGCGGGCGGCCGTCGAGGCCTTCCAGCACCGCCGCGGCCTGCGGGTCGACGGGGTGTGCGGCCGTCAGACGTGGGACACGCTGGTCGAAGCCGGTTACCGCCTGGGCGACCGGTTCCTCTATCGCCGCACCCCCATGCTCCGCGGCGACGACGTCGCCGAGCTCCAGCAGCGCTTGGGCGCCCTCGGTTTCCACAGCGGTCGCGTCGACGGCATCTTCGGCGACGACACGACGGCGGCACTGCGCGAGTTCCAGCAGAACGCCGGGCTGCCGGCCGACGGGATCCTCGGCGCCGACTCCCTCCGAGAGCTCCTGCGGGTCGCTGCCCGCGACCACGTCCGCGAGCTCGTCTCCACCGTGCGCGACCGCGAGCTGCTGCGGCACGCCCCTCCGACGCTGGCCGGTCGCCACGTGGCGGTCGGCGAGGTCGGTGGCCTCGGGACCACGGTCAACGCCCTTCGGCGTCGTCTCGTCACGCTCGGCGCCCGCGTCACCGCCCTCCACCACCCCGACGACTCGACCCAGGCCCACCAGGCCAACGCGGCCGGGGTCGACGTGTACGTGGGCCTCCGCCTGGACCCGGAACGGCCCGGCTGCCAGACCTCCTTCTACGCGGGCTACCGCAACGAGTCGGTCGGCGGTCGGCTGCTGGCCGAGGTCGTACAGCGGACCGTGCCATCAGCCCTCGGGGTCCCCAACCACCAGCCCCGAGGGATGTCGCTCCCGCTCCTCCGCGAGACGCACATGCCGGCAGTCGTCGTCGAGGTGGGGCCGGCGTCGGTGGTCGTCGAGCACGGCCCCGACCTCGCCGACGCCTTGGCAGCCGCGCTGGCCACGTGGGCGACCACTCCCTGGGACTGATCCCCTGGGATGGCTGGGGACCGCGAGATCACCGGTGGTCCCGCCCGGCGGGCCCGTCCAGCTCGGGCTGCGCGTCCGAGGTGGTTCGGCACCCACGCCCACCCCCGCCGTCACCCGCCGTCACCCGCCGTTCGCCAATCAGACGGCCAGGTGACACCCGGGTTACCTACGCCTCCACTTCAAGGAGAAATCGACAATCCACAACGTAATGCACAGGTTGTGGATAGACCTGCAGATTTGCTTGACGGTTGCCGACCATCGACCTCGATCGTCGCGAGAGACCCGTCGCCCCTGGTCACGACGGTGTGAGCTCTTCCAACGGCCGTTGGCGGTTGCCCTCCACCATCACCCTGTAGATCCGCTCGAGATCCTCGAGCGTGGCGAACTCCACCACGACTCGACCTCGCCGGTTCCGCAGCTCCACCTTGACCCTCGTGTCGAGGTGAGCCGACAAGAGCTCCTCCAGCTCGAGCAGCCCGGGCTCCGGCAGTCGGCGCACGCCCACCGGCGCTCCCCGATTGGTAGCACCATTCGTGCTACCGGCATCCGGCTCGGCCGGTGCGACGACGTCCGGCTCCTCGACCCCGACTCGGATGGCCTCCTCGATAGCCCGCACCGTGAGCCCTTCGGCGACGATGCGCTGCACGAGGGCCTCCTGGAGGGCGCGGTCCGGCGACCCGAGCAGCGCCCTGGCGTGGCCAGCCGAGATGCTCCCTTCAGCCAGGGCCCGTTGGGCGCCGGTGGGCAACTGGAGCAGACGGAGCGTGTTCGTGACCGCCACGCGGCTCTTGCCCACTCGGGTCGCCACCTGCTCATGGGTGAACGAGAAGTCGTCGATCAGCTGCTGGTACGCGGCGGCTTCCTCGAGCGGATTCAAATCCTCTCGATGCAAGTTCTCTACCAGCGCTTGCTCGAGGCTGTGCACGTCGTCGGTGCTCTCCTTCACGAGCACCGGGATCGTCTGCAGACCCGCCCGGCGAGCTGCACGCCAGCGGCGCTCCCCCGCAATGAGCTCGTACGCCTCCTCGCCGTCCTCGCCGAGGGCACGCACCAAGACAGGCTGGAGGACGCCGAGCTCGCGCACGGACGCCGCGAGGGACGACATCGCCTCCTCGTCGAAGTGGCTCCGAGGCTGCAGGGCGTTGGGCCGGACGCTGCTGACCGGCACCTCGCGCAATTGCGAGCGCCGGTCCCCCGCCACCTCGGTCGGGATGAGGGCACTGAGGCCCTTACCCAAACCGCTTCGGCGCGCCATCGCTCACCTCCTCTGCCAGCTCGCGATAGGCGATGGCGCCCCGCGACGTCGGATCGAACACGGTGATCGGCTGGCCGAAGGACGGCGCCTCGGACAGGCGGACGGCACGCGGGATCACGGTCCGGCACACGCGATCGGCGAAGTGCTGGCGGACCTCGGACACGACTTCGACCGCCAGACGCGTCCGCCCGTCGTACATCGTGAGCACGATGGTGCTGACCTCCAGCTGCTCGTTGAGATTACTGGCGACCAGGTGCACATTCCTCAGCAACTGGCTCAGACCTTCCAGCGCGTAGTACTCGCATTGGATCGGCACCAATACCTCGCTGGCGGCAGCAAGACCGTTGATGGTGATCAGTCCGAGCGACGGCGGGCAGTCGATGAGCACGAAGTCGAAGTCGTCGACCACGGCGTCCACGGCGCGCCGGAGACGGAGCTCTCGACTGAACACAGGGACGAGCTCGATCTCCACGCCGGCAAGGTCGATGGTCGCCGGCGCCACGAAGAGGTTCTTGACGCTCGTCGGCTCGATGCAATCCTCCATCGGCACTTCACGCATGATGACGTCGTACATCGAAAGCTCGAAGTTGCGAGCGTCGATACCCAGCCCGGTGGTCGCATTGCCCTGCGGGTCGAGGTCGACGACGAGGACCCGGTAGCCAAGCTCGGCGAGCGCAGCCCCCAGATTGACCGTGGTCGTGGTCTTCCCCACGCCACCCTTCTGGTTGGCCACGGCGAGCACGCGTGGAAGCGTCCGCACTCCCTCTGGTCCGGGGCGACCCATGACCAGGTCACGACCGAGGTCACGTTGACGGACCACTCCCCCATCCGGCGCACGAGCCGGCCCCTGCCCTGTCAGTGTCGGCTCGGGGGCCTCGAGCTCGCT
>DAHUZJ010000013.1 GCA_027306585.1 Acidimicrobiaceae bacterium | reverse complement strand
ACCAGCAGGGCCGCAAGCACCGTAACGACGAGGAGGGGAACCGGCGCCCGCCGCCGGCGCAGGGCGGTCACCGGGCCCGAGCCCGGGGAACGTCCTGCCGCCCGGGCAGAGCTCCGACCGTGGACTCGCTCCGCACGACGTCGTCGAGCATCCGGTCGAGCTCCGCCGCCAGCGGGTCGCGCCGGTCCCGGCGGGCGGTGGTCCAGACGGCCGCCACCAGGAAGGCGGCGACGTAGCCGGCCACGGCCACCACGGACATCGCCGCCAGCATCGCCAGAATCGCCAGGAGCGCGCGGGTTCCCTCCACCATGACCGTCATGGTGACGGGTGCGCCGCGTCGGGGGAACCGGGGAACCCGTAGCGATCGGACCCCAGGTTCCACGGAGTTGGACCGTGGAGATCCACGGAGATCTCTCCCGGATCCTACGGTGGCGCCGCCCGCGGTCGGGAGCTCGCCGGGCGACGTGGGCAACCGGGCGACAGCGGACGATCGGGAGAGTGCGAACCAGCCGAGCTCGGTGCCGAGCAGGCTCGACCGCGAGCCACTCCGCGTCGGCGTCGTCGATCGAGGCCCTCGTCGTAGCTGCGGAATGACCCGAGGGAGCCTCAGTTCTGCCGCACACACTGCGAAAGTCGACCATCGACCCTTCACATAGAAATGGGGCGACTCCCCGATGCTCGCTACGCCCTGGTCATGGGAGGCTGCGTGCAGCGTCAGTGTTGCGGGGCGCCACAGGAGGGAGGCGCGGGTAAGCGGCGAGGAGCTGGTCCTGCGCCTGACGCTCGAGCCGGGCGAGCCGGTCGCCGCGTCGATCACGACCGACGCCGACCGGAGAGAGATGGCGTTCTCGGGCTGGCTCGGATTGATCGAGGTTCTCGACATGCTTCGGCGCCGGGCAGATCACCTCGACGGCGAAAGGGGAGAACGATGAACTGTCGCTCGTGCGGCACCGAGATGTCGGAGGGCGCGAGTACGTGTCCGAGCTGCGGAGCCCAGCAGCTGGCCCCGACACTCGAGGAGGTCGGCGCTCCGGGGAGCTCGCCCCCCGAGCGCCTGGCGACGCCGGGCGTGCCGGCACCGGGAGCGCCGAGTATCGCGAGCGGGGCGACGGCGTTCTCGTTCAGCGCTGGGCGCTGGTCACGGGCCGAGCGCATCACCGGCGTCGCCACCCTGGTCCTCTTCATCGCATTGTTCCTCCCTTGGTTCGGGGTGGACTTCGGCTTTGGCTCCGTCACGGTCGGCGGCCTCTGGCACGGCTGGATGTACCTGGTCCTCATGCTGTCGGTCGCTGAGCTCGGCTACCTCGCCGTACGTGCCGGCTTTGCCACGAGGCCGTTCAAGCTGGGCATCTCCGATCCCCAGCTCTGGCTTGCCGCCACGGGGCTGAACCTCCTTCTCACCCTTCTCGCATTCGTGCTGAAGCCGGGCGGATCGGCGGTCGGCTGGCGGTTCGGCGCCTTCGTCGCTCTGGTCGCCGCCGCGGTGGCGGCAGCGCCGTGGGCGATGCCGCTGCTGCAGGCCCGGAAAGGGCGCGCGCGCTGAGGGTCTTTCGGGGCGGCGAGGGGCGCTGCCGCTCCGTCGACGCCAAGAGGGTTTCGATGCCGATCCAACCAGATGACCGAAGCGGCCCTCGTCACGGGCCGGTGCAGAAGGCAGGATGCATGAGCCATTCGAAGCGATCACGTCAGCAGGGACACCGGAGACGGGCGCCGGCCGGGGCACTTCTCGGAGCCCTTGCGCTCGCAGCAGCAGGGAGCGCGTTCGCCGCCTGTTCGAGCAGCGGCTCAGGCAGCGGTTCCCCGACGACTCAGCCGAGCCGGACCACCTCCTCGGGCGCCAGCGCCTCGCCGACCACGACCTCGACCTCGACCTCGACCTCGACCTCGAGCGGGTCTGGTGCCACCGGCAAGCTGCAGAAGATCGCCGCGTCGGTGCAGCACGAGTCCTCGGCGACCTTCAAGCTCGTCTACACATCGACGAGCTCGACGAGCTCGACGAGCTCCCAGCAGGTGACGCTCGAGCAGATGCCACCGGACCAGGCGTTCCGCACGAACACAGGAGAGGTCCTCTTCGACGGCTCCAAGACCTACTACTGCTCCATCAGCTCCGGATCGGCGCCGAGCTGCGTCTCGATCTCGGGAGACCAGAACCCCGTTGCGGGACTCATGCAGGTCTACAACGGGGCCACCTACGTCCAAGCCATGGAGGGCTGGCAGTCGGAGCTGGCGGCCGGGATCACCGGCTACCACCTCTCGTTCTCGAGCGCCACCTTCGCGGGCCAGCCCTCGGAGTGCGTCCAGTGGGACTACCAGGGGTCGAGCGCCAAGTACTGCGTGACGAGCTCAGGGGTCCTCGCTTACGTCGGTGGCGGAGCCTCGAGCGGGACAACCTCCTTCGAGCTCACGAGCTACTCGACGTCGGTCTCTCCCTCCGACTTCAGCCTGCCCAATGGCGCAACGGTGAGCACAGCCTCGTGACGCAGTCCTCATGACGTGGCCTTCGTGACGGCTCTGGTCCCGCTGCCATGCACGCTCAGCGGTGATCGATCCCCCGGCGGGTTGACCCCGCGGAGCTGGCAGGCGGTCCTGGATTTGCGACCGCCGCGGAAGTAGCGGGGCGACGGCCACCTCCGGCCCCAGGGGACCGAGGCGACCCACCAAAGAGATCATGCGGTCATTGAAGCGCGACGTCACCCGGCAACTGTTCCGCGCCCCTCGAACGAGAACACCAACGGGCTGCTGCGCCAGCACATGCCGAAGGGAACGGACCTCTCGGTGCTGAGTGGGTCCGACCTCGACGCCATCGCCCGCAGCCTCGACGACCGTCCTCGCAGGCGACTCGGATGCATGAAACCATCGGAGCGGCTCGCCGAGCTCCTTGCGACGACCGGTTGAGGCGTCACAATGCGCGAGACCCGGCGTCACAAAGTGCGCAACCCTGGCGTCACAAAGCGCGACTTCTCACTATGAGCAGCCGCTCGTCGACCCGCAGCTCGTGCAGACGTAGCACGAGCCGGAACGTTGCATGACGTTGCCGCAGCTGTAGCAGAAGGGTGCATCCCGCTGCTCGGCTCGGGCCAGCGTGGCCTCCGCGTCCCGTGCGCCCGGCGCTGCCGCTGCGGGTGCCGCCGGCGGCTGTGCCGCCGCCGCTGCGAGCCCCGCCAACATCCCCTCGTCCCCCATCCCGACGGTCGGCGTGGCGCTCTCCTCCACGCCCGGCAAGGTCGGCTGGAGGCGCTCCGAGGTGGACTGCACGCCGAGGTCGAGCCGCTCCTCGTAGGTGAGGTAGTCGAGAGCCAGCCGGCGGAAGATGTAGTCGACGAGGCTGGTGGCGATCCGCAGCTCGGCGTCGTCGGTGATGCCGGCCGGCTCGAACTTCATGTTCGAGTACTTGCGGACGTACGTGGCCAGGGGCACTCCGTGCTGGAGGCCGAGGCTGATCGAGATCGAGAAGGCGTCCATGATCCCGGCCAGGGTCGACCCCTGCTTCGACACCTTGACGAACACCTCGCCCGGCCGCCCGTCCTCGTACTCGCCCACCGTGACGTAGCCCTCGCAGTCGGCCACCCGGAACGCAAACGTGTTGGAGCGACGCCGCCTCGGCAGCCGCTCTCGCACGGCGCCGACGACGACCGACTCCGACGTGCGCTGACGTTCGTGGGCGAGCGCCGCCTCCAGCTCGGCGATGCGGGCCGCGACCACGCGGTCCTTGGCCTCGGCCTCCGACCCCGGGGGCGCCGCGTCCCCGCCCTCGACGACCTTGCCCTCCTTCTTGGTCGTCGACAGTGGTTGGGCCACCTTGCAGTTGTCGCGGTAGATGGCGACGGCCTTGATCCCGAGCCGCCAGGCATCGATGTGCAGTTGCTCCACGTCCTCGACGGTCACGTCCTCGGGCATGTTCACGGTCTTGCTGATGGCCCCGCTGATGAACGGCTGCACGGCACCCATCATCCGCACGTGGCCCGAGTAGTGGATGGTGTTGTCCCCCATCGAGCAGGCGAAGACGGGGAGGTGCGCCGCCGACAGGTGGGGCGCCCCAACGATCGTCTTGTGCTCGTCGATGTAGGCGACGATCTCGTCGATCTGCGACGGGCTGTAGCCGAGCCGGCGCAGCGCCCGGGGCACCGTCTGGTTGACGATGGACATCGTCCCGCCGCCCACCAGCTTCTTGGTCTTGACCAGGCCGAGGTCCGGTTCGACGCCAGTCGTGTCACAGTCCATCAACAGGCCGATGGTCCCCGTCGGCGCCAGCACCGAGGCCTGCGAGTTACGCACGCCGTACTGCTCGGCGAGCTCGACCGCTTCGTCCCACGACTCCTGCGCTGCCGACAACAGCTCGGGCGGCACCAGCTCCTCGTCGATCTTGGCTGCCTCCGCCTGGTGCATGCGGAGCACCTCGACCATGGGCTCGCCGTTGTCGTGGAAGCCGGCGAACGGACCCATTCGGGCGGCCGTCCTGGCCGACGTGGCGTAGGAGTGCCCGGTCATGAGGGCGGTGATGGCCCCCGCCCACGCCCGGCCGCCGTCAGAGTCGTAGGGAAAGCCGTTGGCCATGAGCAGCGCGCCGAGGTTGGCGTAGCCGATGCCGAGCTCCCGGAAGCGACGGGAGTTCTCGGCGATCTTCTCGGTCGGGTAGTCGGCGTTGCCGACGAGGATCTCCTGGGCGGTGAACACGGTCGCCACGGCCGCCTTGAAGCCGGCGACGTCGAAGGTACCGTCCTCGGCCAGGGACTTGAGCAGGTTCAGGCTCGCCAGATTGCACGCTGAGTTGTCGAGGTGCATGTACTCCGAACAGTTGCGAACGACGATCCCGTCGACGATGTACGAGTGGTTCCGCGGCTCGGACAGGTTGTACGTGAGCTCGACACCGTCGTCGGATCGCTCGAGGAGGTGCGCGGTCCGTCGAACCGTGTGCTGCTCGTGATGGAGGACCAGCTCCCGCAGCAACGACGCCTTCCTCGAGAGAGCGAAGCCGACGTGCTCGGCGAATCGAACGGCGGAGCCCGAGGTGATCCGGAGGTCGTAGGAGCTGGCCGAACGGTACGCTCGCACGCCTCCGTCAGCCGTGGTGTACCGGAAGCCGGAGTCGGAGCGGCCGTTCTTCGTCTTGTGGATGTGGCTCGTGATCCCGTAGGTCGTCAGGAGCCTCTGGACGCCCCGGAGGAGTTGCCGGGAGGTGGAGCCCAAGCCGACGTAGGAGCTCTTGGCCCCCACGACGACGCAACCGTCGGCGTCGAAGAGGCCGCGCAGGAAGCCGGCGACGGCAGAAGGAGGCGCCTGCTCGATCGCCCAGGGCACGACCTTCTCGGGCCCCTCGACGGAATGCACCCCGAGAGCCTCGAAGTACCGCGTGATGGCCCCCCGGCTGAGGCGCAGTTGCGCCGTCCCGTTCGCTTGCTCCGACACCTTCAGCGGCCGGTCACCGTTGATCCGACGAACCAGCTCCTCATGGCGAGGAAGGATCTCCGCTCGGTCCTCCGGGCTCCCGTACATGGTCGCCATGACGCTCCCCGAAGTGCTCCCATCGCCGACGAGCCATCCCACGTAGTGCGCGAGCTCATCGCTCCACACCTCGGGCAGCCGCACCGGCAATGAGCGGTCCCCCGTCGTTGCATGATCCGAAGGGTCGGCGGAAACCGGGATCGAGTCGTCGGCTCCGATTGCAGGCGCCGGGACATCGAGCAGCTTCACCTCGTCACGGAACGCCAAGTGCCGCGCTTCGACGTAGCCTCGGTTCGTCGTGAAGATGCGGTGACCTGGCGTGCAGCGAAGCTCCATCCCGTTGTCGAACCGGAGCCGGACGATGTCGTTGTAGCCGGTGATCATGAACGCCTCGGGCGTCGTCATCACCACCTGTTCCCGCGGTGCGTCCGCGCTCGTGGCGTCGTGGGTGTAGACCCCGAAGGTCTCCCCCCGGTTCGCCCGGTCGAACAGCTCGGCGAAGGTGATCAGCCCCTTGTCGGTATGCACTCGCGCCGAGCCCGGGAAGCAGGGGTTGCTGCCGTTGATCCGGCCGGTGTTGGGCGACGTGTGCCACTTGTTGATCGTGGTGTCGAATTGCATGCCGGGGTCGGCGCACTCCCACGCGGCGTGGGCGATCTGGCGGAAGAGGTCCCGTGCCTTCACGGTCCGGACCGCCGAGCCGTCGGTGCGAGCCGTGAGGACCCAGTCGGCGTCGTCCAAGACCGCCTGCATGAACTCGTCGGTCACCCGGACCGAGTTGTTGGCGTTCTGGTACTGGATCGAGTGGCTGTCCGACCCGTCGAGGTCCATGTCGAACCCGGCGTCGCGCAGCACGCGCGCCTTGCGCTCCTCGATGGCCTTGCACCAGATGAAGTCCTCGATGTCGGGGTGGTCGGCGTCGAGGATCACCATCTTGGCGGCGCGCCGGGTCTTGCCGCCCGACTTGATGGTGCCAGCCGAGGCGTCGGCGCCGCGCATGAAGCTCACCGGCCCGGAGGCCGTACCGCCGCCCTTCAGCAGCTCCTGCGAGGACCGGATGCGGGACAGGTTGACGCCGGCGCCCGAGCCACCCTTGAAGATGGTCCCCTCCTCCGTGTACCAGTTGAGGATCGAGTCCATGGAGTCGTCCACGGAAAGGATGAAGCACGCACTCGCCTGCTGCGGCACCCCCTTCACCCCGATGTTGAACCAGACCGGCGAGTTGAACGCCGCCTTCTGGTGGATGATGAGGTGCTTCAGCTCGTCACTGAAGATCTGCGCCTCCTCGCCGTCGGTGAAGTAGCCGTCCCGCACGCCCCAGGCGGTGACGGTGTCGACCACCCGGTCGGCCACCTGCTTGAGCGACCATTCCCGCTCGGGGGTGCCGAGGGTGCCCCGGAAGTACTTCTGGGCAAGGATGTTGGTGGCGTTCAGGCTCCAGGTCTCGGGGACCTCCACGCCCCGTTGCTCGAAGGCCACGGTGCCGTCGCGGAAGTTGGTGATGCGGGCATCACGGCGCTCCCACCGGACCTCGTCGTAGGGGTGCACGCCCTCGGTGGTGAAGTGACGCCGGATGCCGATGCTTGCCCGCTGCGGTGCGATGGCCATGGTGCGGTGTGCTCCTCCACTCGATCTTCGACTACCCGGTACGTCGTGCCGAGGGAGGCAAGACCCCCGTCGGTGAGGCATCTCCTGGCCCACGCTACCGGCGGGCCAACGACCAGGCCCCGAGGGATCGGACCCGGGTACGACCACAACATGTTGTGGTCCGGTCCCCCCTGGACACGAGATGATGGGGTTCATTACAGCACTGTAGTTACCGCGTTGTCAACGGGTGGCAGGCTGCGTCGGTCCTGCTCAGGGGCTGTTCGCGAAATCTTGCGCGCGGTCACCCGGGGGGGGTGGGGCGGCCCCGCGAGGGCATCCGGCGTTGCGGTGCCGCGGCCGATGGCGGAGGTACGCTGCGCCGGTGCCCCGCCTGCGTCCGCCGGGTTCGCGCCGCGTGCGCCGCCCGCGCTGCCGGCGTCCGAGCCCTCGCTGCCGGCGTCCGAGCCCTCGGTGACGGCGGTCGGCACCCCGGCGGGGGCCCTCTCCGGCCAGGTCGCGGTGGTGACCGGCTCGACCTCGGGGATCGGCGCGGCCACCGCCGAGCTGCTGGCGGCCAACGGCGCCACCGTGGTCGTGAACTCGGTCCGGTCCGTCGAGGCCGGCGAGGCCCTGGCCGGCCGCCTGGGCGACGGTGCGTCCTACGTGCAGGCGGACGTGGCCGACCCTGCCGACGCCACCCGCCTGGTCGACACCGTGATCGACCGCCACGGCAGGCTCGACGTCCTCGTCAACAACGCCGGGACGACGGCGTTCATCCCTCACCGCGACCTCGAGGCGGCTGGCCCCGACGTCTGGCGGCGCATCTTCGACCTCAACGTGTTCGGGACCTGGCAGCTGACGGTGGCCGCCGCCCCCCACCTGCAGGCGTCCGGCCACGGCCAGGTGGTCAACCTGTCGTCGATCGCCGCCAGCCGCCCCCTCGGCAGCTCCATCCCCTACGCCTGCTCCAAGGCGGCGGTAGAGCAGATGACCCGGCTGCTCGCCAGGGCGCTCGGACCGGCGATCCGGGTCAACGCCGTTGCCCCCGGCTTGGTCGACACGCCGTGGACGGCCGACTGGCACGACCAGCGGACCGCCGTGCAGCGCGCCGCACCGCTCCGCCGGACGGCGACGCCCGACGACGTCGCCCAGGCGGTCCTCGGCCTGGTCCTCGCCCAGTACGTGACGGGCGAGGTGCTGCACGTCGACGGCGGCCTCCACCTCACGTAGTCCGGCTTGAGCATCCCCCCTCACGAGCCCCCCTCACGAGCCCCCCTCACGGCCGAGCTCACGGCCGGGCTCACGGCCCAGCCCACGGCCGACGCGGTGGCGTAGCCTTCGGCCGGTGGGGTGCGTCGTCGCGATCGACGCCGGCACGACCGGCGTCCGGGCGCTGGCGGTCGACGAGCAGGGTGAGGTCGTGGACCTCGCCTACCGGGAGCTGACCCAGCACTACCCCCGGCCGGGATGGGTCGAGCACGACGCCGGCGAGATCTGGGACCTCGTCGCCGGCACCCTCGGGGAGCTGGCGGGCCGGCTGCGCGACGCCGGCGAGACGGTGGCCGCCGTCGGCATCACCAACCAGCGGGAGACCGCCGTGGCATGGGACCGCCGGTCGGGGAGGCCGCTCCACCGGGCCATCGTGTGGCAGGACCGCCGCACCGCCGCCCGCTGCGCCGAGCTGCGCGAGCAGGGCCAGCTCGACCTCGTCCGCCGGACGACCGGGCTCGTGCTGGACCCCTACTTCTCGGCGACCAAGTTCGAGTGGCTCCTCGGGACGGGCGGCGTGGCCGAGCAGGCCGCAGCCGGCGCCCTCGCGCTGGGCACCGTCGACAGTTGGATCCTTTGGCGGCTGACGGGCGGGCCGGGGGGCCCCGACGGCGGCCGCCGGGCCGGCGCGGGGGACGCCGTCTTCGCCACCGACGTCACCAACGCCGCCCGCACCCTCCTCTTCGACATCGGCGCCGTGCGCTGGTCCGAGGAGCTCTGCGCCCTCTTCGGGATCCCCGCCGGGTCGCTCCCCGAGGTGCGCCCGTCGTGCGGGGAGCTCGGGCGGGTCGACGGCGGCGCCGTGCCCGCCCTCGCCGGCGTCAAGGTGTGCGGCATGGCCGGCGACCAGCAGGCGGCGCTGTTCGGCCAGGCATGCTTCGACCCGGGCCTGACCAAGGTCACCTACGGCACGGGCAGCTTCGTGCTCATGTCCACCGGTGCGGAACGGCCCCTCCCCGGCGACGGGGTGGTGGCCACGGTGGCCTGGGACCTCGGCGAGCACGCCGGCGCCCGTCCACGCGTGGGCTACGCCCTCGAGGGTTCGACCTTCGCCTCGGGCGCCGCCATCCAGTGGCTGCGCGACGGGCTCGGCCTCTTCACCGAGGCGGCGGAGGTCGAGCCCCTGGCCACGTCGGTGCCCGACGCCGGCGGCGTGACGGTGGTGCCGGCCTTCACCGGGCTGGGCAGCCCGTGGTGGGATGCCGGGGCCCGGGGCCTGGTCACCGGGATCACCCGCGGCACCGGGCGGGCGCAGCTGGCCCGGGCCGTTGTCGAGGCCATGGCGTTCCAGGTCCGGGACATGGTCGACGCCATGACGTCGGCCACCGGGACGGGCTGCCGCCAGCTGCGGGCCGACGGGGGTGCCGCCGTCATGGACCTCCTGCTGCAGCTCCAGGCCGACCAGCTGCAGGCACCGGTCGTCCGTCCGCGTTGCACGGAGTCGACGGCGCTCGGGGCGGCCACCCTGGCCGGGCTGGCCGCCGGGGTGTGGGGATCCCTGGACGAGCTGGCCGCCCTGTGGAAGCCCGGCGCCGAACGGACGCCGGCCGTGGGACCCGAGCTCGCCGACCTCGCCTACGCGGCGTGGCTCCGGGCGGTCGACCGGTCCGGCGGCTGGGCCCAGGGCTGACGGCGCCGCTGGCGCCCGCTGCCAGGTCCCCCGCGCGGCCGCGGTGCGTCAGTCGCCGGCGCCCGCCGGCTCGGCGTCGACGCGCGTCACGTGCTCGACCACGACGCCGTCCACCTCGTGGATCTCGTGCCGCAGGAGGTCGACCAGGTGGTCGCCGCCCAGCTCGATCACGAACTCGTCGATGGCGCGCCCGTCCGAGCGCTCCAC
Organism: Acidimicrobiaceae bacterium; assembly: GCA_027306585.1. Taxonomy (GTDB): domain Bacteria; phylum Actinomycetota; class Acidimicrobiia; order Acidimicrobiales; family RAAP-2; genus DAHUZJ01. The sequence goes on along the minus strand of DAHUZJ010000013.1, from coordinate 26,223 downwards.
GATGTCGATGGCGACGATGTCCCCGCCCACGGCGCCGATGCGGCTCGCCACCTGACCCAGCGCGCCGGGACGGTCGAGCAGGCGGATGCGGACGACGTAGCGGAGCACCGGCCCAGGGTACCAACGGCCCCCGGCGCGGCTCCGGAGCCGCTCCCGAGCCGCGCCGGCACCGGGGCCGCCCCTCGGCGGGTGGCCGGTCTCGCGTGCCGTGCGGGAGCGAGACGGCGGGCGGGGGTCAGGCGGCGGACTGGCGCTTCGGGACGTACTCGTCCACGTACGGCCGGCCCGACAGCCGTGAGAGCTCCTTCATGAGGTCGTCGGTGAAGGCCCGGCAGACGCGGTGGTCGTGGTCGGCCATCGGGTCCTCCGGGTCGTCGGCGGGGTCCATCCGCATCGGCGGCCCGAAGCGGACCGTCACCGTCCGGAACGGCCGCAGGCGACGGGCGCCGACCGGCTGCACCTCCGTGGTACCGGCGATGCCCACCGGGACCACTGGCACGCCGCACTCGCGCGACAGGCGGGCGACCCCCGTCCGGCCGCGGTGGACCAAGGCGTCGTCGGACCGGGTGCCCTCGGGGTAGAGGGCGAGCAGGCGCCCCCGCCCCAGCGCCTCGGCCGCCGTGGCCAGCGCCCGCTCCGACTCGGCACCTCCGCCGCGGCGGATCGGGATCTGGCCGACGGCCCGGAAGAACCACGCCGACCTCGGGTCGTCGAAGTACTCGGCCTTGGCCAGGTACGTGACCTTGCGCCGCACGACGATCGGCAGGAAGAGCGAGTCGCAGAAGGACTGGTGGTTGGCCGCCAGCACGGCCGGGCCGTGCCGGGGGACGTGCTCGCGGCCCTCGACGCGGACCCGCCACAGCAGGTGGAACAGGGGCGTGAGCATGACCTTCAGCACCCAGTAGGCCACGCGCCTACGGTACTTCCGGGCGCCGGCCGGTGCCCGGCTCGACGGCCCCGGCTCGACGGCCCCGGCTCGACGGTGCGCACCCGGCACCCGCGACCGGGCCACGCCGAGCCCCGACCGCGCGCCGAGGACGACCAACCGTGAGGGGTGCGATGGCCGACGTACGTGAGGCGAACGCCGCGCCGTTCGTCGAAGGCCTGTACTTCGGTGAAGGGCCGCGCTGGCACGACGGCCGCCTGTGGTTCTCCGACTTCGACGACGAGGCCGTGTTCTCGGTCGGCGAGGACGGCCGGCCGCGCCGGGAGGTCGACGTGCCGGGCAGCCCGTCGGGGCTCGGCTGGCTGCCGGACGGCCGACTGCTGGTGGTGTGCATGACCGAGCACGCGGTGCTGCGCCAGGAGCCCGACGGGTCCCTGACGCAGCACGCCAGCCTGCTGCCGTGGTCGGTGTTCCGGGCCAACGACATGATCGTCGATGCCGCCGGCGGGGCCTACGTCGGCAACTTCGGCTTCGACCTCGACGGCTTCCTCCACGGCGACGCCACCCCCGCCACGACGTCGCTCGTCCGCGTGGACCCCGACGGCACGGCGCGCCAGGCGGCAGCGGACCTGCGCTTCCCGAACGGCATGGTCCTCACGCCCGACGGCCGTACCCTCGTCCTCGCCGAGACGATGGGGTTCCAGCTCACCGCCTTCGACGTGGCGCCCGACGGCAGCCTGTCCAATCGCCGCGTGTGGGCCTCGCTCGACGGCTGCGCCCCCGACGGGATCTGCCTCGACGCCGACGGCTGCGTGTGGGCGGCCAACGCCCTCGGCGCCGAGTGCGTGCGGGTGGCCGAGGGCGGCGAGGTCGTGGGACGGGTGGTCACCAGCCAGCCGGCGTTCGCCTGCATGCTCGGCGGGGCCGACCGCCGCACCCTCTTCTGCTGCACGGCGCCGAGCAGCGAGCCGGGCGGCCGCACGTCGCGGCAGGGCCGGATCGAGCGGGCCGAGGTCGACATACCCGGCGCGGGGCAGCCGTAGGCAGCTCCGGGCTACCCCAGCTTGGTCAGCGCCCGGCGGAGGTTGCGGACGGCCTGGCCCGTCCGCTGCTCGTTCTCGATGAGGGCGAACCGCACGTGCCCGTCGCCCCCCGGACCGAAGCCGACGCCGGGCGAGGTGGCGACCTCGGCGTCGCGCACCAGCAGCTTGGAGAACTCGAGCGAGCCCATCTCCCGGTACGGCTCGGGGATCGGCGCCCACACGAACATCGTCCCCTTGGGGGGCACGACCCCCCACCCGATCCGGTTGAGCCCGTCGCACAGGGCATTGCGGCGCGACTGGTAGGCGTCCCGGACCAGCTTGGGGTAGTCGGGGGCCTCGTTCATCGCCACGATGGCGGCGATCTGGATGGGCTGGAACGTGCCGTAGTCGAGGTAGCTCTTGAGCTTGGTGAGCGCCTGGACGATGGCGGCGTTGCCGACGAGGAAGCCGACCCGCCAGCCGGCCATGGAGAAGGACTTGGTGAGCGTGTACAGCTCGACGGCCACGTCCTTGGCCCCGGGGACCTGCAGGATCGACGGCGGCTCGTACCCGTCGAAGCCGAGGTCGGCGTAGGCGAAGTCGTGCACGAGGACGACGTCGTGCTCCCGGGCGAAGGCGACCAGGCGCTCCATGAAGGCGTAGTCGACGCACGCCGTCGTCGGGTTGTGCGGGAAGGAGAGGACGATCACCCGCGGCTTGGGCCAGGTCGACTCCCAGTTCGCCATGAGGGAGTCGAAGAAGGCGTCACCCGGCTCGGGGGGCTCGGCCGCCGGCTCCCCGGGGGTCCCGGCGGCCGGCAGGGCGGGGCCCTCCAGGGGGATCTGGCGGATGTCCGCCCCGGCGAAGAGCGGAGCGTAGATGTGGATCGGGTACGACGGCGACGGCACGAAGGCGGTGTCGCCGGGCCCCAGGAGCACCCACATGAGGTGCGAGAGGCCCTCCTTGGCCCCGATGGTGGTGACCACTTCGGCATCGGGGTCGAGCTCGACGGCGAACCTTCGCTGGTACAGGTCGGCGACGGCGCGGCGCAGCTTGGGGATGCCCTTGGAGGCGGAGTAGCGGTGGTTCCGCGCGTTGTGGGCGGCCTCGGCCAGCTTCTCGACGGCGATGTCGGGCGAGGGCAGGTCGGGGTTGCCGAACCCGAGATCGATCACGTCCCGGCCGGCTCGCCGTGCCTCCAGCTTCAGCTCGTTGATCGTGGCGAAGACGTAGGGCGGGAGCCCGTTGATCCGGCGGAATTCCATCGGCCAAGGCTACCGCTCCTCGCCGCCGCGCCCGTCCCAGCCGGGACGGGGGGCGGCGGCCCGCCGCCAGCGGCCGGGACGGCACCGGTGGGGGGCGCGGCACCGGCGGCCGCCACCAGCTCGTCGAGGTCCACCGGCCAGCCGAAGACCACCCACGTGGCGCCAGCGTCCGCCAGGGGGCCGACCGTCGGGGCGAGCGGATGCCCGGCCGGCGACGGGCCGGCCCAGGTGACCGGTGCCCGGGCGGCCTGGGCCGCCACCTGCTCGGGGCTGGCGTCCCACAGGTTGACGGCGGCGCCCTCCTCCTCGGCCACCGCCCGGGTGGCGGCGGCGCCGACACCCACCCAGACCGGGAGCCCCCGGACGCTCGCCGCCCGCACGCAGGCCCGCAGCGACGCCCGCCGCCCTTCCGCCGTGGCGTAGTCCACGCCGTAGGCCTCGTTCTCTCCGGCGCTCCTGCGGTCCCCGGTGCCGAGGCCGGCCACCACCCGGCCGGGGGCCAGGACGGCCAGGGCGTCCAGCTCGGCGAGGAGGACGGCGTCGGGCACGAGCCCGACGCGGGCCACCAGGGGGCCGACCCACAGGCGCGACGTCGTGGCCGCCACGGCGCCGAGCAGCGGGAACGGGGCGAGCGCGGGGCGCTCGGGCTGGCCCAGCGGCCACAGGTGGTCGTACGCGAACACCCCGTCCACCCCGGCCGCCTCGGCCCGCCGGGCGACGTCGCGGGCGGGCGTCGCGGTCGCCTGGAACGTGGGCAGGATCACCCCCGTCCGCACGCCGGCCCGGCTGGCGCCGGTCACGGCGCCTCCCGCCCGAGGAGCGCCGCCCCGACCGCCCCGGCGCGCTCGCCGAACGCCGCCGGCACGATCCCGATGGCCGGGCGGGCCCGACCGCCCTCCACGAGGTCGGCGAAGGCTCGCCGGGTGGGGCCGAGAAGCAGCTCGCCCACCGCCGCCAAGCCGCCGCCCACCACGATCACCTCGGGATCGAGGACGGCGGCCAGGTTGGCGAGGCCGAGGGCCACCCACCAGCCGAGCTCGTCCAGCACCCCGAGCGCACCCGGGTCCCCGGCCATCGCCGCCCGGGTGACGTGCTCCCCCCGCACCAGCTCGGGGTCGCCGCCGGCCAGGGCCACCGCCTCGTGGAGCCGGCCGCCGTAGGCCGCCTCCCGCGCCAGCCGCCCGAGGCCGCCGCCCGAGGCGTAGCGCTCCCAGCAGCCACGGCGGCCGCAAGGGCACGGCGGTCCCGCCGGGTCGACGACCATGTGGCCCACCTCGCCGGCGAACCCGAAGGCGCCCCCCACCACCCGGCCGCCCTGGACCACGCCCCCGCCGATGCCGGTCCCGAGGGTGACGACCAAGGCGTCCGCCACGCCGGCGGCGGCGCCCTGGCGCAGCTCGGCCAGGGCGGCGCAGTTGGCGTCGTTGTCGACCCGCACGAGGCGACCGGGCAACCGCTCGGCCAGCAGCCGCGCCATGTCGGCGCCGACGGCACCGGGCAGGTTGGGCGAGAACCGCAGGACACCCCCCCGCCGGTCGACCAGGCCGGGCACCCCGACCCCGACCGGAGACGGCCCCGGGGCCACCGCGTCCAGCTCGCGCTCGAGCGCCCGTACGACGTCGGCCACGGCGTCGGCGACGGCCGCCCCGGCCAGGCCCCGCACCGGCTCGTCCGGGTCGATCGCCACCTGGGGCGTGGACGTCCGGGCCTCGGCCACCACCTCGCCGCCGGCAGCCACCGCGGCACCGAGGACCTTCGTGCCGCCGATGTCGACCCCGAACGCCAGCGGCGTCCCGGCCTCCGTCACCGCCCGTCGCGCCACGCCGCGCCGCCCGGGGCGCTCACCCTGGCGACTCGGCCCGTGCCTTCAGCTCCCGAAGGGCGGTCGACATGATCCGGCCCGCGGCCCGCAGCTTCACGAAGCCCGGGATCGGGACCCGCAGCTCCACCTCGAGGTGGTACGTGATGTCGGTGCCGCCCCCGTCGGCCGGCTCGAACACGTAGCGCCCGTCCAGCTTGGTCGTGATGTCGCCCTTGGTGAGCCGCCAGGCGAGGACGTGCGGTGCGCCCGAGTAGTCGTACTCGAGCGTGTAGCTCGTGCTGCGGCCGAAGGCAGCCGCCCGGAAGGCGACCAGCCGGGGCCGGCCCTCGCCGTCGCGAGCCTCGACCGTGGCCTGCTTGATGTCGGCAGCCCACTCCGGATAGCGCTCGATGTCGGTGACCACCGCGTAGCACCGCTCGGGCGGTGCCACCACACTCATGTGCTCCGTGGCCTGTTCCGCCACCTCGTCCTCCCTCGTCCGCGTCCGGGGTCCTGTCCACCGGAAGGGTACCGGCGGCGCGACGAGCCGACCCCTTGGCCGGCATCAGCCTTGCACTTCCGCCAGGGCCCCGGCCAGCTTCGCCGCCAACCGCCCGTAGTCGAACGAGGCGACCGCCCGCTCGCGAGCGGCGGCCCCCATGCGGCGGCGGAGCCCCTCGTCCCCGAGCAGGCGGCCCACGGCCTCGGCCACGGCCACCGGGTCCCCGGGGCGATCGACCACGAGCCCGGTCACACCGTCGTCGACGGCTTCGGCCGCACCACCGCTGTCCCCGGCGACCTGAGGGACGCCGGCCGCCGCCGCCTCCAGGAACACGATCCCGAACCCCTCCTGCTCGAGCCCGCCCCACCGGCTCCGACAGGCCATGGCGAAGACGTCCGCCGCACCGAGGAGGACGGCCTTGTCCGCTTCGCTGACCTGGCCGAGGAGGCGGACCGGGGCTCCCGAGCGCCGGACGGCGGCCGCCAGCCGGCCGGCCTCCCGCCCGCTTCCGGCGATGGCCACCACCAGGCCGGGATGCCGGGCGGCGAGCCGCGCCGACGCCTCCACCAGCACGTCCATGCCCTTGCGGGGCACGAGCCGGCTCACGCTGGCGACCACCGGGGCGCCGACCGGCAGGCCCAGGCGGCGGCGTGCCGCCTCCCGGTCGGCCGTGGGGAGGGGCACCACCTGGGCACAGTCGACCCCCGGGGGCACGACCACCACCGGCGGCATTCGCCCGCCGGCCGCCCGGCGGGCCTCGGCGGCCGGGTAGCTGCCGGCCGAGATGGCGAGGCGGGCGCCGGCGAGGACCCGGGCGAGGGCGCCGGCGGTCCCCGGCAGGCGGCCGGGCACCGTGACCTCTGCACCGTGGAGCACGACCGCGTAGGGGATGCCGAGCCACGGCCCGAGCAGTCCGAGGGGAAGCGCCGGGTCGAGGACGACGAGGCCGGCCCCCGTCGCCGCCGCCAATCGCCGCACCCGGGCCCGTGCGGCGGGAGTCGGGAAGTAGAGGATCGGGCTCCGCACCCGGTCGATGCGGACGCCGGCCGCCGCCTGCTCGGCGTCGAACCGGCGAGCGTCGGGGTGCGAGCTGGCGGTGAGCACCGCGTAGGAACTGGGTTCCAAGCGACGCCAGAGCTCCCACAGATAGGACTGGATGCCGCCCACCTTCGGCGGGAAGTCGTTGGTCACGAGCAGGTGGCGGGCCGTCACGGCTGCCCTCCTCCGTGGCCGCGCCGCGAGGGCCGCTCAGCCGGCGCGCTCGGCGGCGAACTTGAGGCTGGGGAGCAACCCGGCCCGCTCCAGCATGCGCAGGGCACGTGCCTCGTCGGCGTCGATGAGGACCGCGTCTTCGGGCTCCCGGCCCAGGACGTAGGAGACGACGCAGTCGTCACAGGCACCGGTCCCCCGCACGGCACAGGTGTCGCAGTCCACGGTGAGGGTGGCGGTGTGCATGATGGTCCCCTTTCGGCCGACCCCGTCGAGGGCGGTGGGTGGTCGCTGTTGTCGGGGACAGCATGGGCCGAGGGTGTATCACTGCCTCGTCGAGGGCGCGGGCGACGTCAGCCGGGGACCGGCACCCAGCTGCAGTGGATGGCGGTCCCCCGCCCGCACCGCGAACTCCTCGGTGTCCACGGCCTCATCCCGCCTCGGTGGCCCGGCGCACGTCCTCGGCGACCTGCGCCACTGCCACCGCCACGCCCTCGGTCACCACCCCTTGGCCAACCGGACCGACGAGGACGTAGAACGGGGGGCCGCTCACGCGGTGGCGGTCCCACGCCGCCGAGCTCATCACCACGCAGCCGGTGCCGGCCAACCGGGCCAGCATGGCCCCGTCCTCGCGGCCCGGATCGCGGGCCACCACGACCACCCGGTCGCCGGCGCCGAGGCCCAGGGCCACCGGATCACCCTCGGCGGCCGGCCAGAAGGGCCGGCAGCCGTCACATCCCGTGGAGAGGAACAGGAGCAACGTCCGAACGGCGCCGGCGCCCAGGGCCACCCGGACCGGGGCACCGCCGGGGTCGCAGCCGACGAGATCGTCGACCGGTCCACGGGGCCCGGGCGCACCGGGCACGGGAACGAGCCGCTCGAGGACCGGTGCCGGGTGCCGGCGCCGGGTGCGGGCCCTCACCCGGAAGCTGCCGGGGAGTCCGGGACGCCCGGACCGCGGCGTACGCCCCCGGCGCCGGCCGGAGGCGGGGTGTCGCCGGACACGACCTCGACCGCGCGGCCGTGGCCGCACCAGCGACAGACCACCTCGTCGACCGACTCCTCGAGGACCTCCGCCTCCTCGAGCGTCAGCGCCCCACCCACCGTGAAGTGATGGAACGCCCGCGTCGTCCGGGTCGCCGTGACGTCGAAGCGGGTCAGGTTCCCGCAGGCGGCGCAGCGGTAGCGGTGCACGGGCACCGACCCACCGTACTCCGCACCTGCCGCTCCCCGGCCGGCCGGAGGCCGCCGCGGCGGGCGCCGCATGCCGAGGTGCACCTCCCCGTGGCGGCGCCGGGCCCCTGACGCGTCGGCACCCGGCGGTACGGCGCGCTCAGAACCGGCGCAGCAGCTCGGCCTTCTTGGCGGCGAACTCCTCGGCCGTCACGATCCCCCGCCGGCGGAGCTCGTCGAGCGCGATGAGCTGTTCGGGCACCGACCCTCCCGAGGCCGAGCCGCCCGGTCCCCCGGCCACGGCGGACCCGCCCCGCGGCGGCTGGCCCGGCCCCGAGCCCGGGAGCACCGTGGCGCCCGCCGTCGCCGCCACGCCGTGCGGTGGCGTGTCGGTGATGGCGATCGGCGCCGGGACCCGCACCGGCGCCGTCGGCACCGCCGTGGCCGGGTCCGGCGACGAGGACCAGAGGCCACCGGCCGGTCCCGCCGCGCCGGCGTGCCCCCGCCAACCCGCGGCCCACGCGTCGTCGAGCTGGTTGGCGATGACCCGCTGGAGCATCCGGGGACGCCGGACGTCGTCGAGCACCATGGACTCGCCGCCGGAGATCTCGAGCACCAGCCGCCCGCAGCCAAGGAGGCGGCCGCGCAGCGTCTGGGTGCAGTGCACCTCCGCCACGCGTTGGAGGCGAAGCTGGGCGACGTCGCGCCCCACCACGCCGCGGCGGTACACGAGGCGGCCGGTCGTGACCACGATCCGGACACCCCGCCAGCGGAGGAACCGCCCCAACAGCCACAGGGCGGGGAGGGCGACCATCGCCGCCAGCACCCACGCCACCGCGACGGGCGCCTGGGGCAGCCCCACGCCGATGGCCACGGCGGCGGCCACCGCTGCTGCCGTCAGCAGCCCCGGCCCGAGGAGCGGGATCCAGTGCAACCGGGTGTCGACCAGCACTTCCTCGTCGTCGGCGAGCAGCTGGCGGTCGTTCGACACCGGTTCCAGCGTACCGGCACGGCCACCCTGGGCAGTGGTTCCCTTGGGCCGTCGGAGCCACTAGACAGGGCGCTCCAGAGCCACTGCCGCAGCAGTGCAGCGCACTGGAGGGAGGCCACATGACCGTCGACGTCCACCCCGAGGAGCTGCGACAGCGCCTGGCGGCCGGCGAGCGCCTCGCGGTGCTCGACGTGCGCGAGCCGGCCGAGGTGGCGGAGTGGGCGTTCCCCGGTGCCCTCCACGTCCCGCTGGGCCAGCTGGGCGACCGCGTCGGCGAGCTGCCGACCGACCGGCCGATCGTCGTCGTGTGCCACGCCGGCGTGCGGTCGGCCGCCGCCGCGGCGGCCCTGGCGCGAGCCGGGTGGCCGGCCGAGAACCTCGCCGGCGGCGTCCTCGCCTGGCTGGCCACCGAGCCGCGGTGACGCGGCACAGCGCCGGGCTGCTCCTGTTTCGCCGGGGCCGCGCCACGCTCGAGGTCCTCCTCGTCCACCCGGGCGGCCCGATCTGGGCTCGGCGTGACATGGGCGCGTGGTCGATCCCCAAGGGCGAGGTGGACGAGGGCGAGGACCTCCTGGCCGCCGCCGAGCGAGAGGTCGCCGAAGAGCTCGGCGGTGCCCCGCCACCCGGGACACGCCTGGCATTGGGCGACCTCGTCCAGCGGGGCGGGAAGCGGGTCACGGCCTGGGCCACCGAGTGGGACCTCGACGTCACCGCCGTCCGCAGCAACACCTTCGAGCTCGAGTGGCCCCCGCGCTCGGGCGTCCGGCGTGCCTTCCCGGAGGTGGACCGGGCCGCATGGTTCGGGCTCCGCGAGGCACGGGCCCGCATCCTGGCCTCCCAGGTGCCCTTCCTCGACCGGCTCGCCGCCCTGATCGACGTCTCGACCTGAGCCACCCCGGGGACGCCGGCCCCGGCAGCCCCGCGCGGCGCCCTGCCGCCCACGGCGACCCCCCGGCATCGTCTGGGGCCGAGGCGCCCGCGTGACCGGCTCCTGTCCACATACAGGTCTGCTGCAATATCGAGCGCTCGCGTTGCGGCTGTTGCGGACGCGTGACATCCAAGAGCGGCGAGAAGTTCAGCCGGGCGTCACACGGGCGTCGCGGTCGGTTAACGCCGGACCCGTACCTTTCGAACCGTCGTCACCCGACATCGACCGAGAGGGGATCGCGTGTTGTCAGCCCTGGGACGCCGCCGTTGCGCCCGTGGCCCTGAAAGGGGCCTCCGAGCCGTCGGCGCCGCCACGTCGGCCCTCGCCCTGCTGGGCGGCGGCATGGCCCTGAGCAGCCCTCCGGCCGGAGCGGCAGCGAAGAAGGTGCCGCTCGTCGTGTACTCCGCCCAAGGCTACGACACAGCCATGGTGAAGGCCTTCCAGAAGGCGACGGGGATCCCGACCAAGCTCGACACAAACTCGACCGGCCCGCTGCTCACCCAGATCGAGGCGTCCAAGAACAACCCGCACTGGGGTCTGCTGTGGGTGGACGGCGCCACAGCGTTCGCCTCCTTGGACCAGCAGGGGCTGCTGGTCAAGGGCTTCGAGCCGAACGTCAAGTGGGACGCCCTGGGCAAGGCGAACCTCCCCAAGGACAAGAGCTTCGTACCGACCGGCGTGACCCTCATGGCGGCGGTCGTCTACAACAAGTCGGTCGTCACCTCGCCGCCCACCTCCTGGCAGCAGCTCCTCCAGCCCCAGTGGAAGGGCGCCGTGGGGATGAACACACCGAGCCAGTCGGGCCCGACCTACCCCTTCATCGCCGGGCTCATGAACGCCCTGGGCGGCGTCACAAAGGGCAAGCAGTACTTCACGTCGCTCAAGAGCAACGGCCTCGTGATCAACCCGACGAACGGGCCCACGCTCCAAGCGCTCACCAGCGGCCAGATCAAGCTGGCGCTGGTGCAGAGCTCGGCGGGCATCGGAGCGGAGCACACAGACCCGACACTCACCGTCAAGTACCTCGACCCGGTGACGTCGCTCTCCTCCAACATCGGGATCGACGCCAAGGCGACAAAGACCGAGATCGCCGAGGCGAAGCGGTTCGCCGAGTTCGTCCTGTCGAAGAAGGGTCAGGCCGTCATGAAGACAGGCGACCCGCACGGCGACTCGCTCTACTACCCGGTCGTGGAGGGGGTCCAGCCCCGTCCGACACTGCCCTCCCTCTCCTCCACCAAGGTCCAGCACATCGACCCCTACACGTGGGGCGCCCGGGAGAGCACAGTGAACACCTGGTTCGAGAACACAATCGCCAAGTGACGGCCGCGGGGCACTCCCCCACTGTCGCCGCCGACGGCGATCCGTCCGTGCCTGGATCCGTCCGTGCCCGCACCGTCCGGCGGATCTCCGCGCGGTGGCCGTCCCCTCCCTCGCTACCCGGCCGCCAGGTCGGGTAGCGAGGCGGCCGCGTGACGATCGCCGACGCCGTCCCCGACGCCGGAGCGGCGCCCGGGACGCCTCGCGCCGGCGGCGAGACAGGTCCCGGCACGAGGCGCCGCGGTCCCGGGCGCGCCCTCGTCCTCGACCGTTGGCGCGCCTGGACAGGCTCGTCCCGGCTGGGCCGCGTGCTGCGCCCGACGCTGTGGGGCCTCGTGGCGCTGTTCATCCTGGCGCCGTGTGCCTGCTTCCTCGTCATCTCGGTCTCCCCGCGCCTCTTCGACCAGGGACCGCAGTGGTTCACGTTGAGCTACCTGCGGACGATCTTCACCGGTGCGACGGCCGTGTCGGTGGTCAACTCCCTGTGGGTGAGCGGCGGGGCGGCGGCGATCGGCCTCGCCATCGGGCTGCCGGTCGCCTGGCTCGCCGGCCGAACCACGTTGCCCGGTCGCCGGGTCGTGGGGCTCGGCATGTGGCTCGTCCTCATCGTCCCGTCCTGGCTCCCGGCCGTCGGCTGGGAGCGGCTGGTGGTGAAGGACGGCGTCCTCGACCGGGTGGGGCTCGGGTCGGTGGCCCTCCAGCACGCCGTCATGGGGCCGTTCGGCGTGGTGCTACTGCTCGGCATCCGCTGCGTGCCGTTCACGTACCTGACCGTGACCGCCTCGCTCGCGGGGCTGGGGCAGGAGCTCGAGGACGCCGCCCGCGTCCACGGCGCGTCCCGCATGGCGGCGCTCCGCCTGGTGCTGCCGATCCTGGCGCCGGCCATCTGGTCGGCGCTCGCCATCGGCTTCGCCGAGACGGTCAGTGACTTCGGGGTGGCCGACACGCTCGCCTACCAGTCGCACTTCCCCCTTGCCACGTACCAGCTGTACCAGGCGATCGGGAACTTCCCCCCCAGCTTCCCCGGGGCGGCCGCCATCGGCGTCATCCTCGTGGCCTCGGTCGCCGTCCCACTGGTGCTCCAGGCGCGGGCGCTGCGGGGGCGGGCCTACGCCGTGCTCTCCGGCCGCACGCGTCAAGCCGTCCGCCGGCAGCTGTCGCCGCTCGGCACGGCGGTGGCGGCCGTGGGGGTGGGCGGCTTCTTCCTCGTCGCCATCGGGGCGCCGACCGTCGGGGCGGTGACCGGGTCGCTGCTCGCCGACCTCGGCGCGTCGGCCCGCATCACGGGGGCCAACTACGCCGCCTTCCTGCACCAGGCGGGGGCATCGGGGCCGTTCGTGCGGTCCCTCGCCTACGGGGCGGTGACCGCGTCGGTCACCGTGGTGGGCGGGTTCCTCGCCGCCCGCATGCTCTCCCGCCAGCGCACCCGTGCCACCCACCTGCTCGACTTCCTGCTGCTGGCGGCCGTGGCACTGCCCGGTGTGGTCTTCGCCGCCGGGTACATCTTCGCCTACAACCTGCCGTTCTTCTCGACCCTCGGCATCAACCTGTACCAGACGACCACGTTGCTCGTCATCGGGTACACGGCATCGAGCCTGCCGACCAACGCTCGCGTCCTCGTGGGGCCGGTGTCCCAGGTCCAGCCCTCGCTCCACGACGCCGCCCGTGCCCATGGGGCCGGGGCGCTGCGCGCCTTCGGCCGGGGGGTGCTGCCGGCGATCTCCCGGCCGCTCCTCATGGCGTGGCTCTACACGTTCTGCGGCATCTTCCTCGAGCTGCCGATCTCCCAGCTCCTCTACTCGCCGGGCTCGCCGCCCCTCTCGGTCTCCATCCAGAACAACCTCAGCACCTACCACTACGGTCTCGGCATGGCCCAGTCGGTGATCGCCGTCTGCATCGCGCTGCTCGTCGTGAGCATCGCCCTGCTGGCGTACCGGCTCCTCACCCCGGCCGGGTGGCGTCGAATAGGAGCAACCATCCGTGGCTGAACAACTCGTCGTCGAGCACGCGTCCAAGGTCTACCCGGGGGGCAACCACGCCCTCCGGGGACCGTCGTTCGCCGTCGAGCCCGGCACCTTCATGGTGCTCCTCGGCCCCTCAGGGTCGGGCAAGACCACCCTCCTGCGGGCGCTTGCCGGGATCGAGCGGCTCACGGGCGGGCGGATCGTGATCGGGGACACCACGGTCGCCGACGACCGCACCCACCTCCCGCCCGAACGACGCGACCTGTCGATGGTGTTCCAGGACTACGCGCTGTGGCCCCACCTGCGGGCGATCGACAACATCGCCTTCGCCCTCCGTCGGCACCGGCTCTCCCGCGGCGCTGCCCGCCAGCGAGCGGGCACGATGCTCGAGCGGGTCGGGCTCGGCCACCTGGCGGACCGGTACCCGGCGCAGCTGTCGGGTGGTGAGCAGCAGCGGGTGGCGCTGGCGCGAGCCCTCGTCGCCGACACGGGCCTCCTCTTGTGCGACGAGCCCCTCTCGAACCTCGACGCCGACCTGCGCGAGCGCATGCGGGTCGAGATCGCCTCGCTCGTGCGCGATGCCGGCGCCACGACGATCTACATCACCCACGACCAGCTCGAAGCCTTCGCGCTGGCCGACCGGGTCGGCGTGCTCCAGGGCGGCACCCTCGTCCAGCTCGGAACGCCGGAAGACGTGTACCACGCACCGGCGAGCCTCTTCGTGGCGCGCTTCACCGGCCTGGCCGGGGAGCTCGCCGTCCGCCCGGTCGGGGTCGGGACCCGAGGCCACACGCTCGTCGAGCCCGTCGGCTTCCCGTGCGCCCGTCCGATCGAGGCCCGGGTGGGAGCCGAACCCCTCCAGGGGCCGGCCGTGCTCGCCGTGCGGCCGACCGGGGTCCGTCTCTGTGACCCCGATGCCGAGGTGCGGCACCTCGTGGGTGCCGTCAGCGACACCGCCTTTCGTGGCCGGAGCTACGAGCTCGTGGTCGACCTCCCCGACGGCACCCGGATGGCCGGCATCCACAGCGAACGGCGGGCGAGCCGCGGCACGGCGGTCGGCCTGGTCCTCGAGCCGGGGGGATCCGTCGTATTCCCCGACGAGCCCGAGGGCGAGGCGGCGCACCGGGCCGGTGGGGCCGGTGGGGCCGGCAGGGCCGGGTCGGCCCCGGGCGACGCCCGGGCAGAGCGCCGCCCGGTCGGGGTGCCGGCGTGACCGGCCCTGCCCGTCGCCCACCGTCGTGCCCACCGTCGTGCTCACCGTCGTGCTCACCGTCGTGCTCACCGTCGTGCACGGCGGCAGGCCGGCGTGCGGCAGGATGGGTGGCGCGGGCTCGGACCCCGAGGAAGGGAGCGACCTCCGCATGAGCACCACCTCCACGGTCGTCCTGCTGCTCGCCGTGTTCGGCGCCTCGTGCGTCGAAGCGGTCGAGGCCCTGACGATCGTGCTGGCTGCCGGGACCACGCGCGGGTGGCGGTCGGCGCTCGAAGGGTCGGCGGCGGCCGTGGCCGTGCTGGCCGTGCTGGTGGGCGCGGTCGGTGCCCCGCTCATCCACTACGTCCCGATCGACGCGCTCCGGGTACTGGTCGGTGCCCTCCTGCTCGTCCTGGGGTTGTCGTGGCTGCGCAAGGCGATCCTGCGGGCGAGCGGCCACAAGGCGCTGCACGACGAGGACGCCATCTACGCCAAGACGAGCGCCGAGCTGCGGCGTGACACAACGGGGGATGCGGGGCGCCCGCAACGGGATCGGCTGGGGTTCGCCGTGGCGTTCAAGGGCGTCTTCCTGGAGGGGATGGAGGTCGTCTTCATCGTCATCAGCCTGGGGGCGAGCCAGCACCGGCTGGGCACCGCCGCCCTGGCGGCGCTGGCCGCCGTCGTGGTCGTCGTCGGGGTCGGCCTCCTGGTGGCCCGGCAGCTCTCGATGGTGCCCGAGAACACGATCAAGACCGTCGTCGGCATCATGCTGACCAGCTTCGGCCTCTTCTGGACGGGCGAGGGAGCGGGCGTGCACTGGCCCGGCAGCGACCTCGCCATCCCGGTGCTCATCGGAGTCTTCGCGCTGGTGACGCTCCTCGGCGTGGCCTTCCTCCGGCCGCTCGTCCCCGGCACCCGCCGAGGCCGTCCGGCGACCGTCGAGAGCACGCCCTCCGCTGCCGATGGGGTGCGCTCGTGACCGCCCCGGCGCAACAGGTGACCTCCCGAGTACGGCGCGGCCTGGTGGCCTTCGGGCGGTTCTGGCTGGACTTCCTCGTGGGCGACACGCCCGAGCTGTTCGTGGCGACGCTCGTGCTCGTCGCCCTGGCCCTCCTGCTGCGCCACGAGCGGGCGGCCGCCATGGTGGTGCTGCCAGGGGTGGCGGCGCTGTCCGTGCTGGGGAGCGCCTTCCGGGGTCGCCGGCGGGCGGCGAAGGGAGACGGCGGCTAGCGCGACCCTGCGACGAGGATGTGGCCGGGCCGGGCGCCACGACCGGCGCCGGGAAGCCGGTTCGACCTGAGCTACGAGGTCGGCTCCGTCGTCGCGCCGGGCGCATCGAGCGAGAGCGACCCGCCACCCTCGAGCGCGGTGCCGGACTCCCCCGCCGGGAGCAACCGGATGAGGCGCTTGACCACGACGTCGAAGGCCTCGAGGTCCTCGTCGCTCGGTGCCCCGCGGTAGGCGGCGGCCGTGCGCACCACGGCGTCGACGAGGAACTGGGGGGTGAGCCGCTCGCGCAGCTCGGTCAGGAGGGCGCCGGCATGCCCGAAGCTCTCGACGTCCTCGATGTCGAGGTACGCCAGGGTCTCGCCGTCGGACTCCATGTCGATCCGCAGGACCGCCTCGTCGCCCACCGAGTCCGGAGTGATGTGCACCTCGATGCCCTCGCCCAGCTCGACGCTGCGGGTGACCACCGGCGCGGCGTCGCCGGCGCTCGCCACGGGGGTGTCACCGTCCGCCACCGTCTCGACCGGACGCCCGATCGCCCACGCCAAGAAGGGCGCCGACGGGTCGTCGTCCTCCGCCCACAGGGCGAGGAAGCCGACGGGGTCGATGCGCCGGAACCGCTGCCACCGCCGGTCGGTCTCCGAGAGCGCCGGGCCGCCCCTCGCCGCGGCGGCGGCGGCCAGCTCTCGGGCGATCTCCTCCCTCACCGCGGCGATGGTGTCGTCGGACAGGCCGCCGGTCAGCTCGACGATGGTTCGTGCCTCGTCCTCGGCGATACGGGCTCGGAGCCGCGTGGCGCCGGACGGCGGCCGGTCGCCGCTCGATGCAATCTCACCGCGCGCCTGGCCGGACCCCTCGTCGAGCCCGGCGCCGGTCGTTGCGGCACCGCCGGAGGCTCGGTCGGTCCCCCCGGACGGCCCGGCCGCCGGGCCGCTGCCGGGTCCCAGCTCGGCCATCGCCCTGGGAAGGGTCAACGGCTGGTCGGGTGCGTCGATGCTCTGGCTCCACACGGCCTCGGACAGCACGCTCAGGCTGTGCGCCAGGCGCGCCGCCAGCCTGCGGTCGGGCATGAGCACGACGCCCTCCGTCTCCTCACCGTCGGGCGTCCACCAAACCGCATGAACCCGGCAGTTGCGACCCTCCTGGGACAGGAGGTAGGTCGTCACGTGTCACCGCCTCCCCGCCGAACGACACCGCAACGTGGCGTTCGGCACGCTCCCCCGGGGTGCCCCATCCTCCCCATTCGTTGCAATCGCGCAGCGTAGCAGCCACGGCTGCACACAGCGAGCAGGGTGACCGCCCTCATGGCCGGTGCAGCGGCCGCCGCGAGGGTGGCCGGGCCCGCCAGGCCACGGTCACGATGCCGCTGCCCACGGCGCTGAAGGCGCCGGTCCCGAGGGCCAGCGGCAGCCACTGGGCCACGCCGCCAGGGAGGTCCAGTCCCGCCGGCACCGCCACGAGTGCGGTCCCCACCACGCCACCCACCGCCGCCGGCACACCGATGCGACGCCCCACCCTGCGCCAGGCCGCGGCGCGCGCCGGCCGACGCTCCGGCCCTTCGAGCCGATAGCCAAGATCGCCGACCAGGGTGTCCGCCGCTGATCGGTGCAACGGCTCGAGGCAGCGGTCCGTGCGCGACTCGAGCTCCTCGAGGTCGAGCCGGCCGTCGGCGTGGGCCTGGGCGAGCACTCGCAGCAGCTGGCGTCGGATCCCGCTCGGCACCAGCCCGTCGAGGTCGCCGACCAACCGGTCCAGGTCCTCCTGGCGCCGCGCCGTCAACAGCTGCTCCATCCGCTGCTCGTAGAGGTCGGAGGTGGCGAACCGGCCCTCGCGCTGGGCCTGGCCGAGGCGCCGGGCCGCCTGCTCGCGCTGGGCGTCGGTCACGCGGCGGTGGGCGCGGCTCGTGGGGTCGGCACGAGGCCCGCCGTCGGCGACGGAGCCGGCATCGGGGCCGGACCGTTTGCTCGCCTCGACGTCCACCGGGCGCAGGCGCAGCCCTGCCGACGCCGCACCCCGACGCAGGCGCCCGCCGGCGAGCACGTAGGACCGGAGGGCCCGCATGTCAGCCCACCCCCACCGTGGCGTCGGCACCGGCCACCGGGACCGCCAGACCTTGGTCCTGCAACTGCGCCACCCGGTGCACGGCCTGGTCGACCACGTCGGCGGGATGGGCACCGGCGAGCCGGCCCCACGCAGCGGCAGCGGCCTCGGCGATCGTCCGCCGGCCGTCGAGCGCCCGCAAGAGCGCGGCGGTCGGGGACTCCACCACGGACGCCGCAGCGTCGGCGACGGCCGTCTGGAGCGCGTGGTCCGCCGACACCACCAGGCCGGGGGCAGGGCCCAGCACGTCCTCACCGGCGAGCGGCCGGCTGCCGACCACCCGGACCGAGCCGGGCACGCCTCCGGCCGACGGCCGCCGCAGTCGGAGGATCGCCGTGCACACACCGGTCACGCCAAGGGGCCGCAAGGAGGCGCTGTAGCGCGCAACGAGGTCGCGGACACCGTCCGTGCGGGCGCCGCCGGCCGGTCCGATGCCCACCGGCGAGTCGGGACCGGTGGTCCCCCCACCGCGGCCGACCAAGCCGGTCGCCAGCTCGACGAGGTACGGCTGGAGTGGGTGCCAGTCGGCGACGGCGAGCCGGGCGTCGAGCTCGGGCGCCAGCGAGGAGAGCTCGTCGGCCAGGAGCGGCACCCGGTCCCGGCACAGCAGCTGGCACAGGGCCACCAGCTCCCCGCCCGGGGCGAGGTGCGCGGTGGCTCCCGCCACGATGCGCCGCAGGAGGCGGAGGCCGTCGGGGCCACCGGCCGTCACCGTGGACTGCCGGTCGCCCGCCACGCCGGGTACGTACGGCGGCAGCGCCACGATGAGGTCGAAGCGCTCCCCCGCCACCGGGGCGTAGAGGTCGCCGGCGAGGACGCGGACCGGGTGGGGGACCCGGTTGAGGACGCGGTTGCAGGCCGACAGGTGGACCGCGTCGGGCTCGAGGTCGACGAGGACGGCCTCCGCCGCACCAGGCGCGGCCAGGAGGCCCTGGACCCCACACCCTGCCCCCAGGTCGAGCACCCGGCGGCCCCGGGCGGCCGGCAGCGCCCCGGCCAGGCGCAGCGAGTCGGGACCGAGGTAGGCGCGACCGCCTGTGGTCCCGGTCGCCAGGTACCCCGGTGGGAGCCGGGTCAGCAGGTGCCCGCCGAGGACGGGGACCACGACCCAGCTCTCGGCCCGGACCGTGGCGCCCTCGCCCGTGACGAGCCCCGCCGCCCGCAGGGCCGGCAGCGCCGCCGCCAATGCCGAGGGGAGCGCCCTGGCGTCGGCGGCGGCACCGAGGCCGAGCAGTCGCAGCACTTCGCGCTCGGGCGCTGGCCATGCGGCCAGCGCCGCAAGGGTGCGGACCGGGTCGTCGGCGAAGAGGGCCGGCGTGACACCCTGGGCGTAGAGCTGCCGGTAGCCGAGCTCGTCGAGCACGTCGGCCAAGGCGCCGAGGGCGGCGTGCAGGACAGCGGGCAGGTCGCCGGCCGTCACCGCCACGGGGCTCGCGGAGGGCAGGGGTCCCGCCGGGCGGGGCTCGCCGCTCATCGGTCGTCCACCCCGCGTTGGCCACTGCCGCCGTCCGGACCGTGCTCCGGAGCGGTGCCGGCGCCGTCCAGCCGCTCCCGCCGGACAGGCGGGAACGCGAAGGCCAACCGGTACACGGTCGAGCGGGCAGGCGCACGCCGGCTGAGGATCTCGGCGGGGACCGGCTCTTGGGGTCCGTCGCCTTCACGGCCGGCCACTCGGGCGAGGAACTGCGAGCTGCGGCTGAAGGTGGCGAGACGGAGCGTGCGGTCACGCCGCACCCGGCCGACCACCAGGGAGACCGGATGCCGCGTCACGCCGAAGATCCAGCGTGGGAGCGGCTGGTGGGACGGGCCAGGGGTCGAGACGACGGCGAAACCGCCCGCCGACCCGACCTGGAGCACTCGGGACTCGGCGCGCTCGACGACCTTCGGGTTGCGGTCGGCCAACAGGTTCGTGGCGAGCTCGGGCCCGAACGGCCACTCGTGGGACAGCGTGGAGGCGGTCCAGGTGTCGCCGACGTGGACCAGGGTCACCTGGTCCCCCGCCCGCGCGTGGTGCGCCAGCAGGTCGAGCAGCCCGGGCGGCCCCGCGTCGGGGTCGAGGATGCGCAGCTGCATGCGGTCACCGGACTCGATGAGCACCTCGGTGACCAGCCGTCGGTCATCCTCCCGTCGCATGCGCTCCCCTCTGCACGCTCCCCTGGCAGAGACGATAACCAGATCCCGCCAAGCCGACGAACGGCGCGGGGCGGCCCGCGCCATGCCGGGCGCGTGCGACGGGGCGCGACGGGCGCACCGTCGTCGTCACCGCTGGCCCCCACCGCCGGCGGCCGCAAGGGCCCGGCGTCGGCGACGGGCCGCCACCGGCCGGCGAGGACCCTCGGGGATCTCCGGGACCACCGAGTACGGACGCCGGTGCACGCCCACGCCGCGGGTGGAGGGTGCGAGCGCGTACACGAAGGCGATCAGCCGAGCGACGGCCACGAACACGGCCACCGGGATCGGCTGTTCGACCTCGCAGACGGCATGAAGGTACCGCGCGAGCGGCGGGTCCTCGACCACCGGCACCCCGTGGCGGGCGGCCTCCTCCCGGATCCGCACGGCGAGGCCGTCCACCCCCTTGGCCACCACTTTGGGCGCCCCGGAGCTCGAGGCGTCGTACCGGAGCGCCACGGCGAAGTGCGTCGGGTTGGCGACCACCACGTCGGCGGTCTTGACCGCCGCCATCATGCGGCTGCGGACGATGGCGTACTGCTGGCGGCGGAGGCGGCCCTTCATCTCGGGGTTGCCCTCCTGGTCCTTGCGCTCGTCCTTCACCTCCTGCTTCGTCATCTTGAGCGACTGCGTGACGCGGTGCCGCTGGACGGCAAAGTCGGCGACGCCGAGGAGGAAGCCGATCAGCGCCACCGT
Source organism: Acidimicrobiaceae bacterium (assembly GCA_027306585.1). Taxonomy (GTDB): domain Bacteria; phylum Actinomycetota; class Acidimicrobiia; order Acidimicrobiales; family RAAP-2; genus DAHUZJ01. Next base: position 5,781 of record DAHUZJ010000013.1, on the reverse strand, counting down.
CCGCACGAACGACAGCAGCGACGAGGCGGCAAAGCTGAGGAGCGGACCGAGCGTGACCGGCGTCTTGCCGGCGACGTCGGCGATGAGCGTCCGCAGCGAGAAGTAGGCGATGGCGGCCAGCACGACCAGTTTGAGCACCTGCTTGGCCAGCTCCCACCCCGCCTTGGGGGAGAACATCCGCTGGAAGCCCGTCCGGGGGCTGAGATGGGAGAGGCGCGGTCGGGCCGCCTTGAAGGACGCGGCCCGGCCCACCTGGGCGATGTTGGCGAGCACCCCGACGGCCATGAACACGCCGCCCGTCAGCACCGCCTGCAGGAGGAACTGGCGCAGGCCTGTCGCCAGGACGCCGAGGGCTCCGGGCAGCGTCGGGTGGCCCATGACGGTGGCCGCCGACCCGGTCACCGACATGAGCCGGGTTCGGGCCGACGACACGAGCCACGGCAGGAGCATGGTGCCGAAGAGAATGGCGAGCCACCCCGCGACATCGGGCGACCGGGCGACCTGCCCATCCTCGCGCGCCTTCTGCTTCCGCTTCTGCGTCGGTGCTTCGGTCTTGGAGTGCTTGTCGGCCGCCGCCATCAGAGGCCCCCGAACATGCGGGCGCCGTCGCCCACGGCGCGCGTCACGAGCTCGGTGACGTACGCCGGCACGAGCGACATGGTGATCGCCACCAAGACGAGGACGAGGAACACCTGCAGGGGGAAGCCGAGCAGCCAGACGTTGGCCTGAGGGGCGGCCTTGGACAGCAGCCCGAGGACGATCTGGGCGGCGAAGAGCACCACCATGATGGGCCCCGCCATCTCGAGCGCCGAGGTGAAGAAGGTGCCGAGGTCGGTGACGACGGTGGTGCCGACGGTCCCGGCCGACTGGAGGGAGAAGCCGGGACCCGAGAACGACCGCACGAACCCGTCGATGAGGATCATGTAACCGTTGGTGGCGAACAGGAGGAGCACCACGATCTGCTCGTAGAACTGGCCCAGGAGCGACGTCTGGGAAAGGGTCAGCGGGTCGAGTGACGGGGGGATCGTCAGCCCGCCCACCTGGTCGAGCATCGAGCCTGCCGCCGACGCCGTCGACAGCAGCAGCTGGACCACGAACCCGAGCGCCAGCCCGGTGGCGATCTGGAGCACCAGGGCGCCGAGGAGCCCGGCGGTGTCGGTGGGAAGCGGGCCCCGCTCGAGCTGGGGCGCCACGAGCATGGCGAGACCCGCCGCGATGCCGACCGTGGCCATCCGGGGGATGGCGGCGCTGGAGAACGGGGCGACGACCAGCAGCCAGGCGAGGGCCCGGGCCAGCACCAGGACGAAGGCGATCAGCCAGGGTGCGCTGATGTCGATCTGCACGGTGCCGCTCGACCTAGCCGGAGCTCAGCAGCTGTGGCAGCTCGCCGAAGAGCTCGTGCACGTACCCCATGAACTGCGCCAGCATCCAGTGCCCGCCGATCCCGATCACCAGCCCGACGACGACGAGCTTGGGCACGAACGTGAGGGTCGCCTCCTGGATCTGGGTCACCGATTGGAACAGCGACACGATCAGCCCGACGACCATCGTCGACAGGAGGATCGGCGCCGCGATCTTCGCCGTCGTCATCATCGCCCCCGCGGCGAGATGGAGCGCGACCTGCGATGTCATCGGAAACTGGTGAGCAGGGTGTGGACGACCAGCACCCACCCGTCGACGAGCACGAACATGAGCAGCTTGAACGGCAAGGACACCAGCGTGGGCGGCAGCATCACGATGCCCATCGACATCAGCGTGGAAGCCACCACGAGGTCGATGATCAGGAACGGCACGAAGATGACGAAGCCGATGATGAACGCGCTGCGCAGCTGCGAGAGCAGGAACGCCGGGACGATCGCCGTGAAGGACGCCTGCATCGGGTGCGCCGGGCTCTGGTGGGCCGCGTGGGTGGTGAGGGCCAGCTCCTGCTGGCCCGTCTGCCGCAGCATCCACTCCTTGAGGGGCACCTCCCCTCGGGCGATGGCCTGGGTGGCGTTGAGCTGACCGTGGAGGTAGGGCTGTACTGCGACGTGGTTGAGCGTCGACAGGGTCGGAGCCATGAGGAAGATGCTGATGAACAGCGCGAGCCCGACGAGCACCTGGTTGGGCGGCGTCGTCTGGAGGCCCAGCGCCTGGCGCGTGAGGCCGAGGACGATGACGATGCGGGTGAAGCCGGTCAGCAGGATCAGGATCGACGGCGCCAGGGTGAGCACCGCCAGCGCCAGGATGACGAGCAGGCTCGACGACGGCTGGCCGACGGTCTTGCCCAGGTTGATCGTGATCTGGCCGCCGGCCGCCAACAGGTGGGCCACGCGCTTCCTCCTTTCGCTCTTCGTCGCCCGCGACGGGGCACCTTCACGGTCGAACTGCGGGATCGCCGGCTGCGGGATCGCCGGCTGCGGGATCGCCGGCTGCGGGACGCTCCCGGCAGCCGGTTGCGGTTCACCGCCGGACGGTCGCCTCCCGCAGGTTGTCGAGCCACGCCCGCATCGACGGGGAACCCCCCGCCGTGGCGGCAGGAGCGCCGCGGACGGCCGCCCCGTTGCCCGTCGGGGCCGCAGCGGCAGTCGGTGCGCTCCCGACCAGGGCGGAAAGGTCGAGCCCGGCCAGGTCGAGCGGTGCGAGCGACGCCAGGGTCATCGGGGTGGGCGTGGCGGGGGCGGGGGCCACGACGTCAGGCAACGTCCGCTCCTCGGGCCGCGAGGTGCCCGCCGCCGTCGTGAGCTCGCCGAGTGGCGTGAGCCCCGCCTCCCCGATGCCGACGAGGAAGCACTGCTCGCCGGCCTGGACGACGGCGATCGACTTCCCCTTCCCGATCATCTGCCGGGAGAGGACGGTCAGTCCGTCGGCGCGCCCGCGGTTGCGGACCCCGGTGCGCCGCTTCCCCCGACCGCGCCCCATGATCTTGCCGAATCCCCAGATGCCGCCCACGATGACGCCGAGGGCCAGCACCATCTGCAGCAGGATGTGGCCGATCGACACGTCCTGGGCCGCGGTCACGCTGCTGTGCGCAGCGGCCAGGAGGGTCGCCGGGCTCACGACCGGCCGTCCCGTCCGGCGTCGACACCGATCACCTCGGTGATCTGCACACCGATCTCCGAGTCGTCGACCACCACCATCTCACCGCGGGCGAAGAGGGTCCCGTTCACCATGACGTCGACCGTGCTGTGCACCGCCCGATCGAGCTCGATGGTCGTCCCGGGGTGGGCGGCCAGCAGATCGCGCAGGGCCATGCGCGCCCGGCCGAGCACCACCTCGACGTGGAGCTCCACGTCGTGGAGCGCCTCCAGCGGGAGCGCCCGCACGGCGTCGTCCACCAGGCCCTGGGTCGGGCTCATGGGCGCGGTGGCGACACCGAGGCCAGCGCCCGGCCCGTCCGGTCGGGCGAGTGTGGGCGCCATCCCCGCGGCCCCGTTCCCCGCGACACCGGCCCCGGGGAGCGCTGGCCCCGGGACGCCCGTGGCGCCCGCGCCGGCGAACGTCTCGGGCCCGCCCGGTGCGGAAGCGACGTCGGTCATGTCCTCTCCTCTCTCCAGCTCGTGACGGTGCAGGCGAGACGCTTGCCCTGCTCCACGAGGACTCCCTTGCCGATCCGCCGGCCGGCCGCCACCACGTCGAGGTGCGCGTGGCGGTCGTCCTTGTCGAGGTGCAGCGGAATGACGTCACCGACTCGCAGGCCGAGGACCTCGGTCGTCGTCAGGGCCACCGGCGGGTAGGCGACCTGCAGGTCGACCGGCACGAGGCGCAGGCGCTCCTCGGCGTTCGCCAGCCGGAACCCGCCGTCGAACCCCTCCGATTGCTGGAGGCGCTCGAAGGCCTCGAGGATGGGGTGGAGCACCGTGAGCGGCAGGCACAGGTGGAGCGACCGCTGGCGCCGGTCCCCGATGGACACGTTGAGCTGCACGAGGAGGCACATCTCCCCGGGGCGTCCCACCTTCAGGTAGATGGGACTGCGGAGCTTCTGCACGACGCCGATCCCGATCTCGATGAAGGCGTCGAAGGCGGACGGCATCGAGGCGAGCATGTCGTCGACGAGCGAGCTCATCAGCGAGAATTCGAGGTCGGTCAGGTTCAGCCGCGACGGCTGGTCCTCACCCGTGCCCCCGAGCAGGATCTCGACGAGCGCCATCACGAGCTCCGACGGCACCTGGACGATGAGCCGTCCGTCGAGGCCGATGATCGCCGCCCCGGCGAGGAACGTCGGGTCGTCCATGTTCTGGGAGTAGTCCTCCCACGGGGACTGCTCGTAGCCCTCGACGGTCATGTGCACGGGCTGGCGGAGGTTGGCGCTGAGGGCACCCGCCATGCGGTGCGCGGCCGCCTCGAAGACCGGCTGGAGCTTGCGGATGCGGTTCCGGTCGACCGCTTCCTGGCTCCGGAAGTCGTAGGTCTTGACGCGCTCGTCGCCAGCAGCGATGAGGGCGGTGCTCACGTCGGCACCTGCCGTGCCGCCGGGCGATCGATGGGGAACCGCAGTGACATTGCGCAGCCTCTGGGGAGATAGACGTGGCGCTCGTCGTCCGGCCCTTCCTGGCCGGCGGAGCTCTGGCCGCCGTCTTGGCGCGCACCTTGTCATCGGCAGGTTGCGGCTCCGGCTTGAGCGCGTCCGAGGAAGGTGGATGGAGCCGCGGTCCCCGGCTGGTCGGTCCGCCACCGACCAGCCGGGGCCGCGCCGGTCAGATGGACATGAGCGCTTGGATCACCGTCTGGGTGGCAGAGATCACCTTGGTGTTGGCCTGGTAGGCCTCCTGGGCGGTGATCAGGTCGGTCAGCTGGGTCCCCATGCTGACGTTCGACTGCTCGAGCTGGCCGCCGAGAAGGGTGCCGAGCTGCCCGGTGCCGGCCACGCCCACCTGCGCCTGGCCCGAGTTGGGGCTGGTGGCCAGGAGCCCGTTGCCCACGTCGTTGAGGCCCGAGGCGTTGGGGAAGCCGGCCATGGCGATCTGGGCGATGGCCTTGGTCTTCCCGTTGGAGAAGGAGCCCGTGACCACGCCGTTGCTGCCGATCGAGTAGCTCTCGAGCGTGCCCGACGGGTACCCGTCGGTGCTCACGATCTGGAGCGTCTTCTGGCCGCTGTACTGCGTCACTGCGCTGCTCGTGCCCGGGGCCGGGAAATGGAGCTTCCACGTGTCGCCGGGGGGGAATGTGAACCCCGTCGGCATCGTCGTCACCGGCAGTGTGAGCGCCCCTGTGGAGGCGGCGGTGGCGCCGGAGATCGATGCGATCTGCCCCGTGGTCGGGTTGAACTTGATGACCGGCGCTGTCGCCCCCGTCGGGTACAGGTTGACCTTCGCGCCTGTGGGCGCCGTGGTGGTGGCGGCGACCGTCCACTCGTTTGCCGTTCCCGCCTTGCCGGTGATCGTGACCGTGACCGGGATGGCGTTGCCGAGCGAGTCGTAGGCGTTGTACGTGGTCGTAGTGGACGGCGGTGTCGTCGTGGCCGACCCGCTCCACGCCGACAGGTTGCCCGAGAGGCTGAGCTCGGTCGTCGCCGACGCCCCGATCGTCTCTCCCTTGGGGACGGTGACAGAACCGATCGGCGCGTTGGTGTTGATGGTCCCGGCGGCGTTCGCCTGCCACCCCATGACCTGGCCGCCGGAGAGCGTGGTCAGGTTGCCGGCGGCGTCGACGGTCAGCGCGCCGTCCCGGGTGAAGAGCTGCTGCCCGTTGAGCCGGACGACCAGGTACCCGGCGCCTGTGATGGCGACGTCTGTGGCGACGCCCGTCACCTCGAGCGAGCCCTCGGTGAGCTGGGTGGCGACCGCCGAGACGCGCACGCCG
>DAHUZJ010000008.1 GCA_027306585.1 Acidimicrobiaceae bacterium | reverse complement strand
GAGCTGATAACTTGACGAGTTGATGTGTTCCTCAGGCGTTGGCAGGCCCGGCGACAAGAGGTCGGGATGGTGGCCTGTTCGGCGGGTGATGGAAGCCTACGGCCGGTGACCCGACCCATCTACCAAGTGAAGGCGGACTTCTTCAAGACGCTGGCGCACCCGGCGCGCATCCGGGTGCTGGAGCTGCTGCGCGAGGGGGAGCGATCGGTGGGCGAGCTGATCCCCGAGGTGGGGCTCGAGGCGTCCCACCTGTCCCAGCAGCTCGGGGTCCTCCGGCGGGCGAACGTGCTGCAGAGCCGCAAGGAGGGGTCGACGGTCCTCTACTCGGTGACCGATCCCCGGATCTTCGAGCTGTTGGAGGTGGCGAAGGCCATCCTCACGAGCACGCTGGCCGAATCCCGCCAGCTCCTGGCTGAGCTCGAAGGCCTGGAGTTCGTGGAGCGCCCGGCGCCACCTCGGCGGCGGGCGGCGCGCTGAGAGGCCTACGCGCGGTCCTCGGGCCGATCGCTCGGTACCGCCACCCGGTGCTCGGCACCGGCCTCGTTCCCCGGCCCTCGGGCCGCTCGGAGACCAGCAGGCGGAGCGCCGCAGCGCGGGCAGCGCCCGCAGCGCTCGGCGTCGGCTCGCATGACGCTCGCCCAGCAGAAGCTGCAGACCACCCACTCCGCGTCCCGGGATCGCGCCCTCATCGCCGCTGCGCCCACGGGGCCGGAGGGGTGGTCGCCCTGGCGACCGGTGCGGGAGGCTGGGAGGTCTTGATCATCTGAGCGCATGATAACTTCGTCAATCGTGCGCCGCACCCCCCTCTTCACTGCCCTGCGCGGGCGTCCGGTCACCGAGGCGGCACCGTCGCCCGTACGGCACGAGGCGCCGGCCCCGTTCCCGGGCTCGGCGCAGCTGCGCCACGTCGACGCCGGCTCCTGCAACGGCTGCGAGGTGGAGATCGCCCAGGCGTTCGCCCCGGTGTGCGACGCCGGGCGCTTCGGGGTCCGCCTGGTCGCCTCGCCCCGGCACGCCGACGCCCTCCTCGTCACGGGTGTGGTCACGAGGAACATGGCGACCCCGTTGCGAAAGACCCTGGAGGCCGTCCCCCGGCCGCGGATGGTCGTCGCCTGCGGCGACTGCGCCGTGAGCGGCGGGGTCTTCGCCGGCGCCTACGGCGTGATCGGGGCGGCGAGCGACGTGGTCCCCGTCGACGTCGAGATCCCCGGCTGCCCGCCGGAGCCCTTCGCGATCACCGAGGCGCTGCGGGGGCTCACCGGGCGTTGAGCACGACGGCGTACCTCGTCGGCCTCGGCGCAGCGGGCGCCGCGGCCCTGCTCGGCGCGATCCTGCCTGCCCGGCGCCGCCTCTTTGGCGCCGCGCTGCTGAGCGCGGCGGCGTGCCTGGCGGCGCTGGCCGGCGCCGGCCGGGTGCTCGTCTCGGGGCACCCCTTCAGCCTGCACACGGCACAGGTCCTCCCGCTCACCGGCGTCGACCTGTCCCTCGACCCGCTCGGGGCCCTGTTCGTCGCCACGACCGCCGTCGTCGGGCTGGCGGCGGCGTGCTACTCGGTCGGCTACGGCGCCCACGCGACGCCGAGCCGGACCGCCACGGCGGCGCTGCCGGCGTTCCTCGCCACGTTGCTCCTCGTCCCGGCGGCGGCGAGCGTCGCGACCTTCATGGTCGCCTGGGAGCTCATGGCGCTGACCTCGCTCTTGGCGCTGCTCACCGAGCACCGCCGGCGCCCGGAGACCCGCGACGCCGCCCAGTGGTACGCGGCCATGACCCACGTCGGCGCGGCGGCGATCCTCCTCGGCCTGGTGCTGCTCGCCACCCACGCCGGCGGGCAGACCTTCTCGGCCATCGCCGCGCACCGTGGGCGGCGCTCGGTGCCGCTCACGTCGGCCGTCTTCGTCCTCACGCTCCTCGGCTTCGCCTCCAAGGCCGGTGCCGTGCCGCTGCACGTCTGGCTGCCCCGCGCCCATCCCGAGGCCCCGAGCCCGATCTCGGCCCTCATGTCGGGGGCGATGGTCAACCTCGGCATCTACGGCATCCTGCGCGTCGGCGAGGACCTCCTCGGCGGCGGGCAGCTGTGGTGGTGGCTCCTGGTCGCCGCCCTCGGCGTCGTCTCGGCCGTCTTCGGAGCGCTCCACGCCGCGGCCAGCACGGACACCAAGCGGCTCCTCGCGTACTCGACGGTCGACAACGTGGGCCTCGTCCTCGTCGGTGTCGGGGCGGCCGGGGCGCTCGCGGCCGGCGGCGAGCGGCTGCTGGCCGGGCTCGTGCTCCTCGCCGCCCTCTTCCACCTCGTGAACCACGCCCTCTTCAAGGGCTGCCTGTTCCTCGGCGCCGGCGCCCTCCAGCACGCGGCCGGCACCCGCGATCTCGACCGCCTGGGCGGCCTGGCCCGGAAGATGCCCGCCACGGCCGTCCTCTTCGCGGTCGGGGCCCTCTCGATCAGCGCGCTGCCCGGCTTGAACGGCTTCGCCAGCGAGTGGCTCCTCCTCCAAGGGCTCCTCCACGGCTTCGCCTCCCACTCCGCGACCACCGAGGCCGCCCTGCTGTCCGGGGTCGCCGCCCTGGCCATCACCGGCGGGCTCACCGCCACGGCGTTCGTGAAGGCGCTCGGGGTCGGCTTCTTGGGGCAGCCCCGCACCGAGGGCGCCCGAGGCGCCCGGGAGGTGGGGCCCTCGATGCTCGCCGGCATGGCCCTCCTCGCCGGTGGGTGCGTGGTGCTCGGTGTCGTCCCCGGCGTGGCGCTCCCCGTCCTCGACCGGGCGGCGGCCGCCGGGCTCCCCGGCGGCGCGCCGAGCGCGCTGCGGGTGGGCCTCGGGCTCGATCTCGCCTCCTTGCACGGCGCCATCGAGCCGGTGCTGCTCGTCACGGGCCTCCTCGCCGGGATCCTCGTGATCTGGGGCGCGCTCCGGCTCGCCCCCCGGCACGCGGAGCTCCGCCGACCCCGGCGTGCCGAGGCGTGGGGCTGCGGGCGAGAGCTGCAGACCGCCCGCATGGAGATCACCGCCACGTCCTTCGCCGAGCCGCTCCAGCGGGTGTTCGCCGACGTGCTGCGACCCGACCACGACCTCGAGGTCACCCACGCCGCCGAGTCCCGCTACTTCCCCGAGGCCATCTCCTTCCACCAGCGCGTCGACGACGCGATCGAGCGCGTCGCCTATGGGCCCGTGATCGCCGCGGTCGCCTGGTGGGGGCGCCTGGCGCGCCGGGTCCCCAACGGCAGCGTGCACCGCTACCTCGCCTTCGGCTTCGCCGCGTTGGTGCTCATCCTGGTCGTCCTGGCGTGACCGCCACCTTCGCCGACGTCGCGACCCTCTCCGCCGCGAGCCCGGGCCTCTGGGCGAGGGCCGGTGCCTCGGTCCTCCAGGTGGCCGCCGTCGCCGCCGGCGGACCGCTGCTCCTCGGGCTGATGGGAAAGGTCCGGGCCCGGGCCGAGGGCCGCATCGGTCCCCCGATCACCCAGGGGCTCTGGGACCTCCGCAAGCTGCTCCGAAAAGAAGCCATCCGGGCCGAGCACACGAGCGCCGTCGCCGCCCTGGCGCCGCTCGTGCTCGTCGCCTCCGCCGCGCTGGCCGCGGCCGTCACCCCACTCGTCACCACCGGCCCGGTCGTCGCCGGTGGCGCCGATGTCTTCGTCGTCGTCTACCTCCTCCTCATGGGATCGGTGGCGCTCGCCCTCGGCGGCCTCGACGCCGGCACCGCGTTCGGGGGCATGGGATCGAGCCGAGCCATGACCATCGGCGCCATCTCCGAGCCGGCGCTGCTCGTCGGGATCCTCGCCCTCGCCGTCCAGGCCCACACGTCCAACCTCCCGGGCATCGTCGCCGCCAGCCTCGCCCACCCCGGATGGTTGGCCAGCCCGCAGCGGCTCCTCGCCCTCGCCGCCCTCGTCGTCGTGGTCATCGCCGAGACCGGCCGGATCCCGGTCGACAACCCCTCGACCCACCTCGAGCTCACGATGATCCACGAGGCGATGATCCTCGAGTACGCGGGATCCGATCTCGCCCTCGTCACCGTGGGCGAGGCGATGCGCCTCGGCCTGTTGCTCGGGCTCGTCGCCAACCTGTTCTTCCCCTGGGGCGTCGAGGGGTCCGGCGGCGGGCTCGCCATCCTGATCGGGCTCGTCGTGCTCGGCGCCAAGACGGCGACCCTCGCCGCGCTGATCGCCCTCGTCGAGGTCTCGACGGCCAAGCTCCGGCTCTTCCGGGTCCCCGAGCTGTTGGCCGGTGGCTTCGTCCTCGCGGTCGTGGCCGTCACGACCGGGCTGGTGGCCAGATGACGGCCGGCGCCGCGCTCGACGTGGTGGAGCTGGCCGCCGGGGTGGTGCTCGCCGGTGCGGTCCTCGCCCTCTGGCGAAAGGACCTGCGCGCCCTGATCTCGGTGCTCGCGCTCCAGGGTGCCGCGCTCGCCAGCCTGGCCGCGGTGCTCGCCGTCGGCGACGGTGACGTCGGCCTCGGCGTCGTCGCTGGCGTGGTGCTCGTCACCAAGGGCCTCGTCATCCCGGGCCTCCTCACCCGGGTGGTCCGCGCCGACCCCGGGAGCCGAGAGACCGCGCCCCTCGTGAACGTCCCGGCCTCCCTCGTCGCCGCCGCCGTCCTCGTCGTCCTCTCCTACCTGGTCGCCGGCCGGCTCACCGCGCTCTTCCCGGACCCGCTCACCCGCCTCGTGCCGCTCGGGCTCGCCACCGTGCTCGTCGGGGTCTTCGTGCTCGTCACGAGGAGGAAAGCCGTCTCCCAGATCGTCGGCCTGCTCCTCGTCGACAACGGGGTCGCGCTCGTCGCCTTCCTCCTCACCGCCGGGGTGCCGCTGCTCGTCGAGCTCGGCACCTCCTTGGACGTCTTGTTGGTCGTGGTCGTGCTCCAGGTGCTCGCCACCACGATGCGAGCCCGCTTCGGCCACGTCGACCTCGATCAGCTCCGGGAGCTCCACGACTGATGCTCGTGACCGCCGTCCTCGTCGTACCGCTCGCCGCCGGCGCCCTCGCTGCCGCGCTCCCCTGGCGCCGTGCGGTCGGCTGGGCGATGGTCCTCGCCAACGCCGCCGTGCTCGGCCTCGGCATCACCCTCGCCGTGGAGACCGACCGACACCACGTGGCCGGCGGGCTCGACGGGGCGCTTCGCGCCGATGCCCTCAGCGCCTTCATGGTCGTCGTCATCGGCGCCATCTCGCTCTTGGCGTCGATCCAGTCGATCCGCTACCTCGAGGCCGAGATCGCCCGCGGCGAGCACCGCGCACGGCACGCCTCGCTCTACAGCCTCCTCGTCCAGGTCTTCGTCGCCTGCATGCTCGCCGCGGTCCTCTCGGCCAACCTTGGGGCGCTGTGGGTGGCGGTCGAGGCGACGACGATCGCCACGACCTTCCTCGTCGGGCACCGCCGCAGCGACAAGGCGCTGGAGGCGTCGTGGAAGTACGTCCTCATCTGCTCGGTTGGCATCGCGCTGGCGTTCTTGGGCACCGTGCTCGTCTACTTCGCCGCGCTCCACGTCCCCGGGCATCCGACGGGCGCCTCGGTCCTCGACTGGACCTCGCTCGTGCATGCCTCGCATCACCTCGACCCCGCCGTGGTGCGCCTCGCCATGGCGCTCCTCGTCTTGGGCTATGGCACCAAGGTCGGGCTCGCCCCCATGCACAGCTGGCTGCCCGACGCCCACAGCCAGGCACCCGCCCCGGTGTCGGCCCTCATGTCGGGCGTGCTGCTCACCGTCGCCTTCTACGCGCTCTTGCGGTTCAAGGCGGTCGCCGACGGGGCGCTCGGGCCCGGCTACACCCGTACCCTCCTCGTCATCGTGGGCCTCGCCTCCCTCCTCGTCGCCGCCTCGCTGCTCCTGACCCAGCGCGAGCTCAAGCGGATGCTCGCTTACCACAGCATCGAGCACATGGGCCTCATCGCCTTGGGAGCGGCCGCCGGCACGACCCTCGCCGTCGCCGCGGTGCTGCTCCACATCTTGGGCCACGGTCTCGCCAAGGCCGTGCTCTTCCTTGCCTCGGGCGAGATCCTGCTCGTCGAAGGAACGAGCGAGATGGACGAGATCCCCGCGCTCCTCGTCCGCCAGCCGCTGCTCGGTGGGATCTTCGGCTTCGGCCTGGTCGCCCTGTTGGGCCTGCCACCGTTCAGCCTGTTCGTGAGCGAGCTCAACATGCTCCGCGGCGAGCTGGCGGTCGGGCTCGGCTGGGCGGCCGGCCTGTCGCTCGTGGCGATGGCCGTCATCTTCGCCGCGGTGATGGCCCACGGCCGCCACCTCCTCCTCGGCGGGTCCGGGGCAAGGCCCTCGGTGGCGCCGCGGCTCGTCGGCGTCCCCCTCGTCGGCGGCCTTCTCGCCTGCGCCTTCTTCGGGCTGTCCGCCTGGCCGCTCCAGCCGCTCCTCGATGCCGCCGCCCGGGTCGTGGTCCGATGACGCTCCACGAGCAGGCCGCCCCCATCCCGGCGGGCACCAGCGAGCTCGTCGCCACCGGCGACCTCCAAGCCCGCGCTGCGGCCCTGCTCGGTGCCGGCTTCCGCCTTGCCCTCGTCGCCGGGCACGACGACGGGCACGACGACGGGCACGACGACGGGCACGGCCTGCGGGTGGTGTACGTCTTCTGTGCCGGTCCACCCGATCGACGTGTGGAGCTGCAGGTCCGCCTCGACCCCGACCGCCCCGCCGTCCCCTCCCTCGCCGCCTGGTCGTTCCCCGCCAGCCGCTTCGAGCGGGAGCTGGCCGACCTGTTCGGCATCGAGCCGGTCGGCCACCCCTTCCTCCGCCCGCTCGTGCGCCACCAGCACTGGCCGCGCGACTGGCACCCGATGCGCCGCGACGCCGGCCCGGCGCCGCCGATGCGCAGCGACGCCGAGCCGTTCCCTTTCGTCGCCGTCGAGGGCCCCGGCGTCTACGAGATCCCCGTCGGCCCGGTCCATGCCGGGCTGATCGAGCCCGGCCACTTCCGCTTCTCCGTCGTCGGCGAGACGATCCTCAAGATGAAGGCGCGCCTGTGGTTCGTGCACCGCGGCATCGAGCAGCTCTTCGAGGGCCGGCCGGCCGCCGACGGCGTCGTCCTCGCCGAGCGCATCTCGGGCGACACGGCCGCCGCCCACACCCTCGCCTACTGCCTCGCCGTCGAAGACGCCCTGCGGGTGGAGGTCCCCCACGACGCCCAGCTGCTGCGAGCGCTCGTGGTCGAGCTCGAGCGCATCACCAACCACGTCGCCGATCTCGGCGCGCTCTGCAACGACGTGGGCTTCGGCGTCGCCCACGCCCGCGCGCTCACGCTGCGCGAGCGGCTGCTGCGCCTGGCCGGCGAGATCACCGGGCACCGGCTCCTGCGCGGCACGATGCGGCCCGGTGCGACGACGCTGCGTCGGCTCCCCACCGAGGCAGAGCTCGCCGACGTCGCGGCGCTGGTCGAGGACCTCGTCGGGCTCGCCACCTCCAACACCGTGGTGATGGACCGCTTCAAGGGGACGGCCGTCTTGTCCCGCGACGACGCCGAGGCGATCGGAGCCCTCGGCGTCGTCGCCCGGGCATCGGGGCTCGTCGTCGATGCCCGGGTGGCACATCCATTCGCCGACGTCGGGACCGACCTGGTGCCGGTCGTCGAGGAGTCCGGCGACGTGCTGGCGCGCTTCTCGGTCCGCGCTCGTGAGGTCGCCGCCTCGCTCCGCCTCGTCGCCGAGCTGGCCGGGCAGGTCCGGTCGCTCGATGCCGGCGCCAGTGACCTGCCCCGGCGCGGCGGCGCCGGGCTCGGGATCGTCGAGGCCTGGCGGGGCACGATCGTCGACCGGGTGGAGGTCGAGGCCGACGGGCGCCTCGCACGCTGCAAGGTCGTCGACCCCTCCTTCCTCACCTGGCCGGCGCTGTCGGTCGCCCTCGCCGACACCATCGTCCCGGACTTCCCGCTCGCCAACAAGAGCTTCAACCTCTCCTACGCCGGCAACGACTTGTGAGCGACCCCGTGCACCTCCTCCACCTCCCGGTCTCGGGTGAGGCGCCGGCACCAGCGCTCGGGCGCCTCACGTGAGCACCGTGCAGTTGGCGAAGCGGCGCTCCGGCCTCGACCGGGCGCGTGGCGCTGCGACCGGAACCCGGCCCGCCGCCGGGGGGAGCACGAGCGGGCGCCGCGACGAGCGACCGCTGCGGCCCGCGCGCGAGAGCTAGAGCGAGCGGGCGGCGAGGCCGCCGGCGACGGCGGCGCCGGCGGCCGAAGCCAGCACCAGCCAGCGGCCGCGACGCGGGAGACGGCGGAAGGCGACCAGCGTCGCCCCGGTGTCGACGAGGTCGGCGAGGACCGCCGCCTCCACCCACCCCCGGAACGGTGCCCCGCGCCGGGCGGCGAGCACCGGGCCCAGGCCCAGGGCGAGGTCGCGCCCGCCGAGCGCCCGGCCGAGGACCTTGGCGCCCGGGCCGTGGGCCTCCTCCCCGATCCAGGGGCGCGCCACCACGGTGGGTGCCACCGCCGCCACCACCCCCAGGCCGATGCGGGCGGCGGCCACCCCGAGGGCGAGGCGCCGCGCCGGGCCGGCCGGGAGGCAGGCGCCGCGGGCTGCGCTCGCAGCGAAGCGGGAGGTGACGGGGATCCGGCACAGACGGGCGGTGCGCATCGCGCCAGCGTACCGCCGGAAGTATTTAGTGCTAAAGTCGGTCGGTGGCAGCGGCCCTCCTCCCGGCACTGCCGGCCGGCAAGACGCCCGCTGGCAAGACGCCCGCTGGCAGGACGCCCGCGGGCACGGCGACGTCCGGTACGGCGACGTCCGGCACGGCGACGTCCGGCACGACGCCGGCGAGCACGCCCCGGTCCGTCCTGGCCGACGCCGTACGCCGGGTGGCGGACGCGGCGCTCGAGGCGACGGTGGTGGGGAGCTGGTCGCGGCTCGGCGTCGCCGCCCGGCGCCGGCTGTGGGGCTGGGACGCTCCCGTGCCCGCCGGCTCCCTCGCCGGTGCCGAGGTGCTCGTCACCGGCGGCACCCGGGGCATCGGACGGGAGGCGGCGACGGCGCTGGCGGCGGCCGGGGCGTCGGTGGGCATCGTCGGCCGGGACCTCGAGCGGGCACGGGCGGCGGCGGCGGAGATCCGGCGAGCGGCCGGCACGGGAGCCGGCGACGGGGACCCGGGCAAGGTGTGGGCGGCGGGCGCCGACCTCGGCTCGGTGGCCGAGGTGGCAGCGCTGGCCGAGCAGGTGGCCGAGCGGGTGGCGGCGCGGACCGGCCGCCTCGACGCCGTCGTGCACGCCGCGGGGTTGCTGAGCCGGTCACGGCGGACCTCCCCGGACGGCACCGAGCTCACGGCGGCCGTGCACGTCGTGGGGCCCCACCTCCTCACCGCCCGCCTGGCACCGCTCCTCGCCGCCGGCGCCCCCTCCACCGTGGTCTGGGTGTCCTCGGGCGGCATGTACCTCCAGCGGCTCGACGCGGCCGCCCTCGCCCGCCCACCCGACCCCTACCGGGGCTCGGTCGCCTACGCCCGGGCCAAGCGGGCCCAGGTGGCGCTCGCCCACCTGTGGGGCGACCGCCTGGCCGGGGACGGGGTGGCCTGCGTCGCCGTGCACCCCGGCTGGGCCGACACCGCCGCCCTCCGCGACGGGCTGCCCCGGTTCGCCGCCATCCTGGGGCCGCTGCTGCGCTCCCCGGCCGAGGGCGCCGACACGGTGGCGTGGCTGGCCGCCGGCCGGGCGGGTCCCCACCCGGTGCCGGCGCTCTGGCTCGACCGCCGGCCCCGGGGCGAGCACCGCTGGCCGGGGACGGCGGCTGCGCCGGGCGAGGCCGAGCGCCTGTGGGCGTGGTGCGAGGAGAGGACGGGCGGCGCCGGAGCGGCGGCCCTGGCGGCCCTGGCGGCCGTGCCGGCCGTGCCGGACCTGTCGGGAAGAGGAAGGGCGGGCAGGTGAGGCTCGCCGTGGTGGGGGCCGGGGTGGCCGGCCTCACCGCCGCCCACTGGCTGTCGCAGGTCCACGACGTGACGGTCTTCGAGGCAGCGGCGCGCCTCGGGGGGCACACCCACACCGTGCGCGTCGACCTGGCCGACGAGACCCACCACGTCGACACCGGCTTCATCGTCTACAACGAGCCCAACTACCCCCGCTTCGCCGCCCTGCTGCGCCACCTCGGCGTGGCGACCCAGCCGTCGGAGATGAGCTTCAGCGTGTCGAGCGGGCGCGAGGACTTCGAGTACCGCGGCGACGGGCTGCGCCTGTGGGCCCAGCCGTCCAACGCCCTGCGCCCGAGCCACACCCGCCTGCTCGCCGACATCCTGGCCTTCAACGCCCGGGCCCGGCGCCTGCTGGGCGGGGACGAGGAGGCCGGGTCGCTCGCCGACTTCGTGGCGGCCGGGGGCCACGGGCCGCGCCTCGCCCCCCACTACCTCCTCCCCCTGGGGTCGGCCATCTGGTCGGCCGACCCGACGACGTTCGCCGCCATCCCGGCCCGCACCTTCGCCCGCTTCCTCGACAACCACGGCATGCTCCGCCTGAAGGGGCGGCCCCAGTGGCGGACGGTCACCGGCGGCGCCGCCCGCTACGTCGAGCGGCTGGCCGCCCCGCTGGCCGGGAGGGTCCGGCGGGCGACGCCGGTGGAGAAGCTCGTGCGCGACGCCGACGGGGTCACGGTCCTCACCGCCGACGGGCTGGCGCGCTTCGACGGCGCCGTCGTCGCCGTCCACGGCAACGAGGCGCTGGCGCTCCTCGGCGACCCGACGCGCGCCGAGCGCGAGGTGCTGGGCGCCGTCGCCTACCGGCCCAACGTGGCCACCCTCCACACCGACCGGTCCCTCCTCCCCCGCCGCCGGGCGGCCTGGGCGAGCTGGAACGCCTACCTGCCGCCGTGGCGCTCGACCCTCCCGACGGTGACCTACTGGATGAACCGCCTGCAGGGTCTCCGCGCCTCCCGGGAGCTGTGCTTGACGCTCAACCGCCAGGACGAGATCGACCCGGCCTGCGTCCTCGGGCAGTGGACGTACGCCCACCCGGTGCTCGACGACCGGGCGGTGGCGGCCCAGCGCCGGCGGGCCGAGCTCCAGGGCCACCGCCGCACCTGGTACTGCGGCGCGTACTGGGGGTACGGCTTCCACGAGGACGGCGTCCAGAGCGCGGCCGACGTGGCCCGCGCCCTGGGGGCGCCGGCGTGAGCCGCTCCCCGACCCCGGTCCACAGCGCCCTGTACGAGGGACGGGTGACGCACGTGCGACGGAAGGAGGTGGAACATGGTTTCTCGAGGGAGGTGGCCATGTGCTACCTCGACCTCGACGAGCTCGGCAGCGTCCTGGCCCAGCACCCGCTGTGGTCGACCAGCCGGTGGCGCCCGGTGCAGGTCCGCCGCGCCGACTACGGCGGCGACCGGGCGGTCCCCCTCCCCGACGCCCTGCGGCGGGTGGCCGCCGGCGTCCCCGGCGTCCCCGGCGTCCCCGGCGGGCCGGTGCGGCTCCTCGCCCACCCGCGCACGTGGGGCTGGTGCTTCAACCCGCTCGCCCTCGGCTTCTGCTTCGACCCCGGCGGGGAGGAGGTGGCGGCCGTGGTCGCCACCGTGACCAACACCCCGTGGGGCGAGCGCCACGACTACGTCCTCCCGGCTTCCGGCGGCTCGGTGGACGTGCGGGTGGCGAAGGCCTTGCACGTCTCGCCGTTCCTCTCCATGGACCAGACCTACCGGTTCCGCATCAGCCCGCCGGGCGAGGTGCTCCATGTCGCCGTGGACGTGGAGGAGGACGACCGGACGGTGCTGCACGCCAGCCTGTCGCTGCGGCGCCGCCCCCTCGACCGGCGGGCGATGACCGACCTGCTCGTGCGGCACCCGGCCATGACGTGGCGGGTGTCGGCCGGCATCTACCGGGAGGCGGCCCGGCTGGCCGCCAAGGGCGCCACCTTCCACCGCCACCCGGCCAAGGCAGGGTCCCGGTGAGGGCGCGTGCGGGGTGGCTCGCCCGGGTGGCCCGGGTAGCCGACCCAGTGGCCCGGGCGGTGGTGGGGGCGGTGGTGCGGGCGGTGGCCCGGCGGGCGACCGGCGGGGCCCTGGCCGTGGTGGAGGACGGGACGGCCGGGGTCGGGGCGGGCAGGGCGGCCGGGACCGGGGCGGCCGGGGCGGCCGGGGCGGGCCGGGCGGCCGGGACCGGGACGGCCGGGGCCGGGGCGGGCAGGGCGGCCGGGACCGCGGTCACCGTGACCGTGCAC
>DAHUZJ010000004.1 GCA_027306585.1 Acidimicrobiaceae bacterium | reverse complement strand
CGTGCTGCCCTTCTTGGGCGGATCGGCGGCCCCTGCCACCACGGCGTCGGCGACCGGCGGCTCGTCCACCGGTGCCCCGACGGTGGGCATGGCTGTCGCCCCAGGCGGTCACGGCTACTGGGAGGTGTCCGCCGACGGCGGAGTCTTCTCCTTCGGCGACGCCGGGTTCTACGGCTCGATGGGCGGCAAGCCGTTGGCCCAGCCGATCGTCGGCATGTCGGCAACCCCAGATGGTAAGGGCTACTGGCTCGTGGCCCGCGACGGCGGCGTGTTCGCCTTCGGCGATGCCGGGTTCTACGGCTCGATGGGCGGCCAACCCCTGAACCAGCCCATCGTGGCCATCGCCGGTACGACGACAGGCCACGGCTACTGGGAGGTGGCCGCTGACGGCGGGCTCTTCGCCTTCGGGACCGCGCCCTTCTACGGCTCGATGGGCGGCCACCCCCTGGACCAGCCCATCGTGGGCATGGCGCCTTCGGCGACCGGCCACGGCTACTGGGAGGTGGCCGCTGACGGCGGGCTCTTCGCCTTCGGCGACGCCCCCTTCTACGGGTCCATGGGCGGACAGCACCTCAACCAACCGGTGGTCGGCATGGCGGCCGATCCGAACGGCGGCGGCTACTGGGAGGTGGCCGCCGACGGGGGTCTCTTCACCTTCGGCGACGCCGGCTTCCACGGCTCCACGGGGAGCACGCCGCTGGTGCGCCCGGTGGTCGGCATGGCGCCCACGCCGGGCGGCGGCGGCTACTGGCTCGTCGCGGCCGACGGGGGCCTCTTCACCTACGGCGACGGCAGCTTCTACGGCTCGATGGGTTGAGCGGTCGCGGCAGGTGCGTGGTCGCCGCCGCTGAGGGACCGCAGGGCCCCCACCACCGCGGGGAAGGCGTGGGCGAAGGCCGCCACGTCCTCGTCCCCGCTGGACCAGCCGACGGAGAGCCGCAACGAGTGGCTCGGGTCGACCCCCATGGCAGCGAGGACCGGTGAGGGCTCGAGGGACTCCGAGGCGCACGCCGACCCGGAATGGGCGGCGATCCCGGCCCGGTCGAGCCCGAGGAGCACCGGCTCGGCCTCGACGCCGTCCACCCCGAGGCACACCACGTGGGGGAGCCGCCCGTCGGGGTCCCCGACCTGTGCCACTCCCCCCACCGCCCGTGCCGCCTCCACCAATCGGTCGGTCCGCCGCCGGTCCGCCACCCGCTCGGCGGCCCGCGTCCCGGCGTCCAAGGCGGCGGCGGCGGCGCCGAAGCCCACGATCCCGAGCACGTTCTCCATCCCTGCGCGCCGTCCCCGCTCCTGGAGCCCGCCGACGAGCAGCGGCTCGATCCGGGTCCCGCGCCGGACGACCAGGGCACCGACGCCGGGAGGGCCTCCGAGCTTGTGGGCGCTCACCGAGACGAGATCGGCGTCGAGCGCCCCGAGGTCGACGTCCAGGTGCCCGGCCGCCATGGCGGCGTCGACGTGCACCGGGACGCCCGCCTTGCGGCACCGGTCGACGACGTCGGCAACCGGCTGGACGGTTCCCACCTCGTGGTTGGCCCATTGGCAGTGGACGAGCGCGGGGGGCGCTGACCCGACGGCCGACGCCAGCGCCGAGGCCGCGGCCAGCATGTCGGCCACGGCGTCGGGGTCCAGCCGGCCGGCGCCGTCGACGGGGAGCTCGAGGACGGGAGCGAGGCGGGCCGACGCTTCCCGCACGGCCGAGTGCTCGACGGCGGCGGCCAGGATCGGCCCACGCGGTACCGACCGCGTCGCCCCCCACACCGCCGCGTTGACCGCCTCGGTCCCCCCGGAGGTGAAGACCACCTGGCGGGGCCGCACGCCCAAGAGCGCCGCCACGTGGCCGCGAGCTTCTTCGATCGCCGCCCGCACGACGTGGCCCTCGTGGTGGACGCGTCCGGGGTCGGCGGCCGGCCCCTCCAGCCAGGCGCGCACCGCGTCCGCCGCCTCGGGGCGGAGCGGGACCGTCGACGCGTGGTCGAGGTAGTGGCGGCCGGTCAGGCCAGCGCCGCGCACGTGTCGTCGCCGCGGGCGCGCGACGACAGCACCACCGGGGTCGACCCGTTCGGCGTGTCACCGCACAGCCCCGCCAGCAGGCCCTTGACCATCCCCCGGTCGACGGCGCACAGGACGGGATGGCTCACGGCGGCGGTCCCGAACGGGCACTGCTCGGCGACGACGGCGGTGCCGTCCCGGGTGTCCTTCGCGTGGGCGGCGAACCCGTGAGCGGTCAAGGTGTCGGCGATCACCCGCATGGCAGCCCGCACCGATCGTTGGCCCTCGCCGTCGCTGATCTGCGTGGCGAGGGTCCGGCCGTAGCTCTCGCCGACCTCGGCCGCCATCTGCTCGGCCAGGACCGGGCCGAGCAGCTCGAGGGCCTTGCCCAGGAGGGTGACGAGCAGGTCGTCGCGGCGCGTGAGGAATTCGATGGTCGGGTCGTCGCCCACCGGGTAGAAGCGCTTCGACGG
Source organism: Acidimicrobiaceae bacterium (assembly GCA_027306585.1). Classification (GTDB taxonomy): domain Bacteria; phylum Actinomycetota; class Acidimicrobiia; order Acidimicrobiales; family RAAP-2; genus DAHUZJ01. The sequence goes on along the minus strand of DAHUZJ010000004.1, from coordinate 6,400 downwards.
GCGACCGGCGCCCTGGGCTCGGCGGTCGGTCGCTACCCGTACGTACCCACCGGCCACCAGGCGGTCCAGGTGGTGCCGGGCGACGTTGGGGTGCAGCGAGAAGGCGCCAGCGACCTCGGAGGCGGTGACGCCAGGGGTGGCGCGCACCCGCAGGAAGATGTCCCGCCGCGTCGGGTCGCCGAAGGCCGCGGTCACTGCGGCGACCAGCGCGGCGAAGTGGGCGTCGTCGCCCTCGGCGCCACCTGGATCGGGTACGGGCGGGGGAGCGGCCCACGCCAGGTCGTCGGAGGGCACCGGAGGCGTTCCGTCGGAGACCGATCGCACGGTCGGTAGTCTAACGGGGGGGTGTTCGGCGGCCGCCGTCCGGTCGCCATCGGCCCGTGGCGGTGCGGCGCCCGGCCGGTCGTCCGAGGGAGGCACATGGCAGTCGATCAGTTGCGGCTCGAAGCGGCGGTGGGGGCGGTCGTCGATCCCGATCTCGACCTGGCGCTCGGCTTGGCGCACATGGTCGGCGGTGTGCGGGTGCGGCGGCACCGGGCCGAGGTCGTCCTGGCCCTGCCGGTAGCGGCGTGGCCAGGCATCGACGACCTGCGTCGCCGGATCGCCGAGGCGGCGACCGTGGTGCCCGGCGTGGAGGAGGTGGCCGTCGAGGTGGCCGTCATGGACGACGCCGCCCGGTCGGCGCTCCGAACCCGTCTCCGTCGCAGCATGGCGGGCGGACCGGACCCGGAGGCCGCCGCCGGCCCCGCCCACGGCGGCCACGAGGACCACGGGGACCACGGGGACCACGGGCACGGGCAGGCGGCGCCGGTGCCGGCGTTCCTCCGGGCCGACTCGAAGACCCGCGTCGTGGGGGTGTCGTCGGGGAAGGGCGGTGTCGGGAAGTCCTCGGTCACCGTCAACCTGGCGGTGGCGCTCGCCCGCGCCGGCAAACGGGTGGGCATCCTCGACGCCGACGTCTACGGCTTCTCCGTACCCAAGATGCTCGGGGTCGACCACGACCCCGTCATCCTCGGCGACCTCGTGGTGCCGGCCAGCGCACACGGTGTGCGTGTGGTCTCCATGGGGTTCTTCGTGCCCGACGACCAGCCCGTGATCTGGCGCGGCCCGATGCTCCACAAGGCGATCGAGCAGTTCCTCGGCGACGCCTACTGGGGCGATCCCGACGTGCTCCTCGTCGACATGCCGCCCGGCACGGGGGACGTGACGCTCTCCCTCGCCCAAGTCATGACCCGGGCCGAGATGCTGGTGGTGACCACGCCGCAGCCGGCCGCCCAGCGCGTCGCCCAGCGCTCCGCCTTCGCCGCCCGCAAGCTCAAGCTCTCGGTGCGCGGCGTGGTGGAGAACATGAGCTGGTTCACGGGCGATGACGGCACCCACTACGAGCTGTTCGGTCGGGGCGGCGGCCAGTCGCTGGCCGAGGAGCTGGGCGTTCCCCTGCTCGGCCAGGTGCCGCTCGTCCCAGCGCTCCGGGAGGGAGGCGACGTCGGTGTCCCGGTGGCGTTGACCGACCCGGGCGGGGAGGCGGCCGCCGCCTTCGACGCGCTGGCCCAGACCCTGCTGTCGCTGGGGCCGGCCCGTGTCTACCGGCGGGAGCTCAGCCTGCAATAGGCCCAAGGCCGGGCGAAGCGCCTCAGCCGAAGGCGTGGCCAGAGAACCACCCGAGCCAGGGACCGACCTTGGGGATCACGGCCACGCCCAGGACGAGCCCCACCCCAAGGCTGGCGGCGACGGCCCATTGGCGGAGCCGGGCGCCGTCGACCTGGCGCCTGGTGCGCTCGACGAAGTCGCGCGGTGCGAGCGAGGCCGTGTCGAGCAGGTGGCCCAGGACGTGGACGGCCATCACCAGGAGCCACACGACGAAGCTGGCCTTGTGCAGCAGCAGCATCGGCGAACGGATCGCGACCGGCCCGAGGAGGGCGGCGATCCCCGAGGCGAACAGCGTCACCGTGAGGACGATCACGAGTGGACCGAGGAGCCGCAGGGTCGGCGGTGGCGGCCCCTTCCGGCGATAAGCCGGGGACCCGAGGTAGTAGCGGGCGAACCGCCAACCGGTGCTGCCCATCTTGAGGAGGATCGGCGGCACGAGCAGCATGCCGATGAACACGTGCGGCGTGAGCAGCGACCGGATCTGCAGCACGGTGATGCCTTCGACGGCGAAGAGGACGAAGAGCACGGCCGCCGTGAGGCCGGTGAGCCGCGCATTGCTCTCCACGCCGGGGTCGTCGCCGCTGCCGAGGGGGGCGACCCGCGGGGCCGAACCGTTGTCGGGACGCGGCGGCGTCCATGCGGTCCCCCGCACCGGCGTCCGCCGTGGCAGGACCGCCGGCGGCCGTTCGGTGGCGAGGTGCGAGCGGAGCAGCCGGTCGCCGCCGCCACGGTCGACCCGCCGCACCGTGCCGAGGTCGCGCCGGCTGGGGTAGGGCCGCGTCGCGGACGAGCCCCCTGGCCGCTCGCCGCGTCGCGAGGTGGGCGCGCTGGGGTCCCACCGGTCGGCCATGCGCAGCACGGTAGCGAGTAGCTGCTGAGAACCTGCTAAGAGCTGGGACGACGTCTCAGCTTCCGCTCGTGGGCGTTACCGCTTCGTCCCCACGACCACCGCAGCCTCGGCGACGACGGGCAGGGCGGTGACGTCCGCCAGGCCCGCGCCCTCGAGGTACCGCACCCAGGTGTCCATGCTGACCGGACGCTCCTGGAGGCGGAAGCTGAAGCGGCCGACGTTCTTGGCCAGCCGCCACCAGCCACCCGGCCCGCGGCGTACGAGCACCATCACCTTCGAGCCGATGATGGCCCGGTCACGCGCGGTGGCACCCCGGCCGAACATCATGTCGCCGATCACGAGCCGCCCGCCGGGACGCAGCCAGCCGGCCGCAGCCTCGACGACGGCCTGCTTGTCGGGATCGCGCAGGTGGTGCAAGGCGTAATTGGACACGACGAGGTCGACGCTGCCCGCTGCGAGATCGAGGTGCTCGACGGGCGCAACCCTCGTGGTGATGGAGAGCCCGGCGCGCGCCGCCTTGTCCTCGAGCTGCCCGACCATCGCTCGGCTGAGGTCCACGGCGGTGACGGCGACCCCTCGCTCGGCCAGGGGAAGGGCGAGGGAGCCGGTGCCGCACCCGAGGTCGACGGCGACCGCCCCGGACGTCGGCCGGGCCTGCTCCAGCACGGCGTCGATGACCTTCCCGAGCCCGGTCACCCCGCCGTGGTCCCAGGAGCTGGCGCGGCGGTTCCATACGAGCTGCTGCAGGCGGCTGCCGGTGCGGGGCGCGGTACCGCCGCCGATCGAGGAGGTCATCACGCCATCATGCCCGGTACCGGGGCCGGACGCATGTGCCCTACTGAGGGCGCTCAGGCCCCCCACAGGTCCGGCGGTACGCTCGCACCCACCGATGCGAGGTGGTGCGCACCGCAACCGGAGGGCCGCTCGCCGGCGGACCGTGGCGACGGTGCTGGTGGTCGTGGTGGCCGTCGGCATCTGGTACGCCGTCGCGGGCCGCACCGAGCGGTCCGGCGGACCGACCACCACTACGACGACGGCGCCCCGGGACCCGACCACGGCGACGACCACGACGGTCCCGCCGCCTACCACCACCACGGCGCCCTCCGGCCCCGTCACCACAGTCGGGACGTACCAAGTGGGGACGTCGCACCTCGCCTTGGCGCGGACACCGGGCCCGGCGCAACGGACACTGCCGACGACAATCTGGTACCCCGAGACGACCCGTGCTCGGCCGCTCCTCGTGTTCTCCCAGGGGTTCTGGGAGCCCGTGTCGGCCTACGGTGCGCTGCTCTCGGACTGGGCCTCGGCCGGGTTCGTCGTCGTGGCGCCGACCTACCCGGACACGGACCTGCCGCCGGCACCCCAGACACAGACAGCGGCGTTGAAGACGTCCGACAGTGAGGACATCGTCCATCACCCGGCCGACCTGGCCTTCGTGGTACAGACCGCGCTCGCCGACGCCCAGCAGGCGGGCAACGTGCTCTCGGGTCGGGTCGACCCCAACGAGGTCGGCCTGGTCGGCCAATCCGACGGCGCCGACGTGAGCCTGGCGGCAGCGACGAACTCGAGCTACTTCACACCGCACGTGAAGGCAATTGCCTCGCTCTCGGGTGCCGAGATCCCGGCCTACCTCGGGGGCACGTACTTCACACCCAAGCTCCCGCAGGTCCCGCTGCTGGCGGTGCAGAGCGCGACAGACGTCATCAACCTCCCGGCGTGCAGCGTCCAGCTCTACGACGCCGCGCCGGGGCCCAAGTGGTACCTCCAGCTACGGGGCATCACACACCTCCACGCCTATACGACACCGGGCGCGTACCAGACGACGATCGCCGAGGTCACGACCCGCTTCTTCGACACCGAGCTCGCCCACGAGCCAGCGGCGATGGCGTCCATCGCGTCGGTGGCGAACACCGGCACCACGTCGATCTCGGACCTCCCGACCGCGCCCACACCGCCGGGGACCTGCAACCAGACAGTCTGACGGGCCCGGACGCGCCAGCCCGGATTACCGCGATGGTGGCAGTGCGCCGTCACGCCAGGGGTGGCCACCCCTGCCAGCGAGGGCGCGCTCCACGTACGCTGGCGCGCCGGTTCGTCTCGGTCGCGAGCCTCGTCGTGTGGGCGGTGGTGACGGCCGCCGCCGCGAGTGACGCTCCGGCAGGTAGGGTCGCTCGCTTGGTGGTGGTGGTGGTGGCGTTCGCCTGCGTCGGGACGTACGCGTTCCTGTGGCTCGCCCAGCTCGCCGTGTGCCGGCGTGTGCCGTTCCGCACGTCGCCGGACGGTGCCGCAGGGACGCCGCCGCTCGAGGCGGACGGCGGGCCGGGGGCCTCGCCGCACATCCCGGCCCGCAGTTGACCGGACCGTTCGCCGCCCGAAGGAGCGTCCTCGTCGGCGCGTGGTCGTTCTGGCTGGCCGCGCTCGCGGTGGCGGCCGTCGTCGTCGGGTTGCCGGCCTCCCTCGTCGGCGCAGCGTCCGCCGCCCGTGTGCGGGTGACTCGGCTCCCCAGCCTCGCCGCTCCGATCCGGCCAGCGCCGACGCTCGGCGGGCGTCCTCCGGTCTCGGGACTGCTCCGCGCCCCCGGCGGCCAGTTCCTCTACGACCGCTTTGGCCGGGTGGTGCTGCTCCACGGGGTGAACGTCGTCTACAAGCATCCACCCTTCGAGGTCTATCCGGCGCCCGGGAAGCCGTGGAACTTCACCGCTGCCGACGCCTCCCTCATGGCACGGCTCGGGTTCAACGTGGTGCGCCTCGGGATGACGTGGCAGGGTCTGGAGCCCGGGACGGCGCCCGCCAACACACCGGCCATCTGTCGCCGGGGCGCTCCCTCCGATCCCCACCAGTTCAACCAGGCGGTGCTCGACCGCTACCTGGGGCGCCTGGCCAAAACGGTGGCGCTGCTCGGCCGCTACCACATCTACACGATCCTCGACATGCACCAGGACGTCTACAACCAGATGTTCGACGGCGAGGGGGCGCCCAATTGGGCGGTCTGCACCAATGGCGTGCCGAGCGTCGACCCACCCGGGCGGTGGTCGCTCGAGTACGCCACCAAGGCCGCCGGCATCGCTTTCAGCCACTTTTGGGCGAACAACGTCGCCGGGGACCTCCAGGGCGAGTTCGACCGAGTGTGGGCGGCCGTTGCCGCCTACTTCAAGAACGATCCGTGGGTGGTCGGCTACGACCCGTTCAACGAGCCCTTCTCCAAGACGCTCCTGACCCTCGGCGACGAGCACTTCGACGCGCAGCTCGAATGCTTCTACACCGGGACGGCACACGTCGGTGGCACGCTCCACGGGGCGCCACCGATCCACTGCCCCCCCCACGACCCGGCACAGGGCGTCATCCCGACGATCCTCGGCCAGGACCCGCACCACTTGATCTTCTACGAGCCGGACAACTTCGCCAGTCGTGGGTTCCCGACGTTCCTCGGCTCGATGGACTTCCCGAACCTCGTCTACAACGTCCACATCTACTGCGGCGCTCGGAGCCCCGTGACGGGGAACCCAACGGACGTGGCGGCGTGCGCCAAGCAGGACGCCCGCTCCCTCGCCCACCGCGCCAGGGACCGGCCGGAGATGGCGTCCACCCATCAGCCAGGAGGTCCGGCGTGGATGGTGACCGAGTTCGGGGCCACGTCCAACCCGGCCCTCGTGACAGCGTTCCTCTCGCGCCTCGATCAGCAGCCGGTCAGCTGGGCCTACTGGTCGTGGCGGTTCTACGCCGATCCGACCGGCAGCCGTGCCGAGTCGCTTCTCATGGCGGACGGTCGGTTGAGGTCCACTGCCAGGGTGCTGTCCCGCACGTACCCTGAGGCGATCGCTGGGACCCCGACCGTGGTGCGGTTCGACCCTCGCGGCGGCGCCTTCCGCCTCGACTACGTGCCCGACCACCGCGTGCATG
>DAHUZJ010000003.1 GCA_027306585.1 Acidimicrobiaceae bacterium | reverse complement strand
CGGAGCGCGCCGGCGGTCCGGTCGCGGCGCGGGCGCGTCGTGGCGGCGGTGGCGCTGGCCGGGGTGACCGTGCTCGGCGGGTCGGCGGTCACGGTCCTCGGCTCCTCCGCCGCCGGGGCGACGACCGCCGCGCCGACGGCGGCCTCGCAAGGTGCGGCTGCCCACCTCCGCTCCGCCGGCGGCCCCCGGCCCCCGGCGCCCAACCCGATCGCCAGTGACGAGTTCCTGCAGCGACAGCGCGGCGGTGCGGCGTCGCCGGTGGCAGCGGCGATCCGCTACCGCGCCGCGGTCGCCCAGGCCAAGGCGTTGGTCGCGCCACGCCCGCCCGCCGCCGCGGGCACGGTCTTCACCGGCCAGACCTGGTCGCCGCTCGGGCCGGAGCCGGCGACGACAAGCTTCTACGGCACCAAGAACTCCGGACGCGTCCGGGGCCTGGCCGTCGTGCCGGGTACCGACAAGGTGGTCTTGGGATCGGCGGGCGGCGGGGTGTGGACGGCGACAGCCTCGGGTGCCACACCGGCGTGGACCACCCACACGGACACCCAGCCGGACCTGGCGATCGGCGCGGTGGCGGTCGACCCGACGTACACGTCCTACCTCTACGCCGGGACCGGCGAGGCGAGCGGGTGCATCGACTGCTACCCGGGGCTCGGCATCCTCGAGTCGGCCGACGGCGGCACAGCCTGGACGCTGTCCAACCCGGGCACAGTGTTCACCGGGGCGACGGTGGCGGACCTCGTGGTCGAGAAGGGTGCCGCCGCGGCGACAGCGGCGACGGTGCTGGCCGCCACCAGCAGCGGGCTCTACGTGTCGACCACGGGCGGCGCCGCCTGGGCCAAGGAGTCCGGCACCGGCTGGGCGACAGGGTCGGTGGAGAGCCTGGTCGTGGACACAACAGTCACCCCGCCGGTGATCTACGCCGCCGTCAAGGGGAAGGGCATCGAGAAGGGCGCGACAAACGGCGCCACGTGGACCACGCTGTCGACAGCCACCGCCGCCCTGCCGACCACTACAGCGACAACCGTCGCCCTCGGGATCGGGCGCCCGGCCATGCTCTCGACGACCGTGCTCTACGCGTCCTTCGGCCAGCGCACAGGTGGCTACGGCGGGATGTGGAAGTCGGCCGACGGCGGCTCGTCGTGGGCCAAGGTCACGAGCGTGCCCGACTTCACGACCCCGTCGTACGCCTACACAGGGACGACCACCGGGTCGACGGCAGGCGACCAGGGGTGGTACGACAACGTGGTCGCCGTCGACCCGCTCAACCCCACAGTGGTGGTCGCCGCCGGCATCGCCGCCGTCGGCACGAACAACGGCGGCACCACGTGGTCCAACCTCAACGCCGGTCAGGCCTACTACGGCCACACACCGACCCCGAACCTCTTCCACCCCGACTTCCACGCCCTGACGTTCGACGCCACAGGGAACCTCTACATGGGGAACGACGGCGGGGTGTGGAAGCTGAGCAAGACAGGCGTCACCCACCCCACAGCGGTGACGTCGGCCGACGTCACCAACCTCAACGACACCACCCTCGACATCACCCAGTTCTACGCCAACCTCGCCCAGGACGCGACAGGGGCGAAGATCCTCGGCGGCGCGCAGGACAACGGCACCAGCTACTACACGGGTTCGACGTCCTGGAAGAACGTCATCTCCGGCGACGGCGGTGACGACCTGATCAACCCGTCGAACCCGACACAGCAGTTCGGCGAGGCCGACCAGGCGCTGTACGCCACCGCCACTGCGTGGGGGGCGAGCACGGTGCTCGTCACACCGAAGACGAACACAGCGAGCACGGCCTGGGTGCCGCCGCTCGCCCTGGCGAAGAACACGGCGTCCGCCACAGAACCGACCGTGTTCTACGGCGAGAACGGGGCCGTGCTCCGGATCGGTTCGCCCTTCGCGACACTACCGGTGAAGAAGAAGCTGACAGTGGGCACCGGGCAGGTGTCGGCGCTGGCGGTCGCGCCGAAAGACGCCACAGTGCTGTACGTCGGCTTTAGGAGCGGCGCCGTCGAGTACACGACGGACGCGCTGGCGGCGACGCCGGCGTTCCAGCAGATCGCCGGCACCGGTGCCGGGACATACGCCGGCTGGGTGACGCACATCGCCGTCGACCCGACAACAGCGGGCCGGATCCTGTTCAGCACCAGCACGGGGATGACGCAGACGGGGACGACAGTGCCTCCGGTGGTCGCCCAGGTGACGGGTGCCGACGCCGCCACTCCGGCGCCGGCCCTCACCGTGGAGACGGGGAACCTGCCCAACGCCTCGTCCAACTCGGTCCTCTACGACAACGGCCAGTACCTCGTGGCGACCGACGTCGGCGTGTTCGCCACCACGTCGCTGACCGGGACGACGACCAGCTGGGCCAAGGTCGGCTCCGGGCTGCCCAACGTGCAGGTGATCGGCCTCACCCTCACCACAGACGGGAGCATCCTCGCCGCCACCCACGGGCGGGGGGCCTGGAAGCTGCCGGCCGTCGCCACAACGACGCCGAGCAAGCTCGTCGTCACAACTCAGCCGACGACCACGGAGGTCGACACGACGTTCACCGTGAAGGTGGCGATCGAGAACGCTGCCGGCGAGGTGCTCACGACAACGACCACACCGGTGACCCTGGCGATCAAGAGCGGCACCGGCACAGCGGCAGCGGCGCTCGCCTGCGCCGGGGGCGACCCGGTGGCGGCGGTGGCCGGTGTGGCCTCCTTCGCCTGCACCATCGACAAGGTGGCCAACGGCTACCAGCTCACGGCGACGAAGGCACCGCTCGCCCCGGCCACCACCAACGCCTTCGACGTCACCGCGCCCGTCCCGGTCGTGTCGACGCCGCCGACGACACTGTCGGCCACGGCGGGCACCGGCCAGGTGACCCTGGCCTGGAAGGCGCCGGTCAGCGACGGCGGTGCCACCATCAGCGGCTACCGGGTCTTCGAGGGGACGGCCCCCGGCGCCGAGAGCTACGCCTCGCCGGTGGCCACGGTTGCCGGCGGTACGGACAGCGTCGTGGTGACCGGCCTGGTCGGTGCGACCGCCTACTACTTCACCGTCGAGGCCCAGAACAGCGCCGGGACGTCCGCGCCGTCCAACGAGGCCTCGGCGACCACCAAGGCGAATGCCCCGGCGCCAAGTTCCGGCTACTACGAGGTGGCGAGCGACGGCGGCATCTTCACCTTCGGCACGGCAACGTTCCACGGCTCCATGGGCGGCCAGCCCCTCAACAAGCCGATCGTCGGCATGGCCGAGGACCCGGCCACCGGCGGCTACTGGGAGGTGGCGAGCGACGGCGGGATCTTCGCCTTCACAGCCCCCTTCTACGGCTCCATGGGCGGCCAGCCCCTCAACAAGCCGATCGTCGCCATGGCGACCACGCCCAGAGGCAACGGCTACTACGAGGTGGCGAGCGACGGCGGTATCTTCGCCTTCGGCACGGCTACCTTCCACGGCTCCATGGGCGGCCAGCCCCTCAACAAGCCGATCGTCGCCATGGCCGAGGACCCGGCCACCGGCGGCTACTGGGAGGTGGCGAGCGACGGCGGGATCTTCGCCTTCACAGCCCCCTTCTACGGCTCCATGGGCGGTACGCCGATCAACCGGCCCGTCGTGGGGATCGCCGTCGGCTGACGGGCCGGCCTCGGCGGAGGGCCCACGCCGGATCCGGGGCGTCCCACTCCGGTCGCCCTACCAGCGTTTGGGGCGACCGGTGGCGTTGAGCTCGGCCAGGTACCGGTTGTAGGCGGCCAGCTCCTCGTCGACCTCGCTCGCAGGTTCGGTGGGCGAAGCCGTGGCCGTGACCGTGGCCACGCTCGTGGGAGTGGGAGTGGGAGTGGGAGTGGGCGCCGGGGCTGGCGGCGAGGGGCTGGGCGGGCGTCGCACGAACGGCGCCGGCCGCCGCGCCGAGCCTGGAGGCTCGAGGCCCGGCTGCTCGTGCACCAGCCGCCACCACAGGTAGACGGCGTAGCCGGTGAAGAACGGCCACTCGAACACGTAGGCCCAGCTCAAGGTGTTCCCCTGGCGCACGCGCTGGACCTGCCACCAGAAGAGACCGAGGAAGATGGGTACCACCACCACGACGGTGGCGTGCAGTCCCAGCGCACGCTTGGTGAACCACATCCGGCGGGCGCCCGGTGACGGCGGCACGTCTGGAGGTTAGGCGCCGGGAAGCCGGCCCGGGAAGCCGGCCCGGGAAGCCGGCCCGGAAGCCCGGCCGGGTGACCGAGCACCGGCCCGGTCGCCCGAAGCCGGCCCGGTCGCCCGAAGCCGGCCGTCACCACGCAGGCGACGGCGCGGAGCCGCCGGCGCGACCCTCGAGGATCGCGTCCATCCCCGCCGGCCGGAGGCCGGCGGCTCCGCTCGTCTCGGTGCCATGGGATCGGCACCGGACCTCGGCAGCGGTGCTGCCGCCGGCTAGGACACCGGCGCCCCACCCGGGCTCGGGTAGTACGCCGAGCCAGTGCTCGACGATCCCGAGCCCGAGGAGCTCGACCCCATGTTGGGGCAGTGGTGGGTCGACGATCCCGAGCCCGGGGAGCTTGTGGTCGAGCTCCCGGAGCTGTTCGAACTGCCGGAGCTGCTCGAGCTACCGGTTGTCGTCGTGCCCGTCGAGCCCGTTGCGGCCGTCGTCACACCGGTGTTGGACGTCGACGTCGAGGTCGACATCGACGCGCCCGACACGGCCATGCCGATGCCAAGGCTCAGTCCCAGCGTGCCGGCACCGACGCCGATGGCGAGGAGGGGACGGCTGAGCTTCATTGGTTCTCCTTTCGTGTCACGTCACTGTCTCGGTGGAAGCCGATGGACGCGACCGGCAAGGAACCACCGCCTGCATTGGACCAAGCGGCGCTAAGAGCCGATTATGAGCGTGGTGCCAGGTCCCTAAGAACTCTCGGCGTCGGAAGTTCGCGTGGAGCCTCGAGCCGCCGGTCCGGGTGCCGCCGGTCCGGGTGCCGCCGGTCCGGGTGTGCTCTGGGACCGGCGGCGCAGCACTGTGAGGACCTCGACCAGGCCGAGCCAGCCGGAGAAGGCCATCTCGCGCTCGACGCCGTCGACGGCCATCGAGCCGGCGATCGGCTCCCCGGGCTCGATGCTCATGAGGATGAGCAATCGCGTGTCGTTGCCCACTGTGCAGCCCTCCGGCTGGGGCTCGGCCACTGCCGTGCTCCGACAGCCTCGTCCCCTCGTCCGACGGGCAGCATCGGGGGCGTCCCCCGTGCTTAGCCCGTCATGCCCCCGGCCCACGAGCACCTGTGGCCAAACCCGTGCACTGCACAAGCAAATTGACGAGGTGCACGCGCGCTGCCACCCTTGGTGGTGGAGCGGGAGCAGCACCGGTCGCAAGGAGGGGCGATGGCCGCGGCGCCTGGGGATTGCGGTCGATGACCGCCCTCCTCGAACGCGAGCGCGCGCTCGTCCTCATCGACGAGGCGCTTGGGCGCGCACGCGACGGCGACGCGGGGGTGGTGTTGCTGGTCGGGGAAGCGGGGCTCGGCAAGACGACGCTGCTCGCCGAGGCGCTCCGCCGGGCCACGGGCTTCACCGTCGTGTCGACGGCGTGCTCCGAGGTGGAGACGTCGCTCCCGTTCGCCGTCCTCGACCGCGTGCTCAGGAAGGTCGGCTGCCAAGCCGAATTGCGCTCACGCGACCCCATGGCGCCGGTCGATGCCCGGATGCACCGGTACGCCCGCATGCTCGCGTGGCTCCGGGAAGGCTCGCCGCGGCCCCTGCTGCTGGCGATGGACGACCTGCACTGGTCCGATCCCGACTCGCTCGGCCTGTTGGCCCTGCTCTGCCGGCGACTGGGCGGTTCCGGCGTGGCACTGGTGGCCACCATGCGCCCGTGGCCGGTGTCGGCGAGCGAGCACGCCGAGCTGCTCGCCTACGAGAAGGTCGGCGCCCTCGATCGGCTCCAGCCCTTGACCCACGACGCCAGCGCGGCGCTGCTCGGCGGTCGCCTGGGGCGGCCTCCCGGCGTCGGCCGGCTCGAGCACGCCGGGATCGCGTGTGCCGGCAACCCCTTGATGCTGGTCGAGGTCGCCGAGGCATGGCGGCGCGGGGAGGATCCGTTGGCGGCCTCGGCCGGTGGGTTGGCGGAACGGCTGCTCCTGCCTCGTTTCGCCGGGGTGGGCGGCCTCGCGCTCCGTTGGGCACGTGCCGCCAGCGTGTTCGGGACTCGGTTCTCGCCCTCCCTCGTCCACCCGCTCGCCGGCCAGGACGAGCGAGAGGCCCTGGCATCCCTGGAGGCACTGTGCGGCGCGCGCCTCGTCCGTTCCCTCACAGGGGCAACGGCCGAGTTCGTCCATCCACTGTTCCGCCAGGTCCTCTACGACGACCTCGCGCCGCCCGTGCGCAGCGCACTGCACGCCCAGGCGTTCCGGGCGCTGCACGCCCAGAGCACCGATCCCGCCGAGGCTGCGGTCCATGCCATGGCTGCCGACCTTCGGGGCAACGACGGCGCGGTGGCGACGCTGCTCGCCGCGGCTCGACAGGCGGAAGGGACCGGCGCGGTGGCCACGGCGGCGGAGCACCTCGAAGGGGCCATCCGCCTGGCCGGCACCGCGTGCGATCCCACGCTGCGGCTGGAGCTGGCTCGGGTGCGGCTGTCGACGGGAGATCTCGCCGGTGCCGAGGAGTCGGCACGGCAATTCCTGGGGCGCGACCAGCTGCCGGACGCTGAGCGGGCTGCGGGCCTGCGGTTGCTCGCCCAGGTGCTCCTGGCCTCGGCCCGCGCCTCCGACGCCACGGCGGCATGGAAGGCGGCCTCCGACGTCGTCCGGCCGTTCGACACCGACCTGGCGGCGGAGATCCTGCTCGACGCCACGTTCATGGGCTGGTTGTTCGAAGGGCCCCGCAGCGCTCGGACGACGACCCGGGAGATCTGCCGGATCCTGCAGGACCACCCCACCGAGCGGGAGGAGCTCCGCTTGCGGGCGCAGGCGGCGGACGCCTTCCTCGCCGTCCTCGGCGGCGACCCCTCCGGGCTCGACGGTCTCGCCGTGTCGGCACGCGCCGAGCTGACGCGGGTGGACGCCGTTCCACACGCGGCGTGGACGTGGGACGTCGTCTGGGGGTACGCCAACCTGGCGAAGATCGCCGAGCGCTTCGACGACAACCAGGCGCTCTACGTCCCGTGGGCGGACCGGGCACGGCGCAGCGGCGCCTCGCTCACCTACCACGCAATGGCCGTCAACCAGGCCGACGCCCTCTGGCGGATCGGACGGCTCGACGACGCGTTGGCACTCCTGAAGGGGGCGGCCGAGCTCGCCGACGTGGCACCCATGCTGGCGCCGTTCGTCGCCGTCGGGATGACGCACCTCCACCACGAGATGGGTGCGGTGGACGATGCCGCCCAGTGGGCTCAGCGCGTCGAGGACCTGATGCGACAGAGGGGCGAGCTGGCCTACCTACGGCTGTGGCTCTCGCTGTTCGACTGCCGTCGGCATCTGCACGCCGGGAGGGCCGGCGACGCCGTCTCGGCTGCCGAGCGGGCAGAGGCGGCCGCCGAGTCGTCGGGGATCCTCGAGCCCTGTGTGGTGCCGTGGCACGGGCCGGCGATCGAGGCCCATCTCGCCGCCGGGCACGTGGAGCGCGCCACCGAGTTGGTGGCATCGCTGGAACGGCTGTGCGTGCCGCTGCCCTGCCACGCGCCGCGCGCCGTGGCCGCCGCCGGACGGGCGGCGATCGCCTGGCGTCAGGGTGACCATCGGCGGGCGGACAGCCATTTCCGCGAGGCGCTCGCGCACAACGAGGCCGTCCCCATGCCCCTGGCGGAAGCCGAGACGCTGATCGGCTACGGCCGGTTCCTCCGCCACTCGGGACAGCTGCGGGAGGCCAGGGGATGCCTGCACCGCGCGCTGGAGCTGCTGGAGCCGATCGGGGCCGGCCGGCTTCGGGCTCTCGCCGTCGAGGAGCTGTCGGTGGCCGGCGGGCGCCGGCGCCAGACCGGGCCATCGCGCTCCCTCACTGCCCAGGAGCGGCGAGTGGCGGCCCTGGCAGCCGACGGCCTGACCAACGTCGAGATCGCCACGCGGCTGTTCATGTCGCCGAAGACCGTCGAGCACCACTTGTCGCACGTCTACACCAGGCTCGGCATCCGGTCACGGCGAGAGCTCATGCGCACGTGGCGTGACCAGGCCGACGGCGGGCTTGCCGGCTTCACTGCACCGGAACCGGCATCGGCACCGGAACCGGCATCGGCACCGGCATCGGCACCGGCATCGGCGTGAGGGGGCGCCATCGTGTCGTGGCCCGTAAGTAGGGGGGGAGTCCCCGATGCCGGCGGAGGAGCGTGCGCCCCATCCTGACGTGTGGATTGCCGCCGGACGGCGTGTGACCGCCTGCGACGGACCATACGGGAGGTTGGGATCATGGCCAGTGACGGACCAGGCCTCGGGCTCGGGAGTGCTCGCCGATCGACGTCGTCGGCGAGCAGCCGTTCCCGCCTGCTGCTGCGCGGCGTGGCCGCGACCACCCTCGCGCTCTGGGGCGCCACGACCATCGCGGGCGTGAACGCCGGGGCGGCGAAGTCCACGGACGCCGTGTCGCATGAGGCCAGGCTCTCGCCGAGTGTCGCCCATCAGCAGGATGCGCCGGGATTTCCAGGAACCTCGACGACGGCCCCGTTCAACGAGTGCCCTGCCATCGGCGCCAATTCCAGTTGTGGTCTCTTGATCGTGGTCTCCAACAACGGGGTGCAGATCCTCGGCGATCCTGCCAACGCCGCCCCCTACGACGGAGCGGACGACACCTTGATCGGGATCGTCAACACGTCGAGCAAGCCCGTCTACCACCTCCAGCTCTCCTCGCCCTCAGCTCCGATCTTCGGGTTCGAAGGCGACGGCATCTGCACGTTCGCCGCAGGTGGCACGAGCGCCGGGACATCCCTGGGGTTCACCGGTGACAGCTACTGCACGGCATCCCAGAAGCAGGGGTCGACACCCGGACAGATCCCAGGGACCGACCCCAGTGGCAGCGACTACCAGGGACCAGCCAACACGTTCTCCACAATCACCTCCACCAGCGAGACGGGAAATGTCAACTTCTCGGGTGGTCTCCTCCCGGGGGCGTCCACGTACTTCTCGCTGGAGACAACGTTGACGGCAGGCCAACTCGGCGTGCAGTTCGGCTACTGGGAAGTTGCGTCGGACGGTGGCATCTTCGCCTATGACGCCCCCTTCTACGGCTCCATGGGCGGCAAGCCGCTCAACCAGCCGGTCGTCGGGATCACGGCCGACCCCAACACCGGTGGCTACTGGGA
>DAHUZJ010000002.1 GCA_027306585.1 Acidimicrobiaceae bacterium | reverse complement strand
CAAGCGCATGATCGAGCAGGAGGGATGCGCCATCGTGGTGGCCATCGGCATGCCCGGGAAGGCGCCGATCGACAAGACCTGCGCCCACGAGGCGTCCACCGGCATCATGATGGCCCAGCTCCTGACCACCACGCCGATCCTCGAGGTGTTCGTCCACGAGGACGAGGAGGAGGACCCCGACGCGTTGGCCGCCGTGTGCGCCGACCGGGCTCGAAAGCACGCCCGCAACGCCTACTGGATGCTCTTCGAGCCCGAGCAGCTGACCGCCCGGGCCGGCCGGGGCATCCGGCAGGGCTACGGCGACGCCGGACCCCTGAGGCGGGCCGCTCGTTGAGCCCCGAGGTCCCGCGATGAAGGTGGTGTTCGCCGGGTGGCGCGACCTCGCCCACCCCCAGGCCGGAGGGGCCGAGGTCCTGGTGGACCGGCTCGCCACCGGAATGCTCGACCGTGGCCACGAGGTGGCCCTGATGTGCGGTGGCCCCGTGGCCGAGCACCCGTACCCGGTGGTGGACCTCGGCGGCACCTACACCCAGTACCTGCGGGCCCCTCTCGAGCACCGGCGCCGGTTCGCCGACTGGGACCTGCTGGTGGACACCGAGAACGGCGTCCCGTTCTTCTCGCCGCTGTGGCGGTCGGGCCCGATCCTGTGCCTGGTGCACCACGTGCACACCGAACAGTGGGCCCACCGGTTCCCGGCCCCGATCGCCGCCCTCGGCCGGGAGACCGAGCGCCGGGTCATGCCCCGGGTCTACCGGCGGACGCCGTTCGTGGCCGTGTCGCCCTCCACCGCCACCGCGCTCGCCGGCATCGGCGTGCACCCGGACGACATCACGGTCGCCTCGCTGAACGGGGTGGCGACCTGCCCGGTGGAGGCGGCCCCCGACCCGGAGCCGCTCTTCGTCACCCTGGGCCGCCTCGTTCCCCACAAGCGGATCGACCTCCTCCTGTCGTGCTGGCCGGAGGTCCGGAGGCGCACCGGTGGCCGGCTCGTGATCGTCGGCGACGGTCCCGAGCGCCGGCGCCTCGAGGCGCTGGCCGGCGAGGGCGTGGAGCTTGTCGGCAAGATCGACGAGGACCAGAAGTGGGAGCTGCTCTCGCGGGCCTGGGTGCTGGCGCACCCGGCGCTCCACGAGGGCTGGGGGGCGGTCATCTTGGAGGCGGCGAGCGCTGGCACCCCGGCCGTGGGCTTCGACGTCCCGGGCGTGCGGGACGCCATCGTCGACGGCCGGACGGGGCTGCTGGCCACGTCGGCCGAGGAGTTCACGGCCCGCCTGATCGAGCTGGCCGGCGAGCCGGGCCGCCTCGAGGCGCTCGGGCAGCGGGCCCGCGACCACGCCGCCCGCTTCGGTTGGGAGCACTCGGTGGACGAATTCGAGCGGGTGGCCGATGCCGCCGCCGGCCGGCCGGGTGCCCGGCGCGGCAACGGGCGGCGCAGCCGGTACCGGTCGACCTCGTAGGAGATTCCTCGAGCCTCGACCGGGGTTGCACCGTCGGGGGCGACCGGGGTCGCACGGGCGGCGAGGTGTCAGCGACGCGAGGGACCTTCTCCCCTTGGCGTGCCCGGTACGGGCGCAGAAGATCGAGAGGTGGGGATACCGACCGGACGGCTGAGCCGAGCCATGGCGAGACGCCTTCCGGGCTCGGGGCGACCTGCATGCGATGGCCTCCGGAGGACGGGATCGCCCAACAGGCGGCGGTCGTCCCACGGCTGGCTCCTGCGCGTGGTCGTGGCCATGACGGCGCTCGCGCCGGCCACGGCGGCGTCGACGGCCATCGGGCTCACCACCACCACCACCACGGTGTCGGCCGCGACCGCGCCGCGGGCGGTGGAGCCCCGTCCCGTGGGCAGCGGGGGGAGGATGATGGCCGCGGACCGGGCGGGAGGCTACTGGACGACCTCCCCGAGCGGCGACGTGACGGCCTACTTCGGCGCACCGGCGATGGGTTCGACGGCCGCGTCCGGCATCCGCCTCAACCAGCCGGTCGTCGGCATGGCGGCCACCGCCGGCGGCCGCGGGTACTGGCTGGTGGCCTCCGACGGCGGCGTGTTCAGCTTCGGCGACGCCGCGTTCTATGGGTCCCTGGCGGGGAGCGGGTTGCTCATCATCGGGGTCATCTGCTGGAGCGACGGCGGCTACTCCGAGGTCGACCTCGACGGGGGCACCCACACGTACGGCGCGCCGGTCGCACCCGGACCGCCACCCGACGGCACGAGCTGGGCTTCGGAAGATGCGAGCGGCGTGCCCTCCATCGACCCCACCGCGGTGCCCGACACCGCCCTCGACGCCGAGTTCTCCTCCCAGTTCGGTCCCGGATGGGTCGGGGGCGACGCCACGTACTCCACCCCCCTGCCCGACGGGCAGATCGCGTTCATCTTTTCGGACACGCTCATCGGGACGGCCCAGCCCGACGGCCGAGCCCAGCTCAGCGGCATGATCGACACCAGTGAGCTGATCGGGACCCCGTCGAGCCTGCGCAGCGTCTACGCAGGGACCTACGCGGCACCCCAGCCGATCATCCCGAATCCCGGGTCGGACGGGATCAGCTGGCAGGTCGGGGCCACCTACGTCGAGAACGGGAGCCAGCTGGCCTTCGTCAACGAGATCGGTCCCGTACCCGGGAGCCCCTTCCAGGAGTTCCTCGGCCAGTCCGGCATCGCCGTCATCCCCGACCCGGCAGGCTCGTCCCCGAGCTGCAGCACGGTCGTCCCGGTGCCGACCGACCGGGACACCCAGTGGGGCTCGGCCGTCCTCCGGGCGGGCGGCTACGTCTACGTCTACGGATCGGCGTCGGATCCCGCCACGGGCACCTTCGAAGGCACCAAGATCGCCCGCGTCCCCCAGGGCTCCTCCCTCGACACCGGGGCCTGGCGCTACTGGACGGGATCGGAGTGGGCGCAGGGCGAGGCGAGTGCCGCGCTCGTCCCGACCGGCAGCGCGCTCACCGGCGTGATCCAGGAGCCCGACGCTCCCGGGTACGTGGCCGTCTCGATCGCCCCCAGCGTGTTCAGCAACACCGTCGACCTGTCCTTCGCCGCCTCCCCCACCGGTCCGTGGACCTCGCCCCGGCCCGTCTACCTCGTACCCGAGATCGCGCAGTACCACAACGAGATCGCCTACATACCCACCTTCCACCCGCAGCTCTCGAAGGGGAACGTGCTCGTGGTCTCGTACAACGTGGACACGACCGACGGGATCGACGCGTTGGCCCGGGACGTCCACGCCTATCAGCCTCGCTTCATCGACGTCAGCGGGTAGGCAGCGGGCAGGCAGCGCGTCGGCATCGGACAGGCAGCGGGTGGCGGCTCGCCGGGAAGCCGGGCGCGGCATGATTCCTTCGTGACCCTGCCCCTCGCCCCTTTCTCGCCCCAGATCGGGCGGCGCGGCATGGTGGCCGCCACCGACCAACTGGCCGCCTCGGCGGGCCTCGACATGCTGGCTCGTGGCGGCTCGGCAGCCGACGCGGCGGTGGCCACCGGGACCGTGATGGCGGTCGTCGGCCCCCATCTGAGCGGCCTCGGCGGCGACGTCCTCGCCGTCGTGTCGCGGCCGGGCTCCGAGCCCGAGGCGCTCCTGGCGGTGGGCCGGTCCGGCTCCGGGTCCGATCCCGGCGCCCTGCGGGCCGAGGGGCACACCGTCATGCCGCTGCGCGGCGACATCCGCAGCGTGACCGTGCCCGGAGCCGTCGACGGTTGGCTGGCGCTGCACGAGCGCCACGGGAGGCTGCCGCTCGAGGTGGTGCTCGCCCCGGCGGTCGAGCTGGCCGAGGAGGGGTTCGCGGCATCGGTGCTGCTGGCCCTCTCGAGCCACCTGGTCCACACGCTGCCCGGGGCGCGCCAGCTGTGCCCCGACGGCCCGCTCGAGGTGGGCCGGACGGTGCGCCTGCCGGGGCTGGCCCGGACGCTGCGGGCCATCGGGCGCGGGGGCCGCGACGCCTTCTACGGCGGCGAGTTCGGCCGCGGGCTCCTCGAGCTCGGGCGGAGCCACTTCTCCCCCGGGGACCTCACCGCCGGCCTGGCCGAGTGGTGCCGTCCGCTGCGGCTGCGGGCATGGGGGCACGACCTGTGGACGGTGCCCCCGCCCTCGCAGGGCTACCTGACGCTGGCCGGCGCCGCGGTGGCCGAGCGCGCCGGGTTGGGGAGCGACCCCGACGACCCGCGCTGGGCCCACCTGCTGGTCGAGACGTGGCGGGCCGTCGGCCACGACCGGCCGCGGGTGCTCTTCGACGGCGCCGACGGGGACGCGCTCCTGAGCGAGGAGCGGCTGGCCGCCGCCTCGGCCCGGGTGGACCCCGATGCGTTGGCAGCCCCCGACGTCGCGCCGGCCACTGCGGGGGGCGGCCGGGACGAGACGGCGGGCGTGCCCCGGCTGGCCGACGGCGACACGACGCACCTGTGCGCACTCGACGCCGACGGGGTCGGCGTCTCGCTCACGCAGTCCAATGCGCTCGACTTCGGGTCGCACCTGGTCGAGCCAGTCACGGGGGTGTTCCTGCACAACCGGGGCATCGGCTTTTCACTGGTGCCCGGGCACCCGGCCGAGCCGGCGCCGGGCCGGCGTCCGCCCCACACGCTCTCCCCCCTGCTCGTGACCACGCCGGACGGGACCCTCACGCATCTCGTGGGCGCCATGGGCGGGGACGCGCAGCCACAGATCATCAGCCAGGTGTTGGCCCGGCTCGCCGTGGCCGGCCAGGACCCGGCCACGGCGGTCGCGGCGGCGCGCCTCGTCCTGCACGCGCCGTCCGCCGGACCCTTCGGCCTCTGGGGGGGCGACGACCTGACCGTGCTGGTCGAATCCCATGCGCCGTCCTCGTGGCGGCACGGGCTGGCCGGGCGCGGCCACCGCGTCCTTGCCATCGGCGCCTACGAGCCGGTGGCCGTCGGGTGCGCGCAGGTCATCGCGGCGCGGCGCGACCCCGATGGGTCGCGCCTGCTCACCGGTGCCTCCGACCCTCGCAGCCCCACCAGCGCGGCCCTGGGGCGCTGACCGGATCGGGCCCGCGGGCGCCCGGGTGACAGGTGCAGCAGCACGAAGCGCGGCTGGTACCGATGGACGTCGTAGGCGAGGCTGACCGCCTCGTCGGTGGTGTCGACGTTGTAGGAGACCACCAGGCTGCCCGGCGGCGACAGCTCGGGGTGGAAGGTCGGTATGTAGGCGATCTCGTTGCGGTAGAGGAGCACCTCGGGTATCGAGTAGACGGCCTCGGGCCGGCTCCAGGGGCCTTCGGGCGAGCAGGCGTAGGACAGGTCGACGGTCCGGTCGTCGAGCACCCCGCCGGGGATCGACACCGCGACGTACCCGCCACCCGACGGACGCCGGGTCACGCCGGTGAGCGCCTGATGCGTACGGAGGTCGACCGCGTGCCGCTCGCCGGCCACCCACCGGCGGCCGTCCCAGTAGCGCCAGCTGCGGGTGTCGAGGATCGCTCCTGAGCGGACGCGGGCCAGCCTCATCCCGTAGAAGGCCC
This sequence comes from Acidimicrobiaceae bacterium, assembly GCA_027306585.1. Classification (GTDB taxonomy): domain Bacteria; phylum Actinomycetota; class Acidimicrobiia; order Acidimicrobiales; family RAAP-2; genus DAHUZJ01. Next base: position 15,726 of record DAHUZJ010000002.1, on the reverse strand, counting down.
CGGTGGAGGTGTCGCTGGTCGCCCCGTACACGTACGTGTCGCGGCGGCCGACCACCATGGCGTTCCCCCACTGTGTCCGCACGCCGGTCGGGAGCGGCGTGATCGAGCGAAACGTCGGAACGCCCGATGCCGGCAACGAGAGCACGGCCATGCCCGAGCGGCCGGTGAACCGGCCGAAGGTGTGGTGCCGGACCGGGGCGAACTCGTTGACGAACACCAGCTGCACCCCGTGCACGACCTCGGTCTCCGCCACCTCCCATCGGCGTCCGCCGCCCCGCCGGTCCGGGATCAGCGGTCGGGGCGAGCGGCTGCTGCCGCCGTAGACGCTGCGCAGGAACGGCAGGGACCCCACCAGCTCGCTGTTGGAGGCGAGCCCACTCAGCTGGGCCGGACCGTACGGCCAGGCCGTCCCGATGAGGGTGTCGGAGAACACGAAGGCCTCGGCCCCGTCGGGCAAGGGGGTGGAGTACGTGGCGTCGCCCCCGACCCAGCCAGGCCCCGACTGGCCCCGGAAGAGGTCGTCGAGGGGCCGGTCCAGAGACGCCGTCGGGGGGACCCGGGGCACACATTCCCGTGACCGGGCCGACCTTTCCCTGTTCAGGATCGCCGGGGTCGTCGGGCCCGGCGGCACCGGCACCCCGAGCAGTGGCACCACCAGCACGGCGAGGAGGAACAGGGCACGCCGAGGGTCTGCACGGGGTCGCACCCTCAACCGTTACCCGCTGGACGAGGCGCCCGTTCTCTGCCCGCTCCGGGATCGATTCTGCAAAACAGAACTATTCCCTTGCGCGGGAAGGAACCCGCCGGATACCATGAGGTCCTCTAGCGAAAAAGGCAAACCCGTCGCAAGGCGGGGGCGCAAAGCCATGGGGCCCACGTGGTCCGCCAGGCTACCGAACGGAGGCGACTCCGATGTCTTGGGAGTCCCGCTCGCGCCGCCAGGCGGGAGTGTCGACGAGGCCCGCACGCCTGAAGAGGCGGCTGGGCGGATCATGGCTGGTCTTCGCGGCCGTCGTGCTCTCGCTACCCCTGCTGCCGGCGGGCGGGAGCCCGATCTCCTCGGGGACGGGCGCCCGGCCGGGGTCCGGGGCCACCCGGTTCGGGGCGGGCGCGGCCCGCACGGTGGCCCAGCTCACGGCGGCCGGCGAGATCACCACGGCGGTGGGCGGGCTGGGCAGCGGGCCGGCGACCAAGGTGTCCCAGGCACCCTACGCCGCGGTGCAGTTCCGCGGGCCGGGTATCGCCCCCGGCAGCGGGACGGGCGACTGGTTGTACCTGGCCGACCAGGCCAACGGCGTGGTGCGGCAGGTCGACCTGGCGAGCGGCGACGAGGTGGTGGCGGCGGGCAACGGGCTCGAGGGACACACCGCGCTCCCCGGCGGGGCCAACTACGACGGCGTGCCGGCGACCGACATCTCCCTGAACAACGTGGCGGCCCTGGCGGTGAACGCCCAGGGCGACCTGTTCCTCGCCGACCAGGACAACCACGAGGTGGTGATGGTGGCCGCCGTGTCGTGCAGCACCTCCTGCGGGTTCGGCTACTCCTCGCTCACCGCCGGCGACGCCTACACCGTTGCCGGGGGTCAGCCCTTCTTCGCCACCGACAACCCCCAGCCCTACTGCGGTCCCGACCAGTCATCCCAGGTGCAGCCGCCCGACCCCTCCGACACCGAGACCGACGGTCTCGGGGACGGGTGCCTCGCTCGCGACGCCGCCCTCTACTACCCGACCGGTGTGGCGGTCGACGCCCAGGGCGACCTGTTCATCGCCGACCAGTTCACCGAGATGGTCCGCGTCGTCGCCGCCCACAGCTGCACCGGTGACTGCCCCGCCGGGCTCCCCTCGATGTCCGCCGGCCACATCTACGACGTGGCCGGCTGCCCGCCTCCGCTCCCCGGGGGGAGCCATGCAGCCTGCTACTCGCCCACCGACCCTCCGAGCTGCAATCCCAGCACGTCGGTCAACGACACCTCCCCCGACGGCACGCCGGCCCCGACGGCCAGCCTCGTCTGCCCGCAAGGGGTGAGCGTCGGGGCGGACGGCTCGGTGTTCATCGGCGAGGACCTCAACGCCGGTGCCTCCATCGTCGAGGTCCCCAGCGCCGCCTGCGCCTCGTCCTGTCCCTTCGGCGTGCCCGGGCCCGAGGTGGCCGGCGACGTGTACACCGTGGCGGGACGCAACCCCGGGAGCACCGTCTACCCCAACTGCTCCTTTTGCACGGGGACGGCGGTGCAGACGTCCGCCTCCGTGTGCCCCGACCAGTCCGATCAGCTGGGCGTGGGTGACGGCTGCCCGGCCGCCGACCTCAACCTGACCGACCCGGTCTCCCAGACCTTCGACGCCCTGGGCAACCTCGTGACCGTCAATTACTACACCGACGTGGTGCAGTCGATCTCGGTCTCGACCGGTCGGGTCTCGCTCGTCGCCGGTGTGGGCCCGGACCCGACCGGTCCGGCGTGCTCGAGCGGCGGCCTCCTCGACCAGGGTTGTCCGGCCGCCAGCGCCCAGTTCTGGTACCCGACGGGGGTCAGCGTGGACGACCAGGGTGACCTGCTGGTGGCCGACGGCGGGAGCGTGCGGGCCATCGCCGGCGCCGGTCAGGACGCCGCCGCGCCCGGCCTGGTCAGCGTGATCGCCGGCACCGGCATCTCGGGCTGGTTCGACAACGTCTTCGGCGCCTGGGCGACGGCCTTCCCGGTCGGGGCGGCCGGAGCCTCCTCCGACGGCCTGCCGGCAGCCCAGTCCCAGCTGAACGGTCCCGAGGGGGTGGCCGTCGACGCCCATGGCGACCTGTTCATCGCCGACACCGCCGACGAGCAGGTGCGCGAGGTCCCGGCTTCGAGCGGCGTCCAGTTCGGACAGCAGATGACGGCCGGCGACAGCTACGTCGTCGCCGGTGACGGCATCCAGGGGACGGCGGTCGACGAGACCGGTCAGCCGTGCGGGTCGGCACACGCCACCGACCGTCTCGGCGACGGCTGCCCGGCGACCGACGCCGAGTTGACCCGTCCGGCCGGCGTGGCGGTCGACGCCCACGGCGACCTGTTCATCGTCGACACCCTCGACGACGTCATCCGCGAGGTACCGGCCTCGAGCGGTGTCCAGTTCGGCCAGCAGATGACGGCCGGCTCGATCTACACGGTGGCCGGGGTGCCCGGCAATCCGTCGGGCACCGGTTGCCCGGGCGGCGGGCCGTTCGGCGACGGATGCGCCGCCACCCAGGCCGGGCTCAGCATGCCCCGGGGGGTGGCGGTCGACGCCCAGGGTGACCTGTTCATCGCCGACACCGGACACGACCTGGTCCGGGAGGTGTCGTCGGCCACCGGGACCATCACCACCTGGGGCGGCCAGGCCGGGCAGAGCGGCGATGCCACCGCCGGCTCGGTCCCGACGGCCACCTCCTTCGGCCAACCCGAGGCCGTGGCGGTCGACCAGGCGGGCGACGTGGCCGTGCTGCTCGGAGGCCCCTCCGCCACCCAGGGGCAGCTGGTGGTGGTGCCGGCCGCCTCCGCCCAGCGCTACGGCCGGACCCTGCAGGCGGGGCGGGTGGCCACCATTGCCGGGCTCGGCGCCGGTGGCTGCAGCGCGCCCAGCGGCTCGGGGGCCGGTGATCCCTGGGGCGACGGCTGCCCGGGGACCGATGCCATCGTGGACCAGGGCCGCGGTCTCGCCATGGACGCCGCCGGTGATCTCTTCTTCAGCGGGCCCGGGACCGGACTGGTGCGCGAGGTGTCGTCGTCGACCGGCGTGGTCACGGTGGTCGCCGGCGTCACCACCGGGAATACCAACGCACTGTGCAGTCAGGGCGCCGCGGTCTTCGGCTTCTGGCCGATGCAGTCCTGTCCCGAGACGGGGGGCACTACCTTGCCCGGTGACGGGGGTCCGGCGGTGGACGCCCCGCTGGTGGCCCTCGATGGGACCACCGGCCCGACGCTCGCTCCCGGCGGCGTGGCCGATCCGTGCCTCGCCGGCGGCTTCCTGCCGCAGGCGGCGGGCGGAGTGTGCGGGATCGCGGTCGCCCCGTCCGGCGACCTCTACCTGGCCGACACCGCGCTGAACCGGGTGCGGGTCGTGACCGGCGCCGCGGCCCAGGGGTCGACCGTCCCCTCCCCGCCGCAGGAGAGCCCGCCCGGCCAGGCCGACGCGGGGTCCCCCCCGAGCAACCCGGCGGCGGGAGGCATCGCCCCGAACACCCCCGACGGCGGCGGCTACTGGGAGGTGGCCGCCGACGGCGGGCTCTTCGCCTTCGGCGACGCCAGGTTCTACGGCTCGATGGGCGGCCGGTCGCTGGTCGCCCCCATCGTGGGCATGGCCGCCACCCCCGACGGCGGCGGCTACTGGGAGGTGGCCGCCGACGGCGGGCTCTTCGCCTTCGGCGACGCCAGGTTCTACGGCTCGATGGGCGGCAGCCCGCTCGCCAAACCGGTGGTGGCGGTCGTCTCCTGAGCACCTCCGGGCTGCCGGCGTCTGCCCCGGAGGCAGATGGCCGTGCACAGCACGGTGGTCACCACCTGATCGGCCGCCACGACCACGGCGAAGGTCTGCGGGGGCGGGTGGAACGGCAGGCAGGCCAGCTCGGCCACGATCCCCAGGACGAGCGGCGGCCAGGGGCGGACGACCCCCCGGGCGACGCCCGCGCTGGTCACGAAGGCGCTCACGCCCGCCAGGGCCATGGCCACCCCCAGGAGCGCCAGGGCCTCGATCGTCGCCCGGGGCTGTCCGAGGACGACGGCGACCACCGGACGCGCCGCCAGCAGGAGCCCGGTGCACGCCAGCCCCGCCCCCAGGGTGGCGCCGGCCGCCCAGAGCACGAGCCCTCCCCGGCCGCCCTGGCGGCGGACGAAGGGGAACAGGAGGGGTCCGGCGGCCAGCAGCACGAGGTAGACGCCCTTGGAGGGGACCGCGGCCAGGTCGTAGGTGCCCGCAGCGCCGTGGCCGACCACCGAGGGGGCGATCAGCACGTCGAGCTGCACGTACAGGCCCAGCAACGCCAGGGAGATCGAGGTGTCGATCAACGAGGTCCGCGGTCGGTCCTCGGTCGCCGTGTCGGTTCGCCACCGGGGCAGGGTCAGCAGGGCGACGACCGTGCCCGCGCAGAGCCCCGCCGCCAGCCCGGTCACCCCCAGGAAGACCCCGGCCACCGACCCGAGCAGCACCCGGGCGGCCCCCTCGATCACGAGGTTCGTCCCCAGGGCGCCGAAGCGGTGCTGCGCCAGCAGGGCGCCTTGCCGGGCGGCCAACGGGATCGCCACCACCATCTGCACGGTGACCAGGGACGCCGCCGCCACGGGCACCCGGAGCAGCAGGGCGAGGAGCGGGGCGGCCGCGAGCGACACCCCGGTGACCAGGGCCGTCTGGCGGGGTCGCAACCGCGGCGGGGGATGGCCGTCGGTCACCAGCGAGGCACTGCGCAACTGGACGCCGGCCGGGATCAACGAGACCACGAAGGACAGGCTCAGTACGGCGGACAGGGCGGCGAAGGCCGGGTGGCCGAGATGGCGGGACAGGATGGCCAGCACGGCGACCGTCGACCCGCCGAAGGCGACCATGCCGGCCCACAACACCGCACCGCCGGTCGTCCACACGGCGCGGCGGCCGATCCCGCGTCCGTCGCGCTCACCGACCAGGACCTGGCTCACGACGACGTGCCGGTCGGTTCGGACGGCGTGCCAATCGGTCGAAACGGCGTACCCATCGTTCAGGAGGTGACCGGCCCGGTCCCCACGACGTACTCGACCACCCGCTCGAGCAATGACCCGGCATCCTCGGGCGCCAGGTCCCGGGCCCGGACGGTGAGCGTCGAGGGTCGGCCGGGGAGGCCGGCCGCCCCGAAGGCGACCGCGGAGCGCCCCCGCGCCACCGGGTAGAACTCGAGGCCGGTCACGCCGGGCAGCTCGAGCCGGCCCAGGTTGGACACGAGGAACGTGTCGGACAGGCGGCGCAGCAGCGGCGAGAGCAGGAACGCCCCGGGTGGCAGGCCGACCAGCTCGGGCGGCACGTCCGGCTCGGCGAGAGCCTGGCGAACGGCTCCCTCGACGTCGGCGCCTGCGGGAACGTCCGTCCTGCGGTAGGTCGCCGCTTCGCCCCCGATGCCGCCCACCGCCACCGATAGCCCGAAGCGGCGGATCGGCCGGCCACGCCGGGCATTGTGCTCGTCCACGGCCACGGCGCACGCCCGGGCCAGCCTGGCCGTCACCTCCGGCCCGGTCACCGGCAGCTGCCGGGCGGCGAAGGACTCCCGCCGTGGCCCGACGGCCGAGGGCGCCACCCGGTCGGCCGGCCGCAACATCCGCCTGAGAGCGTCCGCCGGCGGTCGACGCCGGGCGTTCAGGCGCGTGTAGTCCGGTGCATCGACGGGCTCCCCCGCCAGGATCCAGCGGAGCAGCCCCGCCATCCCCAGGCCGTCGAAGGCGAAGTGATGGGCGCACAGCAGCAGCCAGTGACCGTCCGTCGGGACGACGAGGCGGAGCGGCGGCTCGTGGCGGAGGTCGAACCGCTGCAGGGGAGCCCGGGCGAGGGGATCCCCGGCGTCGACGACCGACACGCCGGGCCCGTCCGACGGGAGCCACCAGCCGCCGTCGAGTCGGGCCGACACGAGCGGGAAGGCGGCACCCGCATCTCGGAGGCGTTCGACCAGCACGGGGACCGGTGCCAGGCTCCCCGGCTCGAGCCGTGCCAGCATCACGATGACCCAGGCGGTACGCCGGTCGGGGTGTCGGCGAGCCGGCCCGCGGGCGGCGATCGCCCCGGGCGACGGTGCCCGCCCGAGCGTCGAGACAGCTGGACCGCCGGACGCGCTCACTGGACCGGAGCCTCCGCCGGGGCGCCCCGCTCCGGTGTGACCAAGCTCACCAGCACCGCGGCGATCGCCACGGCCGCCAGAACCTGGGCTGGGGGGCCGAACGCCCCGAGACCGCTGCCGGGTGCGGCACCGGCGGAGGCCGCCACCACGACCCCGGCCGCCACGAACGACAGGCCGGCGACCGAGATCAGCGCCCGCGACCCCCACCGGTACCCCACCAGTGCCAGCGGCACGACGGTCAGCGCCAGCGGCCCGGCCACTGCAGCCAGCACCGCCACCCCGAGGACGGCCAGCACCAGGCGAGGCACCCGGCGAGCGGCTGCAGGAGGTGGCAGGGGCGCCTTCCGGCGGCGCCGCAGGAGCGCCAGCAGCCCGAGCGCGACCAGCAACACCGCACCGACGGCCAGCGCTGCCCGGTAGGCGGCGTCCGGCGTGTACACCATGCTCACCGTGCCCGCGGCCCCGGCAGGGACCATCCATGCCTGCTGCCACCCGTCGACCCGCACCGGGGTCAACGTCTGGCCGTCGAAGGTGGCCCGCCACCCGGCGTTGTAGTTCTGGGCGACCACCAGGTACGAGGCGCCGCCGGCGCCCAGGCGGACGGTGCGGTGCCGAGCCATCCAGGGACCCACCACCTTCGCCTGGCGGGCGGGCGCCATCGCCGAGGGCGCGGCGGGCGCCGGGGCCGAGGGGCCACGGGCGATCACGCCGGTGACCTTGAAGGCACCCGAGCTCGGCCCCGCCACGAGCAGGTGCTCGCCGGGTCCGAGGTGCACCGGCCCGGTGCACACCCGCAGGGACATCGGCTGGAGGTCCCGGAGCTGCGACACCGTGCCGGTGACCGCGGTCGGGAGCACCGAGCCGTCGACCTGCAGCGCAGGGCCCTGCCCGCAGGGCAGCGTGAACGGCGCGGTGTCCGGGGCGGGAGCCGGGACCTTCCCGAGCGCCGGGATTTGGAGAGCCTGCAGTCCGACCGGCGCGAAGAACGCCAGCCCCGATGCCGGCACCCGGTCGACCTTCGGGGCGGCGTGCAGGAACCGGATGGTCAGGGTGTCGGTGACCATCGCCGGGAATGCCAGCGTCCCGCCGGCGGCCGGAACGGTGCGCACCACCGCAGTCGACGGACCGATGATCTCCACCTGGCGGGGCGCTGCCGCCTCCGCCGTCGGCTCGAGGACCAGCGAGCTCACCGAGCGTGCCCCCAACCAATGAAGGGTCAGGGACGGCTGGGTGTCGCCGAGCCCGGCTATCCACGGCAGGCCCGTGCCGCCCAGGAGGTTGGTGGCCGCGAACCGGGGAAGGTTGTCGAGGGTGGACGACGCGGACACCTGGACCGGCGATGTCACCGCGGGCAGCAGCGCGTCGAGTGCGGCTCCCGGCACGGGCGACACCGTGCCGGTCAGCGTCAGTGGGGTGGCCCGGGGGACGTCGAACCACCGCGTCATCTGCGGGTCGTCGTCCTGGGTGGTGCCCAGGTAGAGGTTGGGGTTGGGCAACGGCGACGAGAAGGAGTACACGAGGGACCCCGACGGCGAGGCGGCGGCGGCCGCGGCGCCGTCCGAGGGGAGTCGGAGCGCCCACTGGAACCGCACCCCGGGGACACCCACCGAGGCGAGCCCGGCGCCCAATGGGAACCCGCTCAGCACCTTCGCCCGTGGGGGTCGGACGCCGCTCAGGGTGATCCGCAGCCAGCTGCTGTTCCCCCGCGGCACCGGCACCAGGTTCACCCCGCGCACCAGCCGGCGCTCGACCGAGCCGCGCGCCGTCGACACGGTGATGCGGGTCACGATCGGGCGCTGCGGGCTGTCCGCCAGCGGCTCCACGGCGATGGCGTAGAGCGGGACCTGCCGGCCGAAGTCGACCTGCAACCATTGGCCGATCGAGTTGTTGAGGTCGTTGGCGACCCAGGCGGTCGACGGGTTCTGGTCGAAGGCGGCGGCCGGGCCCTGCGCCGGATCGAGGGAGAGCGCCGTGGACCCGTATGACGACGCCGAGATGCTCGCCACCCCGAGCGGGGCGGCGACGGTCTGGTGGCCGACGCCGCGGACCACGGCGTAGTTCTCGGGAACGCCGGGCGACGCCGCCGAGGTTCGCTGGCCAGGGCCCAGCACGTAGGAGACGTTGTCGCGGATCGCCCCGAAGTTCATGTCCCGTCGCTGGTTGCCGTCGGTGTCCGCCCAGGTGGCATCGGGCGCCCGGGCCGCCGCCGCTCCGCCGTGGGGGTCGCCGTCCAACACCGTGGCCCGGCCTTCGAGGACCCCCGCGCCGGCCAGGGGGAGCAGCGAGGCGGGACTCCCGCTGACCACGACCGGGTTGCTCGCCGGGTACGTCCGGACCACCGGCGCCGCGGGGAGCACCCGGTAGATCTCGACCGAGCGCAGGCCTTGCCCGGCACTGGGCGTGTCGTAGGCCGAAAGCCCGCTCAGGGCGGCCTGGCTCGGCCGGACCACCGGCCCGAACGCCGCCGCCAGCTGGAGGCCCGGCGTCTCCGAGAGGACCTGCTGGACCTGGGCCGGTGGCGGCGCCCCGGTGGCGAGCAGGTTCAGGTCGTTGCGGACCACTACCTCGTCGATGCCGGCCCGGGCGAGGTACTCGGCCATGCCGGGTACCGGCACCCCCTGGTCGAGCGAGGCCTCGACGGTGTCGAGGAGCACGGTGTTGCCGTCGGAGCCGAAGGGCACCAGCGAACGGACCGTCCAGGAGCGCCCGAGCAGGACGGACAACGGCTCGTCGAGCGGCTTGCCCCAGGTGTACTCGCCGAACGAGGCGCCGGGCACGAGCAGCGCCGTCCCGCGCCCCTGGTGCACGTCGAGCCAGTGCGCGGCCGCGTACCAGTACGAAGGGATGGCGCGGAAGCCGCCCGGCGGGTAGACGCGTGCCTGCCAGAACGGCGCGGAGGCTCCCACCAGGGCGGCCACGACGACGCCGATCAGACCCCACTGCAGCGCCCGGGAGCGCCGGAGCAGCCGCGACCACAGGGCCCGCGCCCCTTTCGGCAGGCCGTCCCAGGGGACCGCCGACACCGCGGAGGCCAAACCGAGCGAGAGGGGGAGGGCCACGTCGGGAGAGAACTTGCTGATATTGCGGAGCGGCGCCAGCTGTTTGGCCAGCAGGTCCTGCACAGCGTGCGACGCCGGACCCCCCAGCGGGCCGGAATAGCCGACGGCGATCACCAGCACGCCGAGGGCCAGGCTGGCGACCAGGAACGTCCGCTCGGGTGTCCGGCGCCGGGCCAGGCCCACCAGCCCGAAGGCGGCCACCGCCGTGGTCCCGAGGATCGGCCCGACCGAAGAGACGAGCGTCCAGGCGCCCCCGATGAGGGGCCCACCCAGGGTGAAGTGGGCGGTCCAGAAGGAGGCACCGCGGAGGGCCTCGAAGAGAGAGGCGGTCCCGGTGGTGATGGTCGGGGTCTCGGTGTAGGGCAGGTAGTTGTAGCCGTACCGGCTCTGGATGACCAGGGCGGCGAACCACCAGAAGCACGCCAGCACGACCGCCAACACCCACCACGTCATAAGCGCCCGACGTCGCGGCCCGGGACGGCGGGTGAGCAACCAGAGCGCGCCGAGCGGGAGGACCGCCACCACCACCGTGGCGTTGACCCCGCCCATGAGTGCCACCGCCACCCCGGAGGCAGCGGCGGCGCGCCGGGGCGAGCCCCTCTGCGAGCCGCGCACCAACGGGACCAGCACCCAGGGCAGGAGGACGACGGCCAGCAGCGCCGCCGACACCGCGGCCCAGATGACGACGATCGGCGCCACCGTGTAGGCGACCGCTCCGAGCACCCGACCGAGCCGCGTGCCGATGCCGAGCACCTCGGCCAGCCGGATCACTCCCCAAAAGGCGGTGGTGAGCAGGAGTGCCAGCCACACCCGCTCGGTGACCCACACCGGGACGTGTGCCACCGAGCCCAGGGCGAAGAAGGAGCCCATCGGGAAGAAGTAGCCGTAGGAGAGAGGCTGCACCATGCCGCTGAACTGGTTCGGGTTCCACAGGTGCAGGGCGTTGCCCAGGAAGGACAGCGGCGCCATGACGAGCGGGAGCTTCGTGTCGTCGACGATGCGCCCCGGCTCCTGCGCGAACGCCATCACCAGTGCGACGGCGCCGGCGACGAGGAGCACCCACCGGCTGAAGGCCGGCCTGAGCGTCGCCTCGGAGTCCGGGGAGGGCTCGGGGGCCGCTGCGGCTGCCGGCTCGGTGCCGGCGGGCGTGGGCTCGGTGGACGTGGCCGCTGCGGCTACCGGCGTGGTGACCGTGTCCACGGGTTCGGTGGACGTGGTGCCGGCGGGAGCGGTGCCGGCGGGCGTGGGCTCGTCGACCAGGACGTCCAGCCCGGATCGCTCAGCGGTTCCGTGCTCGCCGGTGGCGGGCGACCGTTCCTTGTCGGTGTCCAAGACGGTGTGGGGAAGGCCCACTTCGAGCAGCCGGCCCTGCTTCGGCCGCGCCGACCCCGAATTCTCAGTCACCAGCCCCAGCCAGGTCGTAGAACCCTCTCTCGAGCGCCCCGAAGGTCAGCTCGGCACGCTCCACCCGCTTGCCGACCAGCTTCCCCTGAATGCGGCGCTGCATCGCGGCGGCGGTCGTCGGAGCCATGCACGGGAACAGGGCGACTGCACCTCCTTCCCAAGAGAGCACGGTGTCGACCTGCCGGACGCTCGAGCGCAGGATCCGAGCGCACTCGCGAGGATCGGCGTCGGTGACGGCGACTCCCTGAATGGGGAGCTCGGTCGCCCGGTCCCGGCGGGTACGGCCCACGTCCAGCAGCATGTTGAGAGAGTCCGCCAGCTTCCGGACCTTGCTGCCGGCGACGTCGGTCCAGCGGACCGGCACCTCTTCCACCCGCAGCCCGAGCCGCGCGGCCCGGCTGAGCACCTCGACGTCGAAGCCGAACCTGTCGACGGTCGCTCCGTGGAACAGCAACTTGGCGACGGAGCCATGGAACGCCTTGAAACCGCACTGGGTGTCCCGCATCGGCAGGTCGAGCGCAGAAGAGACCAACAGCGCGAACGAGCGGGTCATCAAGGATCGGTGCCGGCTCTTCTTCTCGATCATCGAGGCCTTCAGCGCGCGTGAGCCGACGGCGATCGGAGAGCAGCGCAGCGCGTCCACGAGGCGCACGAGATCCCGGGGATCGGTTGCCATGTCGGCATCGAGGTAGCCGATCACCTCGCCGCGCGCCTGCACGACCCCGGCGCGCACCGCCGCCCCTTTCCCCCGGTTGCGGGGCAGGCGGATCAGCACCCGATTGGGCAGGCGATCGAGGAAGCGCCGGGCGACGTCGAGGGTCCCGTCTGAGCTCCCGTCGTCGACGAGGATCACCTCTGTCTCGTACGGCGGGATCAGCTCGACCAGCTTGGGGAGGCCGTCCGCCAGCCGCGCCTCCTCGTTGAAGGCCGGGATGACCAAGCTGAGTCGCGTCGGCGCGGGTCGCGCGACCGGCTCGTCGTACCCGACGGCGGCAGGGCTCTCGGCGATCATCCGGCACTCGCCTCGCTGGCGAGCAGGTGGGCCAGCGTTCCCACCGAGACCACGCTGCGCTCCTGGCGCGCACCCACCAGCTCGTCGAGCTGCTGGTTCGGCTCGACACGGCGGCGTATCACCATCGCCAGGTTCCAGGTGGCCACCTCCCTGACGCCGGGGAGCCGCACCAGGGGTCGTGTCCACCGAGGGTAGTAACGGGGATAGGCGTCGAGCAGCTCGACGTCCGGGCAGGCGCGCACCCAGGCGATCACCCGTCCGATGTGGAGGGGGAAGAGGCTCACCCCGTAGCGGTTCTTGGCCGGACGGCCGTAACGGCGCTCGTACCGCCGAGCCGCCCACTCGCCGCCCAGGTAGTGCCACGGCGCCGTCTCGTGGCCACCCCACGGTGAGAGCCAGTTGGTGAAGGTCACGTAGACGATGCCGCCCGGGCACACCACTCGCACCATCTCGGCGAGCATCCGCTCGGGCTCGGGCACGTGCTCGAGGACGTTGGAGGAGTAGGAGACGTCGAAGGCCGCGTCATGCACGGGCAACGACTGCCCGTCCGCCTGCACCCCGTGCCAGAGGTGGCGGCCGTGCTCGACGATCTGGTCCCACTCGTACTCGACGGTGAGCGTTCGACCACCGACATCCCGGATGGCATCGCCGACGTATCCGGAGGCGCCCCCCACGTCGAGCACTTTGGCCCCCGTGAGATGGCAGTAGCGGGAGATCTGCTGCACGGTGTCGTCCGCCAGCAGTCGGTAGAAGGCAGTCGGGTCGCTTTGCTCATTGCGGAACGCTCGTAGCAGCCGGACCGATCGCCCCAGTCCGACCGCGGTCATGGTCGAGACCGGCTCATGAGCGCTTCCTTCCTCCCCCTGGGTGCCTCAGACGGCACGATTCGATCGGGGCCGCGTTGATCGGCGTCCGCTCTCGCCCCGCGGGGCGCGAGCGGACGCATGCGTCGGATCCTCGAACCCGGCCCCCTCACGGGCATTCTCCACACGACTACGCACTGTCGATTCCGACCTATCGACTGCCCCTCTGACGACTGCATGAAACCAACAATTTGCGGAGATGCCACGCCTGGCGCCCCACCGAGCCCCCGACCCCGTTCCCCCGTGACGGGGTTCTCCCTTTGCGAGGAGTGCTCAGCGGGTGCCGTAACGGCCACCCATTGCCAGGACGCTACCCCAGCACCGGGGGGCAGAGTCTAGCGCCCCTCTTCGGGGGCGCTCCAGCGGTCGGTGAGCGCCACTTCACCCGGGGGCGACCCCCGCGGATCCGGCGCAACGGGTATACAGGCGGTCGGAGCTGCGGAACCGGGGACACGGCGACACCCCCACCGGGCGGCCCCGCACAAGCTGGTGCCGTTGTCGAGGACTGCCCCCTGACCGGCGGTGTAGACGACGCCGATCTGCAGGGTGCCGGCAACCCGAAGGTGTAGCTCGAGGTGCTCGGGAACGGTGCCGAGCCGGTCTGGTAGGAGACGGACAGGTTCCCGGACTGGAGGCCGGCGCTCACGCCTTTCGCCGGGGCGTAGGCGAACGTCGCGAAGTCGGTCGTGGCGGTCTCGACCCAGCCGCCGGTGAAAGGCAGGACCGCGGCCGCCGGTCGTACGGGCACCGTCCCGGCAGGGCCGGTGCCGCCCGCCCGGGCGTCGCCTCGCTCGCGAACCCGATCCCCGCGTCGGCCCCATCCCCCCTTTCGGTCCAGGGTTGCCACAGCGAAAATGTCACAGAACGGTTCGCACCTCGAGCGGGAAGGCGAACCGGGGGCCAGGCCCATCCCGGGTCGCCGACGTGGCCCGGCCGGGCTCGGCGACCCGTGGCCGGAGGGCGTCGTGCGACCAGGGTCTCAGGACCGAGGCGGCGTTGCGCCCGGCGGCCGGAACAGCACCGTGTTGACGTACTGGTCCCCGCCTCGGACGAGAACGGCCTTGAGGTACCCGACGCGGGCGTGGCCGGCCATCTCTTGCTGGTGCGCAACGATGTCGAACCCGGCGAGCGGGTACCACTGCCGGTCGCGGTAGAACCAGCCGACATAGCCCCACTCGTCGAGCAGTGCGAGGGTGTCCTTCGCCGGTGAGAGGGCGTCCTCGATCTCGATCACGAGGTTGGGGCGCCACCTCTCGATCAGGCCGGTCGCTCCGAGCAGCGCTTCCCGTTCGTGACCCTCCACGTCGATCTTGACGAGGCCGAGATCGCCAATGTCGAGGGAGTCCAGTCGGAAGGTCTCCACCTCGACCGGCGTCCCTCCATTGAGCCTGGAGAGCGACGCCCGGCCCTCCGTTCCGCGGCGGCCCGCCGGCACCCACAGCGTGGCCCTCCCGGCCCGATCGGAGGCAGCCTTGGCGATGACCTCCACGTTGGGGGGGGTGGTGCGGGCCACGAAGGCGGCCAGCTCCGGATTGGCCTCGACGGTGACCACCGAACGGGCGATCCGGGCTGCCTTGTGGGTCCATGGCCCGTACCAGGCGCCGACGTCGAGAACGGTCTGGTCGGAGCCGACCAGGGAGGGGACCTGGCCGAGGATCGGCTCGAACCTGTGATGGGCGAGGGCGATGGTCCGCGCGAACGCGCGCTCCGGGACGAACCCGGCCACGGTGCTGACGAGCGTCATGCCGGACCTCCGAAGGGGCCACTCTTCAGAGCCGGCGCCGGCAGTGGCTCCGTTCGAAATCGACAAAGGTGCATATCGCGCAAAATAGTATGCGTATCGCAGCAAGTCCCCATTACGGTGCCGGTACGCCGTCGACGACGATGTCGCTCAACAGCAGGTTCGTGCCGAGAGGCACATGGGCAACATAGGTGCCGGTTTGGCCAGACGCCGGGACCTCGGCCGCATCGAGCGGGAACACCGCTCCCCGACCCGGCGTGCCGACCGGCACCATGGGATCGGAGCCCTTGGCCACGGCGAAGGACAGCACGTCGGCACCGGTGATTTGTGCACAGAAGCGCAGGGGGACTTCCCCGGTTCCCAGATAGCTGCTCAAATCGATGCTGGGCCCTATGGTGAACGTGCCATCGTGGAAGTAGATCACGATGAAGTAGCCGTCCAGATTCCCGTAGAAGCTGCGTTCGAGCACGACGCCGTCCCATCCGCCGGAAGCGGCCACGCTTCGGAAGACGACGCCGTTCTGAGCCGGGAACGGGGTGCTCTCCCAGTCGGCGCAGTAGGTGCTCGTTGATTCCACCGGGACCGCGGAGGGAACGAGCGCTTCCCTTTCGTTCGCCCCGGTGACCTGATTGGTCACCGTGGTGGTGGACTCCTGCAGGCTCACGTCATAGGACGGACCGTCGGAAGTGAGCTCCTCGACGATGGCGGCGGGGGTGGGGGCCATCCCCACTACGGGCCGGTCGAGGTGCATCACCGCGGTCGAGCCGTAGAAGGCGGCGTCGCCGAAGGCGAAGATGCCACCGTCGGCGGCCACCAACCAGTAGCCGCCCCCGTCGGGGTTGGGG
>DAHUZJ010000138.1 GCA_027306585.1 Acidimicrobiaceae bacterium | reverse complement strand
GGTGGAGCCGCCTCCCTTGGTCGTGGACATCTCGGTGCCTCCTACGAGCTCCGGGCCGAGGCGCTCAGCCGGCGACGATGGAGGTGATCTCCACCGTGGAGTAGCGCTGCCGGTGGCCCCACCGGCGCCGCTGGCGGGTCTTGGCCTTGTAGGTCATCGCGTCGATCTTGGGGCCCAGCTCCTCCCCCACCACCTGGGCGGTCACCGCCGCCTTGGCCAGGGCGGCCGGGGTGGCCCGCACCGCGCCGCCGTCCTCGACCACCAGGACCGGCTGGAGGGACACCTCGGCCCCCACCGGCTCGCCCAGGAGCTCCACGCGCAGCCGCTGGCCCTCCGTCACCTTCTCCTGCTTGCCTCCGGTCCGGACCACGGCGTACATAGGGGCAATACTCTAGCCGGTCCGCGGTGGACGGCGGCGGGCACGCTCGGGTCAGAGGGCACGCTCGGGTCCCTAGAGGGCCGCCGCGTCGAGCACGATGCCCCGGCCGTGGCAGATGTCGCACTCGGTGGACAGGGACTCGATGAGACCCTCGGAGATGCGCTTGCGCGTCATCTCGACGAGGCCCAGCTCGGAGATGTCGAACACCTGGGTCCGGGTCTTGTCCCGGGCAAGGGCGTTGCGGAGGGCGGCGGCCACCTGCTCGCGGTTCTCCTTCACCTCCATGTCGATGAAGTCGATGACGATGATCCCGCCGATGTCCCGCAGGCGTAGCTGGCGGGCCACCTCCTCGGCCGCCTCCAGGTTGTTCTTGAAGACGGTCTCCTCGAGGTTCGTCTTGCCGACGTTCTTGCCGGTGTTGACGTCGATGACGGTGAGGGCCTCGGTGCGCTCGATGATGAGGGACCCACCCGAGGGCAGCCACACCTTGCGGTCGAGGGCCTTGTGCAGCTGCTCGTGCACGTGGAACCGGTCGAACAGGGGCTGCCCCTCGGCCTCGGGGTCGTAGAGCTCCACCCGCTCGGCCAGCTCGGGGCTCACGCTGGCCACGTACCGCCGCACCTGGTCGTAGAGCGTGGGATCGTCGATGATGACGCCGCGGTACTCACTGTTGAGCTCCTCGCGGAGGATCCGGACGGCCAGGTCGGGCTCGCGGTAGAGGAGGCCGGGGGCGTTGGCCTTGGCCGCCGCGGCCTCGATGGCCTTCCACTGGGCGAGGAGGCCCTCGACGTCCCGGCGCAGGTCCTCCTCGGTTGCTCCCTCGGCAGCGGTGCGCACGATGAGCCCGTGGCCGGTGGGCCGGACGGCATCGACGATGCGACGCAGGCGGCGGCGCTCGTTGTCGCCGAGGCGCTTGGAGATGCCGACGGCGTCGCTGTTGGGGACGAAGACGGCGAAACGGCCCGGAATGGAGACTTCCTGGGTCAGCCGCGCCCCCTTGGCGCCGATCGGGTTCTTCGTGACCTGGCACAGGATCATCTGGCCGGGCTTCAGCATGTCCTCGATGCGGGGTTGGGGCCCGCGTCCGCCGGACTCGACGTCGTCGGTGTCGTAGCGGACGTCACCCCGGTAGAGCACGGCGTTCTTCGGGATGCCGATGTCGATGAACGCCGCCTCCATCCCAGGCAGCACGTTCTGGACGCGCCCGAGGTAGATGTTGCCGTCGATCTGGGTGGTCTCGTCGGCGGCCCGGGACACGAAGTGCTGGACGAGCGCCCGCCCCTCGAGCACGGCGATCTGGGACAACCCGGGCTGGACGTGGACGCAGATGAGGTAGCGACCCGTCGACTTGCTCTTGCGGTCCCGCCCGCCGCGGCGACGGCGGCTGGAGCGCTTGGGGGCATCCGCACCGCCGTCGGCGCCGGCGTCATCGTCGGGCTCCGGGGCCGAGGCGAACGACGGGGTCTTCTCCCCGGCCGCCGGGGCCTTCGGCGCCGGTGCCCGATCCTTCCGATCCAAGGACGTACCAGCCTCCGGGGCGGCGCCCGACGACGAGCCGTTGGACGCCGGCGCGGCGGCCGGCGGCTTCGGCTTGGTGGAGGCGCGGCCACCGGGCTTGGCCGACGGCGCCGGGCCTGGGGCAGGCGCCGTCGGCGGGCGCGGCGGCGGGGCCGGTCGGGTGTCGCCGATGCGCGGCTTCGCCTGCGCCGGGGCGTCAGCCCTTACGTCGGCCTCCGGGCGCGGCGGGTCCGCCTCCGAGGGCGTCCCCGCACCGGCGGCACCGTTCGGCGACCGCCCGGGCTCGAGGTCTGTCATGAGGGAGGACCCTCCTTCGACGGGTCACGACGTGCACCCCTGGGCGACTTCCCCGCTGAGTGCCAGCGGCTCGCACCGGATGCCGTCGCGATCGATCCATTGATGTCTCCTGCAGGCTCGGACCAATGCAAGGTCCACGCCGAGCCCGCTCAGTAGTTCCTGCGGCCGGACGCCCCGAGGGCGGGTGGCCAGCTCGGCACGAAGGCGCTGCGGCGCCACGGGCTCGAGCGCCAGGACGGCCGGCCGGACGTCGTCCTCAACCGGACGACCCTTGCGCTCCCGCCGGACGACGACACGGGGAGCAGCGAGGAACCGCCCGACCCGCGTCGCCAGCTCCTCTGCGGCCAAACCCTGCACCTCCACGTCCCAGCTACAGGATGATACCTCTTGCTGCAACGACCCGGCGCCTTCTGCGACGACGGCCGTGGCCAGGACGTCGATACCCTCGGGTAGCAGGAACCCGATCCGTTTGGCCAGGTCGTGGGCGTCCTCCGACGACTGATCGGTGCCCGGGTCGCCGTCCAGCGTGACGTCGATGTACTCGGCCGTCGACTCGGCGCCGGTGGGCAGGGCCAGGCCGAAGCTGAGCAGCGGGTGCGGCGAGAACCCGCCGGACCACGCCACCGGAAGGCCACTGCGCCGCAGGGCCCGCTCCCACATGCGCGCCACGTCGCGGTGGCTGGTGAACCGGATCTTCCCCAGCTTGCCGTACCGGAACCGGCGCCGGTGCCGCGTGAGCGGATCGGTCACGGCCGGGTGCCGGTCACCAGCCGGACGGGCACGCGGTCCCCGGCCGACAGGTCCTGCCCGGTCCCCTGGCTCCCCCCCGCCGGCGGCACCGGCGAGGCCACCACGTGCTCCAGACCGAAGCCCGTGCAGGCGCCGCAGTCGTAGCAGGGGGTCCACCGGCAGTCCTCCACGACGGCGCCTGCCAGGGCCTGCTGCCAGTCGTCCCACAGGAAGTCGCGGTGGAGGCCGGCCGAGATGTGGTCCCAGGGTAGGACCTCGTCGGCGTCGCGTTCCCGGTGGCACACGTCCTCGAGCGACAGGCCTTCGGCCGCCAGGGCCTCCTGCCACCGCGTGAGGTCGAAGTGCTCGGACCACTCCTGGAAGGTGCCCCCGGCCCGCCAGACGCGCTCGATCACGGCACCGACCCGCCGGTCCCCCCGGCTGGCGATGCCCTCGGCCGCCGACGCCTCCGGGTCGTGCCAGCGCACGGTGAGCCCCCGCACGCCACGCGCCGCCTCCCGGAGCAGGGCCACCTTGCGGTGCAGCTCACCGACGGTGTCCTGGCCGAACCACTGGAAGGGCGTGTGGGGCTTGGGCACGAAGCCCCCGACGGAGGCCACCACCGTCACCGAGCGTTGGTGGCGGAGGCCCACCTCGACACATCGACGGCCCAGCTCGGCGATCCCGAGGACGTCCTCGTCGCGCTCGGTGGGCAAGCCGATGAGGAAGTAGAGCTTGACCCGCCGCCATCCCTGGCCGAAGGCGGCGTCGACCGCGCTGTAGAGGTCCTCCTCGCGGATGAGCTTGTTGATCACGCGCCGCATGCGCCAGGTCCCACCCTCGGGAGCAAAGGTGAGGCCGGTGCGGCGCACCCGCTGGATCTGGGCGGCGGTGCCCACGGTGAAGGCGTCCACACGGAGGCTCGGCAGGCTGACCGACACCCGCTCGCCGTGACGTGGATCCTCGACGATCTCCCGGACGGTGTCCTCGATGCCCGAGAAGTCCGCCGTCGACAGGGAGGTCAGCGCCACCTCCTCGTAGCCGCTCCGCTCGAGCCCGTCGCGCACCATCTGGCGCACCTGGTCGGCCGGCCGCTCACGCACCGGGCGGGTGATCATGCCCGCCTGGCAGAACCGGCACCCTCGGGTGCAGCCCCGGAAGACCTCGACGTTGAGGCGGTCGTGCACCACCTCGGTCAGCGGCACCAGCTGGTGCCGCGGGTACGGCCAGTCGGCCAGGTCGGCGACGGTCCGCTTCTCGATCCGCTCGGGGACGTCGGGGACCACGGGCTCCACCGCCACCAGGCGGCCGCCCTCGTAGCGCGGCTCGTACAGGGCCGGCACGTACACCCCCTCGATCCGGGCCAGGTCGCAGAGGACGGCGCGGCGGTCCAGGACCGCGGCCGGCTCGGCCAGCCATGGGCCCAGGACGTCGGTCACCTCCCCCACCACCTCTTCGCCGTCGCCCAGCACGAAGGCGTCGACGAAATCGGCGAGCGGCTCCGGGTTGTAGGCGCAGTGCCCCCCGGCCACCACGAGGGGGTCGGCAGCGGTCCGCTCGGCGGCGTGGAGCGGCACCTCCCCCAGGTCCAGGAGGTTGAGGAGGTTGGTGTAGACGAGCTCGGCCGACACGTTGAAGGCGACCACGTCGAAGGCCCGTGCCGGGAGGTGGTTCTCCAGCGAGAAGAGCGGCACGCCGGCCGCCCGCATGGCGGCCTCCATGTCGGTCCACGGCGCGTAGGCACGCTCCGCCAGCGCGTCGGGACGCTCGTTCAAGATCTCGTAGAGAATTTGGAGCCCCTGATTGGGCAGGCCGACCTCGTAGGCGTCGGGGTACAGCAGGAGCCAGGCGACCCGCCCCTCCCCGTGCACCGGGCGGCGGGCGCCCTGCTCGCCGCCGATGTAGCGGGCCGGCTTCTGCACGGCGAGCAGCAAGGGCTCGATCTTGGGCCAGAGCGAGTCCATGACCCGCCCAGTCTACGGCGGGGACCTCCCGGCCGAGGAACCGAATGCGGCGGCGGCACTTGCCGCCCGGCCGTGCGTGGCGGCGGCGGCCGTCGCCCCCGCCGATCCTGTGGTGGCGGGTGTCGTGGCCGGTGTGGTTGTCCTACGTGTGGTCGGCGGGACCGCCGTCGTCGTGGTGCTGGTGCGGCGCGGGGTCGTCGTCGTGGTGGTGGTGGTGGCCTGGCCGGGCGGCGTGGTGGTCGCGTGGCCTGGTGTCGTGGTCGTGGTCGTGGTGGTCGTCGTCCCATGGCCGGGCGCCGTCGTGGTCGTGGTGCTCCCCTTGGCGGCCGTGCTCGACGCAGGGGTTGTCCCCGGTGTCACCTTGGGGGGCGTCGGTGTGTTGGGTGCCGGGTGGGCGTAGAGGTAGTTGAAGATGTTGGCGACGGCCGGGGCGGCCGCCTGGTCGCCGTAGCCGGCCTCGTTGACGGCCGCCACCACCACGTACTCGGGCTGGCCCGCCGGTGGTGTCAAGGGCCCGAAGCCGACGAACCACGCGTTGGGCGGGTGCGCCTTTGTTGTCTTGTTGACTGTGGCGGTGCCGGTCTTCCCGGCGATCGCATAGGTGCTGGGCACGTGGGAGTACTGCTGGAAGATGCCGTAGGCGGTGCCCGTCGGTGTGTGGGTCACGCCGTAGAACCCCTGCAGCATGGCGGTCCAGTTCCCCGGTGTGTACTTGACCTGGCCGGTCACCTTCGGGGCGATCTTCTTCACCAGCTTGCCCGTCGGGGTCAGGATGTCCGCGCCGATCTCCGGCTGGTGCTTGACCCCGTGGTCGGCGAACGTGCTGTAGGCCTGGGCCATCTCGATCGGGGTCAGGACGGTGCCGCCCTGGCCGAACGCGACCTCGAGGGCTGTCGCCGGGTACCAGAAGGTGTTCGGGTACGCCGTCGGTGTTGTCTTGTGGAGCTTGAGGCGCTCTGTCTTGCCGTCCACCCGGCCCTGCACCTCGCCCGGCAAGTCGATCCCCGTGAGGGAGCCGAAGCCCAGGGAATGGGCCGTTGTCTGGAGGGCGTCGACCCCGTACTTCGCCGCTGTCTTGTAGAACTGCACGCCCAGTGTGTAGAAGAAGAAGTCGTCGGACCGGGTGATGGCGGCCCTGATTGTCACGATGCCGGCGTCAGCTGCTGTGGCGTCGTAGAATGTGCAACGGCCAGTGCATGTCTTGAAGCCGTGTGTCTTCATGCGGAACACCCCGGTGTCGTCGATGGTGGTTGTCGGGGTGATGAGCCCCCGCTGGAGGGCAGCGGTGGACGTGGCCAGCTTGAACGTCGAGCCCGGGGTGTAGAGGCCGTCGATGGCGTAGTTGTTGAGCGGGCAGCCGCTTGTGGCTGTCGTACAGCTGCTCGTCAGCGCGTGATAGGCGCTTGTCGAGATCCCGCCCACCCATGTTGTGAGGTTGTACGAGGGATAGGACGCCATCGCCAGCACCGCGCCGGTCTGCGCGTCCATCACGACTGCCGCCCCGTTGGTCGCCGGCGAGCCCAGTGTCTTGCGGTCGGCGGCGATGACGCCGGCCAGCGCCCCCTGGACCGCCTTCTGGAGGCCCAGTGTGAGGTGGGTCTGGAGGGTGTCTCCCTGGGACGGCTTCTGCTGGGTGAGCGAGCCGACGACGGTCCCGGTGGCGTTCACGGAGAGCGCCTGCTGGCCGTGCTTGCCCCGGAGGTACTTCTCGTACTGCTGCTCGAGCCCTGTCTTGCCGATCTGGCTCTGCTGGGAGTAGCCGGGGTGGGTCTTCAGCTCTGAGGCCGTGATCGGCCCGACGTAGCCCAGCACCTGGGCGGCGGTTGTCCCTCCCGTCGGGTAGTAGCGCTGGGTCACCTGCTGGATGGAGACGCCGGGGTACTCCGACTGGTGGGCCTCGACGTACTGGACCACGGCGGTTGTCGCCGGGTCGAGGATGGGCACCGGCTGGTACGGGCTGTACTGGTTGTTTGTGATGGCGGCGCGGATTGTCGCGGCCGGCTTGCCGACGAGCGTCGCCAGCCGGCCGATGATCGACGGGTCCTGTGTCGCCTCGACCCGCGAGAGGACGAGCTCGTTCTGCACCTGGTTGCCCACGAGCACGGTCCCGGCCTGGTCGACGATGAGCCCGCGGGGCGCCGGCACTGTCACCATCCGCACCTGGTTCGTCTTGACCGCCGCGGCGTACGTCTTCTGGTCGATGACCTGGAGCGTCCACAGCCGCAGGACCATCACCGCGAACAGCAGCACCACGATCACGCCGATCACGACCAGGCGGACGCCCGGGCGGGACGGCACCTCCTCGGGCGGGGTGGTGACGATGGAGGTGACGCTGACCTTGCGGCGCGGGCGCATCCGCGGCCCGTTGCTCCGGGCCAGCCGGAGCCCGTTGCGGGTCCGCGACGGCCGGGAGGGGCGCCCGTGGGCCGGACGGGCGTAGACGCGGTCACCCCGGAAGGGGCGGCGCAGCGTGTGCCGGCGCCTCACCATCGGCGCGCCGGCGCCACCGACGACAGCCTGCCCCGTGTCTCCGCGTCGGCCAGTGCCCGCCGGACGAGGGCGGTGGCCGGCGCGGCCAGGAGCGCATTGGGCACCGAGACCATGAGCACCACCGCCAGCAGGTCGAGATGCAGGAATTGGCCCTGCCCCAGAACGGCCCCCAGCACGGCATAGAGCATGACCGACACGGCGCTGGCGGCGAGCGCGACCCCGGGGCGCAGCCACCAGACCTGGCGCGTGAGACTCCCGGTGACGGCTCCCACGCCGAACCCGACCAGGCACCACGCGAGCGCCGACAGGCCGAACGGCGTCGGCACGAGGAGGTCGGCCGCCATCCCCGCCACGAACCCGACGATGGCCGCTTCCGACGGCCCCGCCGCCATCCCGGCGGCGATGGGGAGGAGCACGAGGAAGTCGGGGTGGGCGCCGGCGATGCGGACGTCGAGCCCGATCGTCCACTGCACGAGCAGCACCACTGCCGTGAGCACGAGCAGCCGGATCGCGACCCGCAGGGTCACGGGGACCCGCTCCACTGGAGGACCATGAGGTAGGACAGCCCGCTCAGGTCGGCCATCGGCTCGGCCGTCACCTGCTTGTCGGCGGCACCCGTGACGGACCTCACCGCCGACACCGTGGCGACGGGCAGCCCCGCCGGGAAGAGCGTGCCGGCGAGGCCGTCGGTCACGAGCGGCTCGCCGGAGTGGATCGCTGTGTTGGTCGAGACCAGCTGGACGGAGAGGTCGCGCCCCGGTCCCTGCCCGGCCACCGTGGCGAACTGGTTGAGCTTCGGGCCGTACTCCACGCCCACGCGGGACTTGCCGTCGGTGATCAGCTCGACTGTGGCTGTCGAGTGCGAGGCTTCGACGACCCGGCCGACGAGGCCGTTCGACCCCATCACCGGATCGCCCACGTCCACGCCTGTGTTGCGGCCCTTGTTGATCGTGACGGTGTCTGTGAAGTTGGACGGCCCGTACGCCGTCACCTGCGCCAGCACGGGCGGGAGGGCCTTCACGGCGGGCAGCTTCTCCAGGGCCAGGAGGCGCTGGAGCTGTGCTGTCTGCTCCTGGCTCCACTTGGAGGTCGCCAGCTGGGTGCGGAGCTGGCCGATCTCCAACTGGAGCTTCTGGTTCTCCTGCTGGAGCGACCCGTAGTGCACGGCGCCGGCGAAGAAGTGACCGATCGGATCGATGATCCCGTTCACCCCGGAACGCACCGGGGAGAAGACGTCCCGGGCGACCGATCGCATGCCCGAGACCAGGCTACCGGCGCGCCCGCTCTCGTCCAAGGTGATCACGCTGACCGAGATCAGCACGAGCACCACCAGGGTGGTCAGGGTGCGGCGCGACCGCCTCGCCTTCGCCACCCGTCACGTTCAGCGCGACGAGGAGGTGATCAGGACCCGCTTGAGGGCCTCGAACTCCTCCAGGCACTGCCCGCTCCCGATTGCAACGCAGTTGAGCGGATCACGCGCCACCACGATCGGCATCCCGGTCTCGTGCTGCAGCCGGGCGTCGAGCCCGTGCAGCAGCGCGCCGCCACCGGTCAGCACGATGCCCTGCTCCATGATGTCGGCCGCCAGCTCGGGGGGCGTCCGGTCCAACGTCACCTTGACGGCGTCGACGACGGCCGACACCGGCTCGTCGATGGCCCGGCGGATCTCCTCGGTCGAGACGACCACCGTCTTGGGGAGGCCGGTCACGAGGTCGCGGCCGCGGATCTCGGCGTGCAGCTCCTCCTCCAGCGGGTAGGCCGAGCCAAGGGCGATCTTGATCTCCTCCGCCGTCCGCTCGCCGAGCGCCAGGGAGAACTCCTTCTTCACGTACGAGACGATCCCCTCGTCGAGCTCGTCGCCGCCGATCCGCACCGACTGGCTGGTCACGATGCCGCCCAGGGAGATGACGGCGACCTCGGTGGTTCCGCCGCCGATGTCGACCACCATGTTGCCGGTCGGCTCGTGCACCGGGAGCCCGGCACCGATGGCCGCCGCCATGGGCTCTTCGATGATGTAGGCCTTGCGCGCACCGGCGTACTCCGCCGCCTCCATGACGGCCCGCTGCTCCACGCCCGTGATCCCCGACGGTACGCAGATGACCATGCGAGGCTTGGCGAACCGGCGCTGGTGCACACGGTGGATGAAGTAGCGGAGCATCTTCTCGCAGATCTCGAAATCGGCGATGACGCCGTCCTTCAGCGGCCGGATGGCCTGGATGTTGCTCGGGGTGCGCCCGATCATGCGCTTGGCCTCGGCCCCCACGGCCAAGGGGCGGCCGTCCTTCACGTCGACGGCGACCACCGACGGCTCGTTCAGCACGATCCCCCGGCCCCTGACGTAGACGAGGGTGTTGGCCGTGCCGAGATCGACCGCCATGTCACGGCCGAGGAGGTTGAAGTGGTTGTCAGGCATGGAAGCTGACTCCTCTCGGGGAGGTCGGTCCAGGGCTGGGAGGCGACAGCGACCGCGGGCCGCGCGCACCCGGAGCACTGCCGGGCAAGGCTATGGGAACACCGGGCACCGCACAAGCGCGCCCTCGGCGGTCGTTCGGCCCTGAGGGGGTCCCCCCGTCAGGGCAGATCAGGGAGTACCAGGGAAGAACAGCCCGATCTCCCGGGCAGCCGATTCGGGCGAGTCCGAGCCGTGGACCAGGTTCTCCGTGACCTCGATGGCGAGGTCGCCCCGGATGGTGCCCGGTGCCGCCTTGTGGGGGTCGGTGGCGCCCATGAGCGTCCGCAGGACGGCGTAGGTCTCGTCGTCGGGCCCTTCCAGGACGGCCACCAAGGCCGGCGAGCGGGTGATGAACGCCACCAGGTCGTCGAAGAAGGGCTTGCCCTCGTGCTCGGCATAGTGGCGGACGGCGACCTCGCGGGTGATCGTGCGCAGGTCGGCGGCGACGAGGCGGAGCCCCTTACGCTCCAACCGGCGCAGGATCTCGCCGGTGAGGCCACGTTCGACCCCATCGGGCTTGACGATGAGCAGGGTGCGGTTCACGAGCCAAAGACCCTACCAGCGCTCTGCCGGAGGGCGGCCCGGGCGTCGGCGACCACGTAGAGCGAGCCCGTGACGACCACCAGCCCCTCCTCGTCGACGAGCGAGCGGGCGACGTCGACGGCCTCGGCGACCGACCCGGCCACCGCCGCATCCGCTCCGAGCGACAGTGCCGCCTCGGCCACCACGTCGGCGGCCAGCGCCCGCGGCGAGGACGGCGAGCAGGCGACGACCGTGCCGATGCCGGCGCCGACGAGGGGGGCGAGCATGGCGGACGGGTCCCGACCGCCCAGCATCCCCACGACGGCGACCCGCCGCCCCTCCATCGCGAAGTCCTCGCGCAGGGACCGAGCGAGGGCGTGGGTGCCGGCGACGTTGTGGGCGCCGTCGACCAGGCACAGCGGCCGGCGGCCGAGCACCTCGAGCCGGCCGGGCACGCGGGCGGCCGCCAGGCCGTCGGCGACCACCTCCTCGTCCAGGGGAGCGCCGAAGAAGGCCTCGGCCGCCGCCAGTGCGCAGGCGGCGTTGAGCCCCTGGTGCGCGCCGTGCAGCGGCACCAGCAGCTCGGGGTACGAGCCGCCCGGCGTCCGCAGGTCGACGAGGCGGCCTCCCACCGCCAACCGGTTCGCCGTGCAGTCGAACTCCTCGCCGCGCACCCAGACCTGGGCGGCACCTGCCTCGTCGGCCACGCGGCGGATGATCGCCACCAGGCCGGCGTCCGTCTCCCCCACCACCACCGTGCTCCCGGGCTTCACGATGCCGGCCTTGTCGGCCGCGATCCCCTCGAGCGTCGGCCCGAGGATGTCGGTGTGGTCGTAGCTGATGTTGGTGAGCACGGCCACCTGGGCGGCCAGCACGTTGGTGGCGTCCCACGTCCCGCCCACCCCGACCTCGACGACGGCGGCGTCGACCGCCTCCTCGGCGAACCACGCGAAGGCGGCGGCCGTCAGGAGCTCGAAGCGGGTGGGGCGTTCGTCGAGCAGCGGCTCCAGTAGGGCGAGGGTCCCGAGGACCTCGGTGAAGGCGTCGTCGGCGATGGGCTCGCCGGCGCGGGCGAGCCGCTCGTTGACACGGGCGAGGTTCGGGCTGGTGTACGTGCCCACCGACAATCCCATCGCCCCCAGGAGGGCGGTGGTCATGGCGGCGGTGGAGCCCTTGCCGTTGGTGCCCGTGAGGTGGACGGAGGGGTACGACGCCTGGGGGTCACCCAGCAGTGTCATGAGCTGGCGCGTCCGGGCGAGCGTCGGCAGGGCACGGCGCGAAGGCGCCGTGGCCTCGTAGTCGATGTGGGCGTCCAGCCACGCCAGGGCCTCCGCGAGGGAGGCGAGCGGCGCCATGTCGCGGCGCCCGCTCAGGAGGCTGCCCGGCGGCTCCGGCTCGACTTGGCCGGAGGCTCGCCGAGCGGGACCAGGGTCGGGTTCACCCGGTCGAGGACGACGGCCCGGTCGACGACGCACTTGCCCACGTCGCTGCGGCTGGGGATGTCGTACATCACGTCGAGCAGCACCTCCTCGAGGATGGCGCGCAAGCCACGTGCGCCGGTCCCGCGCAGGAGCGCCTGCTCGGCCACGGCCTCGAGGGCGTCGATGGTGAACTCGAGCTCCACCCCGTCGAGGGCGAAGGTCCGCTCGTACTGGCGGGTGAGGGCGTTCTTCGGCTCGACCAGGATCCGGATGAGGGCGTCCTTGTACAGCTGGCTCACGGCCCCGACCACCGGCAGCCGCCCGATGAACTCGGGGATCAGGCCGAAGCGGATCAGGTCCTCGGGGAGCACATGGCGCAGCACCTCGGCATCGTCACGCTCGGCCTGCCGGCGAACCTCGGCACGGAAACCGATGCCCTTGCGCCCGATGCGGTTCTCGATGATCTTGTCGAGCCCGGCGAACGCCCCGCCGCAGATGAACAGGATGTTCGTGGTGTCGATCTGGATGAACTCCTGGTGGGGGTGCTTGCGACCACCCTGCGGCGGCACCGACGCCGTGGTGCCCTCCAGGATCTTGAGCAGCGCCTGCTGGACGCCCTCACCCGAGACGTCCCGGGTGATCGAGGGGTTCTCGCTCTTGCGGGCGATCTTGTCGATCTCGTCGATGTAGATGATCCCGGTCTCGGCACGCTTCACGTCGTAGTCGGCCGCCTGGATCAGCTTGAGGAGGATGTTCTCCACGTCCTCGCCGACGTAGCCCGCCTCGGTCAGGGCCGTGGCGTCGGCGATGGCGAACGGCACGTTGAGCATGCGGGCGAGGGTCTGCGCGAGGAGGGTCTTGCCGCAGCCGGTGGGCCCGAGCAGCAGGATGTTGGACTTGGACAGCTCGACCGTGTCCTCGTCGGCCGAGGGGCCGGCCTGCACCCGCTTGTAGTGGTTGTAGACGGCCACGGACAGGATCTTCTTGGCGTACTCCTGCCCCACGACGTAGTCGTTCAGGAACTCGAAGATCTCACGGGGCTTGGGCAGCTCGTCGAAGCTGAGCTCGGTCGACTCCGTCAGCTCCTCGGCGATGATGTCGTTGCACAGGTCGATGCACTCGTCGCAGATGTAGACGCCCGGACCGGCGATCAGCTTCTTGACCTGCTTCTGCGATTTGCCGCAGAAGCTGCACTTCACAAGGTCGCCCCCCTCGCCGAACTTCGCCACGACGTCCCTCTCCTCTGCTCGAGCCAGTCCTACTGGAACCTGTGCGACCGCTGCCTACGCAGCGCCAACGGCCTCGAGGGACGGCGAGTCCCGCGCCGTGATCACCTCGTCGATGACCCCGTAGGCGACCGCCTCGTCGGCCGTCATCACGAAGTCGCGGTCGGTGTCCTTCGCCACCTTCTCGGTGGACTGGCCGGTGTCGGCCGAGAGCATGTGATTGAGGAGGTCCCGCATCCGCAAGATCTCCTTGGCCTGCAGCTCGATGTCGCTCGCCTGGCCCTCGACCCCGCCGAACGGCTGGTGCAGGAGGATCCGGGCGTGCGGCAGGGCGAAGCGCTTGCCGTGGGCACCGGCCGAGAGCAGCACCGCGGCGGCCGACGCCGCCTGCCCGAAGCAGAACGTCGACACGTCCGGCTTGATGTACTTCATGGTGTCGTAGATGGCGAAGAGCGCCGTGATGTCGCCACCGGGCGAGTTGATGTACAGGTGGATGTCCTTGTCCGGCTCCTCGGACTCCAAGAAGAGGAGCTGGGCACAGACGAGGTTCGCCACCGCGTCGTCGATCGGAGTGCCAAGGAAGATGATGCGCTCACGCAGCAGCCGGGAGTACAGGTCGTACGCCCGCTCGCCGCGGTTCGACTGCTCCACCACCGTGGGCACCAAGTAGCCGCTGGCCCGGAACCCGTCCTGTCGCATGCTGCTCATCCTTCGGCCTCCCCGGTCGCTGCGTCCCCCACCTGCTCGGCCCCTGCACCCGACCCGTCGCCCGCGGCCTCCCCGCCGGCCGTGAGGTCCTCCCGGGGCACCGGGTTCCCGTCCTCGTCGACCACCTCGACGTGGTCCAGGAGCCAGGTCAACGCCTTCGCCTTCCGCTGTTCCGAGCGTACCGCGGCCATGCGGCCGGCGCGAGCGAGCCGGTCCCGAACGTCCTCCGCCGAGAGGCTCATCCGCTCGGCCATGGCGTCGATCTCGGCCGCCAGCTCGTCGTCGGTGACCTCGAGCGCTTCCGCCTCGGCGAGCGCCCGCAAGGCCAGGTCGGCCCGTACCGATCGGCGGGCCTCGGTGCGCACCTCCTCCACCAGGTCGTCGCCGGAGCGGCCGGTTGCACGCAGGAAGTCCTGCATGCTGATGCGCTGCTCCTCGAGGCGGTGGCCCAGGTCGTGAACGCGCTCGCGCACCTCTTCCTCGACCAGGACCTCGGGCACCTGCTCCTCTTCGACCAGCGCGACGAGGGCCGCGACCGCGGCCTCCCGCAGCGCCATCTGGCTCTGGACCAACTTCACCGGCGAGAGCCGCTTGCGGAGGTCCTCCCGCAGCTCGGCGAGGGTGGCGAACTCCGAGCTCTCGGCCGCCCAGTCGTCGGTGGCCGCCGGCAGCTTCTTCTCCTTCACGTCCTTCACCAGGACCCGGAACGCGATCTGGCCCTCGACCCCGGGGACGTCGGCGTCGAACGCCAGCACGTCGCCCACCTTGGCGCCCCGCAGCTCCTCGTCCAGCGCTGCGACGACCCGGCCGCTGCCGACCTCGTAGAGGAAGTCGTCCGTGGCCACCACCTCGTCACCCGAGGAGTCGGTGCCGTGCAGGTCGACGGTCACGTTGTCCCCGTCGATCGCGGGCCGGTCGACCTCCACCAGCTCCGCTTCGGTCTCCCGCATGCGGTCGACCTGCGCGTCGAGATCGGCGTCGGTCACCGCCGGCGCCGGGATCGTGACCGCGAGACCGGCGTACCCGGGGATCCCCACGACCGGGCGCACTTCGACGACGGCGTCGAAGGCCAGTGGCCCCGACTCTTCACCGGCGGTGATGTCGATCTCCGGCTGGGAGATCGGGTCCACCTCGGCTTCCGACAGCGCCCGGGCGTAGAAGTCGGGAATGGCCTCCCGCAGTGCCTCGGCCCGCAGGGCGACGGCGCCACCCATGCGCGCCTCGAGCACTTGTCGAGGGACCTTGCCCGGCCGGAACCCCGGGACCCGGACCTGCCGCGACAGCGACCGCACAGCGTCGTCCATCACCCGCTCCACCTCGGCCTCGTCGACCTCGACGGACAGGCGGACCTTGTTGCCCTCGACGGCTTCGGAGATGGCTCGCATGGAGCCCACACTCTACCGGCCCTCGGAGCCGTCCCCGGCACGGACCAGGCCTCGGGCGGACCGTGGGCGGGCGCCAGGCCTCGGCGCCCGCCGAACGGCATCGCGGCGCACGCGGAACCCCTTGGGGGACGGAGGATCCCCCAAGGGGTTCCGGCCCAGGCGGTAGCGTGCGCGCCATCGACTTGGTCCGTCGGCGGGCCGGCGAACGGGCGGCGCCGCAGCGGTCGCCGAAGGAAGGAGCGGACATGGCTGACTACGAGGGCTACTGCGTGAAGTGCCGAGAGAAGCGGACCTTCGACGGGCAAGAGGTGGAGCTGGCCAACGGACGCCGGGCCGCCCAGGGGTCGTGCCCGACCTGTGGCACCAAGATGAACCGCATTCTCGGCAAGAAGTCCTGACGTCGTAGGCTGGCCCCGGTCCGGTGTGCCGGTGCCGGCCGCCGGGGAGTGGCGCAGCCTGGTAGCGCACGTGCTTTGGGTGCACGAGGTCGGGGGTTCGAATCCCCCCTCCCCGACCAGCCGTTTCGACGGGAGCTCGTGCTGCGGGCCGGCGCGGGCGATCAGGGGACGGGGACGAAGTTGATCGCCCGCCGGTAGGCGAGCGAGTACCCGCCATGCGTCCGGAGCACCCGCACCACGGCGGTCAGGGCCGTCTTGGTGGCGCTGACGGCGAGCACCATCCCGCCGTGCCGGAGGGTGTCGGCCAGACCCGCCCGGTACTCCACGTCGGACGACAGGAGCAGCTGGAGGACCCGGGCACCGCCCACCACGTTGTGCGGGTCGAGGCGGTCAGCACGCTCGTCGCCCTCGAACGCCCACACCTGGTCGGGTTCCCGGAGGCCCTGGGCGGCGAGGGCCGCGACGGCCCGGTGCCCATCGCCGGCGTCGTCGAACACGGCAAAGACCCTATTGCGCGGCGGGATCACGAACAGGGTGCCGGTCCGCTTGGGTCGTGGTGGTGCCATGTCGGTAGAGGTCTCGCTCGGCCCGCCGATCCCGGACGGCAGGTGGTCGCCCACATTCTTCCAGGTCGCCGGCGCCGCTGGCCACGTCGGGTACCGTGCCCGGCATGCCCCGCGTCACCGGCGTGGCCCAGATGGAGGCATGGGCCCAGCACGTCCTCCCCCCCGTGGAACAGGTCCGCCCGGGCCTGTGGTCGGTCCCCGTGCCGATCCCCGACAACCCGCTCCGCTACGTCCTCGTGTACGTGCTGGAGCTCGACGACGGCGTGGCGCTGGTCGACGCCGGGTGGAACACCGAGGAAGCTTGGCACGCGCTCGGTGACGGGCTCCGGGTGGCCGGCGGCAGCCTGGCCGACGTGCGCGCCGTCGTCGTCACCCACATCCATCCCGACCACTACGGCCTGGCCGGGCGGGTCCGGGAGGCCTCGGGGGCATGGGTCGGTCTCCACCCGGCGGACGCTGTGCTCCTGCAGGGGCGGTACGTCGACGTCGACGCCCTGGTGGCCCGCATGGACGCGCTCCTCGAGCTGTGCGGCGTCCCCGACCCGGTGCGTGCGGACCTGGCCGGCGCCTCGCTCCCCATCCGGTCGCTCGTCACCGCGGCCGAGCCCGACGTCCTGTTGCCCGACGAGGACCTCCTGGACCTCCCGGGCTGGGACCTGCGCACCATCTGGACGCCGGGGCACTCGCCCGGCCACGTGTGCCTCTACAGCGACCGCCGCCGGCTGCTGCTGTCCGGCGACCACGTGCTCCCCCGCATCACGCCGAACATCTCCTTCCACTCCCAACAGGTGCCCAACCCGCTCGGGGACTACCTCGCCTCACTTGCTCGGCTCGAGGCCCTCGACCCCGAGGAGGTGCTGCCGGCGCACGAGTACCGCTTCGCCGGATTGCGGACACGGCTCGACGAGCTGGTGCGGCACCACGAGGCCCGGCTCACCGAGATCGAGGACGAGCTGCGGCGGCGCTCCGGCACCACGTGCTGGGACCTGACGACCTCACTCACCTGGTCCCGGCCGTGGGAGCAGATCCCGCCGTTCATGCAACGGGCGGCGAACGGCGAGACGCTCGCCCATCTCGTCCTCCTCGAGGCCCGAGGCCGTGCCTGGCGCCGGGACGGCGTGCCCGCTCGTTTCCATCTGGCGGAGTGACCTGCCGGGTCCAGTGAGCTACGTGGCGGCGCGAGCACCACCGGCGGCGCGCGGGCTCAGCCGTGGTCCCGCCGCGCCGATCGTCGGGCGGCCTGCTCGGCTTCCGCCGGCGCCGATCGTTCCGCACCCGCGCCGTTCCTCGTGCCGGTGCCGCTGCCGCCGCTCGGGGTGCCGCTGCCCCCGCTCGGGTCGCCACCTCCGTCGCTCGGGTCGCCGCCGGCGCCGGTCTGGCCGCCCCCGGCGGCGGCGCCGTCCTCGGCGGGACCGGCAAAGGCGGCGGTCCCGCCAAGCTCTCCGTAGAGCGGGCCGGGGAAGGCCTTCTCCGCGACCTCCTGGAGGGCGCCGAAGTGCCGGCGCACGAGGACGATCCCGACGACG
>DAHUZJ010000133.1 GCA_027306585.1 Acidimicrobiaceae bacterium | reverse complement strand
ATGATCACGCCCGAGCTGCCCAAGACGCGCAGCGGCAAGATCATGCGACGCCTCCTTCGCGACATCGCCGACAACCGCGAGCTCGGCGACGTCACCACGCTTCTCGACCCGACCGTGACCGACATGATTCGTGAGCGCATGTCGGTGGCCGGCGCCGAGGAGAAAGAGGGCTGAGCCTCCGGGACACGGAGGCCCGGGCTCGGTCCTTGGGTTAGGCGTCCGGCCATCCGGCCGGCGAGGACAAGGGGGTACCCATGGCCCAACATCCACCCGGCACCGCAACAGCGGACTTCACGAGGAGCGTGGTGGGGAAACCCATCGCTGAGGCGCCGGTCGCACCGGACATCTCGATCGCCGACCCGGCCCCACTCGGGCTGGCGGCGTTCGCGCTCACCACGTTCCTGCTCAGCTTGGCCAACGCCCACGTGTGGCCGTCGACAACGACGGCGCTCGCGCTCGCCATGGCGTACGGCGGCGGTGTCCAGCTGCTGGCCGGGATGTGGGAGTTCAAGCGGAACAACACGTTCGGGGCCACGGCCTTCAGCTCGTACGGCGCCTTCTGGATCGGCTACTTCATCTTCGTGATGTTCATCGCCAAGACGGTGCCGGCGTCCGATGTCGCCGCCACGGTGGGGACCTTCCTCATGGCATGGGGCATCTTCACCGCCTACATGACGGTGGCGTCCCTGCGGGTGAGCGTGGCGATCGTCGTCGTGTTCGTGCTGTTGACGATCACCTTCTTCCTGCTCGCCATCGGCGCCTACGAGACCTCGACGGTGTGGACGAAGGCTGGCGGCTGGTGTGGTGTCGCCACGGCGGCGGCGGCGTGGTACGCCTCGTTCGCCGGCGTCACGAACTCGACCTTCAAGAAGGTCGTGCTTCCGGTGGTGCCGCTGGCCCGCTGAGGGCAGCGCCCAGCTGAACGGCAGTGTGCGGCGGGCCGGGGACCACCCCGGCCCGCCGCCCTGTCCAGCGTCAGACCGTCCTGCGGCGGGTCGCCCGGCCGGTGCCTCGCCTGGCGCTTTCGAGCCGGTCAGCCGGTCAGCCGGTCAGCGCGTCGCCCGACAGTCGGCGCCACAGCCGGCGCATCCCGGCCAGCCAACGCTCGGGGTCCTCCGCCTTGTGCCGGACGTAGTCGGCCACCTCGGGGTGGGGGAGCACGAAGAAGCGCTCCTCGGCCAGCGCCTCGACCACCGCCTGCGCCACCTCCTCCGGCTCCTTCATCGCGCCGCCGGCGAGGACCGCCGAGCCCGCGGGCTCGGCGGCGTCCAAGCCGCCCAACAGCAGCGGCGTGCGCACGCCCTGTGGGCACAGGCACGAGACCTTGATGCCCTGTTCGGCGTGGGTGATCGACAGCCACTCGGCCAGCGCCACCGCCGCGTGCTTGGTGACGGCGTACGGCGCGGCGCCGAGGTTGGTCAACAGCCCGGCGGCCGATGCCGTCTGCAGGAGGTAGCCGCCGCCCCGAGCGGCCATCCGCGGCACCAGCGCCCGGGCGGCGTAGACGTGGGCCATGACGTTGACGGCCCAGATCCGTTCCCATGTGGCGTCGGCCACCTCCACCCCGCCGGCCACGGCGATCCCGGCATTCGAGCAGAACAGGTCGACGGGGCCGAGCTCGGCCTCGACGCGGTCCACGAGTGCCAGCACCTGCCGCTCGTCGGTGACGTCGGTCGGAACTGCGAGGGCCCGGGTGGCGGGCGCCACCCGGGCGGCCACCGCCTCGCAACCCCCGCGGTCGATGTCGGCGACCGCCAGCCCGGCGACCCCCTCGGCAGCGAACCGCTCGCACAGGGCCTTCCCGATCCCGCTCGCCCCACCGGTGACGACGGCGACTTTTCCGTGGAGCTGCATCCGTCCTCCCTCCGCGTGCCTGCCGGCCGAGGTTAGGACGACGCCGCCGGCCGCACACGCCGACGTGCCACGCGCCGGCGCTCGCCGTGCCGTTGGCGCTCCCGCGCGTGCGCTGGCGGGGCGGTGCGTCGCCGGTGGCGAAGAGCCCGGTGTCAGCCGGGGGTGTCAGCCGGGGGTGTCGGCCGTCGGACGCCGGCTCGGAGCTGTCACCCAGTGCGGGACGTGCGCGAGCTCGAGGACGAGCAGGACACCGAAGAGGGCGACGGGCAGCTCGACGAACAGGAACGTGGCCCGATAACCGACGGCGGTCGCGAGCCATCCGCAGAGCAGCGGCACCACGACGGCGGCGGAGTTGGTCGAGGCCATCATCCGCGCGTTGGCCCGGCCGAGGACGTCGTGGTCCACGTGCTCGGCCAGGATCGAGCTGGCCAGCGGGAACGTGAGGCCGTGCGGCGCCCCCAGGATCGCCATGCCGGCCAGGAGCACGGCGAATTGGTGCGCCGTTCCGAGGACGGCGAGGCCGCCGGCGGTGGCGACGATCGATGCCACCAGTGCCGTGCGCAGGTGGCGGATCGGCGACAGCCGGACCACGAGCAGCCGGATGAGGAAGGACACCAGGTAGAAGGCGGCGAACCCCAGCTCGGCCCCGGACGACGAGGCGCCGTCCGCCCGGGTGGCGAGCAGGCCGCCGAAGGCCACGAGTGCCGAGAACGGTGCCTGATAGGTGAGGAGCGCGGCCAGTGCC
Organism: Acidimicrobiaceae bacterium; assembly: GCA_027306585.1. Classification (GTDB taxonomy): domain Bacteria; phylum Actinomycetota; class Acidimicrobiia; order Acidimicrobiales; family RAAP-2; genus DAHUZJ01. The sequence continues at coordinate 9,384 of DAHUZJ010000133.1, read as the reverse complement.
AGGCGGTAGGCGGGCAGCCGCAGGAGCGCCGGGCCTCGCCCTGGGCGCGCCCCTCCCCGCCGGTCGGGTGGGGGGAGCTCGCCCGCCGCGCCGTCGGGCACGAGGGCTGGCGGCTCGCTCCCGCGGCCGGCGGGTTCGGGCGTTGGGGCACCGCGGGGACGTGCCGCACCGATGATCGACAGGCCGGTCGCGGCCACCGGCAAGGGCAGCAGCGCGACGAACGTGGCCCGCAGGGACTCCGACAGCAAGGGCAGCACCCCGGCCTCGAGGAGCGGGCCGATGGTCAGCCCGACCGACAGGCCGACGGCGTACACCGCGAGGGCCCGCGAGGGGCTGTCCGATCCACCCGTCCCCACCGCGGTCATGGTCGCGGGGAAGACCAGGCCGCTGCCGGTCGACACGAGGACGGCCCCCGCCCACAAGGTGTACGTGCCCCCGGCAGGGACGGCGAAGGCCACGAAGGCGGCGAGCACCATCGCCTGACCGGCGGCGAGCATCCGGGGGGCGTTCCGTGGCGTCACGCGGGCGCCGACGGTGGCGGCGACGGCAACGCCGGCCAGGCCGCCGACCGCGGTCATCGTGCCGAGCAGCCCGTTCCCGACGCCGAGCAGCTCACGGCCCTCGATCGGGTAGGTCGTCTGGCCGACGTTCTGCGCCGCCCGGCCGAGCACCGTGAGGGCGACGAGGAACGGCGCCATTCCCAGGAACGGCGCCTGCCGCCAACCCCACCGGAGCACGCGTAGGCTCGCGCCCGGTGAGGTACTACGTCTGGCCACGACGAGCGAGCCTATCGACCGCGGTTCTCGGTCATGGACCCATGGGAGCGGCCGCGCCCCGGCCGCGGTTCGGCACCCGGGTCGCGGGCGTCGGTGCGGGATCACGCACGACCCCGCCGCGATCAGGCACAATCAACCCGTCGAAGGTGGTGACGACCTGGTCCGTGGGCGTAGGGCGCCTGTGGTGCCGTGTTGCGGGGGAGAGCCGATGAGGGCGAGAGGCGCGGACGCAGTGCGGCGGGATCCCCCACCGGCGTCCTTGGCGTCGGCGACCGGTGGTCCAGGGGGGGCGGGATGACTGACCTCTGGCAGCCGGTGAAGCCGCCCGGCAACCTCACCGATCGGATCGTCGCCCGCATCGAGGAACTGCTCGCCGACGACGAGATCGAGCCCGGTGGTCGCCTCCCCGCCGAGCGGGAGATGGCGCGGCTGCTCGGAGTGAGCCGCCCCGCCCTCCGCGAAGCCGTGAAGGTCCTGGAGGCGCGGGGCCGCATCGTCGTGCGGCATGGGCAGGGCATGTTCGTGGCCCGCACCGCGCCGGAAGCCGTCGCGGCCCGGTTGGCGAGCCTGGAGGTGAGCCTGCAGGAGCTGTTCGAGATGCGCTTGGTCCTCGAGGAGCCGGCAGCGGCGTGGGCGGCCGAGAAGGCGACCCCGCAGGACCTTGCGGCGTTGGCGGCGGCACTGGCGGCCGAGGAGCCGGCTCGGCAGGAGCCCATCGACTTCGACCGGCTGAAGGCGCTCGACGCCGCCTTTCACCTTCGCATCGTCGAGGTGGCGAAGAACCGGTTCCTCCGCCAGACGCTCGGGGTCCTGCAGGAGATGCTCGATTCGGGCATGGAGACGACCCTCAAGATCCCCGGCAGGGTCCCGGTGGCCGGGGCCGACCACCGACGGATCTTCGAGGCCATCGTCGCCCGGGACCCCGACGCCGCCCGAGCGGCGGTGCGCAACCACATCGTCGGTGCCCGCGACGCTGCCATGCGGCGGATCCGGGAGAGCGGGAGCGGCGGCGTCGACCTGGTTGCGCCTGCGCATGGCGGCGATGAGGTCTCCCCCGGGCCCCGCTGAGGATCGCTGCGCCCGCCCCGGCCGTCGAGGCCGGCGGGCCCTTCGTTGACGACCCCCGCGGGAGGAGCCTAAGCTCCCCTGGCTAGAGGTCATACCTATCCCTTCGCCGCCCTGAAGTCCTGCCGTGCCGTCCGCCCGTCGCTCACCGCGGGTGCCACCGGTCCCGGCGTGCTCCGGCGGCCGGCGCCGGGGGCCGAGACGGAGGAGCGAGCGTGAGCGCAGACGGACGGGCAGCGGGGGGAGGGGGCTCCGGGGTGGACCTCCTGGCGCACGACGACTGCGATCACGTCGCGGTCGCCGTGCGCGACGTGCCGGCCGGTGACGTGCGAGTGGCCTGGCTGTCGTCCGAGCAGCGCCAGTCGCTCGAGGCCAGCGACTCGATCCCGTTCGGGCACAAGATGGCGTTGGCCGACCTCGCCGAAGGGGACGAGGTCGTCGAGTACGGCGTGCGGATCGGCGTGGCCACCCGCCCGATCCACCGCGGAGAGCTGGTCCACACCCACAACATCAGGAGCGCCAGATGGCAGACCAACTGACCGGGTACCGACGGCCGGACGGAAGGGTCGGGGTCCGCAACCACGTCGTTGCCCTGCCCGTCGACGATCTGTCGAACGCCGCCGTCGAGGCCATCGCCCACGTGGTCCCGGGCATCCTGCCCCTGCCCCACGCTTACGGCCGCCTGCAGTTCGGCGAGGACCTGGACCTCACCTTCCGGACGCTGATCGGCAACGGGGCCAACCCCAACGTGGCGGCGGCGGTCGTGGTCGGGATCGAGCCCAACTGGACCGAGCGGGTCGTCGAGGGCATCGCCGCCACCGGCAAGCCCGTGACCGGCCTCGCCATCGAACGGCACGGCGACCTCGCCACCATCGCCGAGGGCGCCCGGCGCGCTGCCCGCTTCCTGCAGGACGCCTCCGAGCTCCACCGCGAGCCCGTCGACCGCAGCGAGATCGTGCTGTCCATCAAATGCGGCGAGTCGGACACGACGAGCGGACTGGGTGCCAACCCGACGGTGTCCCAGGTCGTGGACCGCCATGTCGCGGCGGGCGGCACGGTGCTCTTCGGCGAGACGACCGAGCTCACCGGCGGCGAGCACCTCATCGCCCAGCGGTGTGTCGACGACGACGTGCGCAAGCGGTTCCAGGCGTTCTTCGACGACTACTTCGAGCTCGTCCAGTCGTCGGGGGCCAACCTGATGGGCTCGCAGCCGACGCAGGGCAACATCGCCGGCGGCCTCTCGACGATCGAGGAGAAGGCGCTGGGCAACATCGCCAAGACCGGCTCGGTGCGGGTGGTGGACGCCCTCGGCCCGGCGGTGCGCCCCACGCAGGCCGGGCTCAACTTCATGGACTCCTCGTCGGCGGCGGCGGAGTTCATCACGCTGGCCGCCGCCGCCGGGGCGGTGGTGCACCTCTTCCCGACGGGCCAGGGCAACATCATCGGCAACCCCGTCGAGCCGACCATCAAGCTGACCGCCAATCCCGTCACGGCGTCGACCATGTCGGAGCACATCGACCTCGACGTGTCGGGGTTGCTCCGGATGGACTACAGCTTGGCCGAGGCCGGCGACCGTCTCATGGAGGTGGTGGACCGCACGATCTGCGGCCGTCTGACGGCGGCCGAGGTCCTCGGTCACCGGGAGTTCGTGCTCACGAAGCTGTACCGCAGCGCGTGAGCGTCGTCACCGGGGTGCCGTCGTCCGAGGCCGCGCCGTGGGGCACCGGTCCCGTGCCCTGCCGCATCGGAGGGGAATGGGTCGTCCCTGCCGGCGGCGGTCGCGTGCAGGTCGAGAACCCGGCCACGGGACGTCCGTTGGCCGAGCTCGCCTACGGCGGGGCCGGCGAGGCGGTGGACGCCGCCGACGCCGCCGCAGCGGCGTTCGACGCCTGGAGCACCCGCCCGGCTCGTGAGCGGGGCGACCTCCTGCGACGGGCCGCCGACCTGCTGGACGAGCGCCGCGCCACGATCGGCGCGCTGCTGGCCGCCGACGCCGGGAAGCGGCGCAGCGAGGCCGAGGGGGAGGTGCACTTCTCGGCAGAGTTCCTGCGGTGGTTCGCCGACGCCGTCCGCCAGCCGGCCGGCTCGGTGTTGCGCAGCGAGCAGCCGGGCCGCCATCAGGTGACGTTCACCCGAGCCGCCGGCGTGGCCGTGTGCCTCACCCCGTGGAACTTCCCCATGTCGATCCTCGCCCGCAAGGTGGCTCCGGCGCTGGCCGCCGGCTGCACCGTCGTGGCGCGAGCCTCCGAGCGCGCCCCGTTGGCGGCCGTCGAGCTGGCGCGGGCGCTCGTCGACGCCGGTCTGCCACCAGGCGTGCTGAACCTCGTCCACGGGCCGGCGTCGGTCCAGAGCGAGGCCCTCCTGGCCCACCCGGCGGTCCGCGTGGTGAGCTTCACCGGCTCCACCGGCGTCGGGCAGCGGATCATGGCGCTCTCGGCCCCGCGCGTCGTGCGGTGCGTGCTCGAGCTGGGCGGCGACGCTCCCTTCCTGGTCTTCGCCGACGCCGACCTGGACGCCGCGGTGGCCGGCCTCTTGGTGGCCAAGTTCCGCAACAACGGGCAATCCTGCATCGGCGCCAACCGGGTCTTCGTGGAGCGCCCCGCCCTGGACCCCTTCCTCGAGCGCCTCGGGGCGGCCGTCGCCGCCATGACGGTCGGCGACCCGCTGGGCGAGGGCGACGTCGACCTCGGGCCGCTCATCACGCCGGACCGGGTGACCGAGGTCGACGCCATGGTGGAGGAAGGCCGGGGCGGAGGGGGGCGGGTGCTCGCGTCGAGCGGCGAACTGCCCACGGCCGGCTACTGGTCGCGGCCGGCGTTCGTGGTCGAGCCGCCGCCCACGTCCGCGCTCGCCACGACCGAGGTGTTCGGGCCTGCAGCCGGCGTCTTCGCCTTCGACGACGAGGACGAGGTGGTCGCCCGGGCCAACGCGACCGAGCTCGGGCTGGCCGGGTACGCCTACACCCGCGACGTGCGACGGGCGTGGCGCATGGGCGAGCGGCTCGAGGTCGGGATCCTCGGGATCAACGACCCCGTGCCACCGACGGCGTTCGCCACGCTGGGCGGCGTCAAGCAGAGCGGGATCGGCAGGGAAGGTGGCGCGACCGGGCTCGAGGAATTCGAGGAATGGCACTACGTCTCGTTCGGCGCATGAACCGTCCGTTGCGGAGCATCTCGTTGCGGAGCATCGCCGTGCGTGAGCCGTCCGGTCCGCCCGCCGCGCCGCCGGCCGTGGGCAGGGGTACGGTGGCCGACCGGTGAACCTGCGCAGCGCGGCATGGTTCGGTCGGGAAGGGAAGGCCGGCTTCGTCCATCGTTCCCACTCCAAGTCGGAGGGCTACCCCGACGACGTGTTCGACGGCCGGCCGGTCATCGGCATCGCCAACAGCTGCTCGGACCTCGCCCCCTGCAACGTCCACCTGCGCCAGGTGGCCGAGGCGGTCAAGCGGGGGGTCTGGGAGCGGGGCGGGTTCCCCCTCGAGTTCCCGACGATGTCCCTGGGGGAGACCCTCGTCCGCCCGACGGCGATGCTCTATCGCAACCTGATGGCCATGGAGGTGGAGGAGGCCATCCGCTCGAACCCGCTCGACGGGGTGGTGCTGCTGGCCGGGTGCGACAAGACGACGCCCGCCCAGGTCATGGGGGCGGTCAGCGCCGACCTGCCGGCGATCGTGGTCACCGGCGGACCGATGATGAACGGGCGGTTCCGGGGCGTCCAGGTCGGTTCGGGGACCGACGTGTGGCGGCTCTCGGAGGACGAGCGGGCCGGGGAGATCACGGCCGCCGACCTGCGGGCGGCCGAGAGCGGGGTCTCTCGCAGCAACGGGCACTGCACGACGATGGGCACGGCCTCCACGATGGCGTGCATCGTCGAGGCCCTGGGCTTGCAGCTGCCGGGCTCGGCCACGGTGCCGGCCGTGGACGCCGGCCGGTACAAGATCGCCCAGCTGGCGGGCCGGCGCATCGTGGACATGGTCTGGGAGGACCTGCGACCGTCGAGGATCCTCACACGGCGGGCGTTCGAGAACGCCGTGGTGGTCAACGCAGCCATCGGCGGGTCGACCAACGCGGTGATCCACCTGCTCGCCATCGCGGGGCGGGCGGAGGTGCCCCTCAGCTTGGAGGACTTCGACGCCCTGGGGACGAAGGTGCCGGTGCTCGTGGACCTCAAGCCCCACGGGCGGTTTCTCATGGACGACCTCGACGGTGCCGGTGGGCTCCCGGCCGTGATGCAGGAGCTCGGCGACCTGCTCCACGCGGACGCCATGACGGTGACCGGGGCGACGGTCGGCGACAACGTGGCCGGGGCCCGCCGTTGGGACGGCGAGGTGATCCGCACGCGCGCCGAGCCGCTCCTCCCGCCCGGTAGCCACACGGCGGTGCTGCGCGGGAACCTGTGCCCCAACGGGGCGGTGCTCAAGCTCTCGGCGGCGTCACCCTCGCTGCTCCGCCACCGGGGCCGGGCCCTCGTCTTCGACTCGTACGAGGAGTACGTGGCCGCTGCGGACGGCGAGATGCCCGAAGCGGACCCGCGCTCGGTCCTGGTGGTGCGCAACGCCGGGCCCCGTGGCTACCCGGGGATGCCCGAGATCGGCAACCTGCCCTTGCCTCGTCGGCTGCTGCGGGATGGCGTGCGCGACATGGTCCGCATCTCGGACGCCCGCATGAGCGGGACGGCGTTCGGCACGGTCGTCCTGCACGTGGCGCCGGAGTCGGCGGCCGGCGGCCCGCTCGGCTTGTTGCGGACGGGCGACGAGATCGTCCTCGACGTCGGGGTCCGTGCTCTCGACATGGTCGTGCCCGACGAGGAGCTGGCGCGACGGCGCCGGGAGCTGGCGGGCGCACCCGAGGACGGCGGCGGGCCCGGGACGGACGGGCTGGGCGAAGCGTCGGCCGGTGGCGAGCCCCCGGGTCCAACCGGCGTCCGGGGGGGTGGCTATGTCGAGCTCTACCGCCGGCACGTGCTGCAAGCCGATCGCGGTGCGGACCTCGACTTCCTGGTCGGCCGGCGGGGGGGCGCCGTGCCCCGGGAGTCCTACTGAGGCGCGGCTGCCCGAAGACGGTCGGGCCGCAGGACCCGCAGGTCGCCGCCCGCCGGCCGGAACGCGGACCTACTCGCTCGGACGCGGTCGGGGGGCGGCCGTGAGGGGAGGAAGGTGAGGATGCCTCCGGACGTCGGTTCCATGGCGAGCACACGGCTGCTGCTGCGCGAGGTGGTCGCTGTGGCGGTGGTGGGGGATGGCGCGGCCGTGGACCTCCGGGTCCGCGCCGTGGCCTTCGCCGACCTCGACCCCTTCCCGGGGATCCTCACCGCGGAGCCCGCGGTCGAGCAGGGCCTGGACCGCCGCCTGCCCAACGCCCCGACAGTGGATGCCGATGCCGACGCCGATGCCGATGCCGACGCCGACGCCGACGCCTCGGACGGGGCGGTCGTCACCATGCGGGTGCGGGCCGCCGCGCCTGACGCGCTCCGCCTCACCCTGGTACGGGGCCCGGCGATCGACGAGGGCGACGACGGGCTCGGCGACGGCATCCTGGTCGACCCGGCGCCGGACCCGGTCGCCCTGTCGGTCCGTGAAGGGACGGACGAGGTCCGGGTCGATGGCGGGGGGCTCTCCCTCGTCGTCCGTCGTCGGCCGTTCGCCTTCCGAGTGGAGGACCGGTCCGGAGCGGTGCTCGCCCGGAGCGGGGGCGACCGTCGCCAAGTGGCCGGGATCCCGCTCGCACCGCACGTGGCGCTGTCCGACCGGGACGCAACCCTGACGCTCGAGCTCCGTCCGGGCGAGCACGTCCTCGGCTTGGGTGAGCACTTCGGGCCCGTGCTCCGCGGCGGTGGCCGCTTCGAGCTCGTGGCCGACGACGCGTTGGGATCGGGGACCGGGCTGGTGTACAAGGCCGCCCCGGTATGGCACTCGACGGCCGGCTACAGCGTCTTCCTGCACACGCCCGGTCCCGCCACGGTGGACGTCGGTGCCCGGTACCCGGCGGTGCTGGAGGCCGTGGTCGAGGAGCCGCGGCTCGACGTCTTCTTCCTGGCGGGCACGCTCAAGCAGCGCTTGGGACGCTACTGCGACCTGACGGGCCGGATGATCGTGCCCCCACGGTGGGCGTTCGGCGTGTGGATGTCCCGCTGCCGCTACCGGAGCCGCCAGGAGCTCGAGGAGGTCGCCGCCGAGCTCCGCCGCCGGGAGATCGGCTGCGACGTCCTCCACATCGACCCCGACTGGCTGGAGCGGGACCTCCTCAATTGCGACTTCGTGTGGAGCGACGCCAAGTACCCCGAGCCGGCAGCGATGCTCGCCGGCCTCCACGCCGACGGGTTCCGCGTGTCGCTGTGGGAGCTGCCCTATCTCCACCCCGATTCCCCGGTCGCCAAGGAGGCGGTCGAGCGGGGGCTCGTTGTGCGGGACGCGCACGGAGATCCTGCCCCCGTCGCCCGGACGCTGAGCCGAGACGGACGGCCACGGTGGGTCGTCGACTTCTCCCGGGAGGAAGCGCGGGAGTGGTGGCGCCAGCACAACGCCGATCTCCTCGACCTCGGTGTCGATGTCCTCAAGTGCGACTTCGGCGAAGGCCTGCCCGACGACGCCGTCATGGCGGACGGCCGCACGGGACGGTCGTGGCGCAACCTGTACCCCCTCTGGTACAGCCGCACCGTCTTCGAGACCATCGCCCAGCGCACCGGGCGGGCGCCGCTGGTGTGGAGCAGGAGCGGCTGGGCGGGGTCCCAGCGCTATCCGGCCCAGTGGGGCGGCGACCCCGAGTCGAGCGTGGCGGGCTTGGCCGCCTCCTTGCGAGCGGGCCTGAGCTGGGCGTTGTCGGCACCGGGGCTGTGGTCGCACGACATCGGCGGCTTCTACGGCGACGGTCCCTCGCCAGGGCTCTACGTTCGCTGGGCGCAGGTCGGCTGCCTGTCGCCGCTGGCGCGGTTCCACGGGCTCGGGCCCCGAGAGCCGTGGGCGTTCGGCGAGGAGGCCGAGCGGATCGTCCGGGCCACCATCGAGCTCCGCTACCGCCTGCTGCCGTACCTCGTCAGCGTGGCGCACCAGTCGAGCTCCGCCGGCCTGCCGGTCCTTCGGCCGCTCGTGCTCGAGTACCCCGACGACCCGTCCCTCGCGCTCGTTGACCACGAGTTCCTCCTCGGTCCCGACCTGCTCGTCGTGGCCGTGCTCGACGACGGCCCGGGACCGGCGCCGACCACGGTGGTGCTCCCGCCCGGTGACTGGTACGAGTGGTTCACCGGGGAGATCCACCGGGGCCGAGCCCGTTTCACGATGGACGTGCCCCTCGACCGCTTCCCGCTGTTCGTGCGCGCCGGCGCCGTCCTCCCCCTGGGGCCGGGCGGCCGGTGCACCGGCGAGATCCCCGACGACGAGTGGGAGCTCCACGTCGTGCCGGGGCCGCCGCGGACCACCGAGGTCCACGACGGTGAGAGGGTCTGGCGCTACCGACCCGTGGTCGACGGCGAGGGCGCGGTGGTCGCCGTGGCGGCCGAGGAGCCGGAGCGACGCGCCCGCTCGGCCACCCTGCACCTCCACGGGGGC
>DAHUZJ010000125.1 GCA_027306585.1 Acidimicrobiaceae bacterium | reverse complement strand
GGCGCCGGCTGCCTCGGCGTTGACGCGGGACATCGAGGCGACCATCGCCGTCACCGCCGGTGCCGGGGCGACCCCGGCCTTGGCCGCGGTCGAGATGATCCCGGTGCCCACCGCCTTGGTGAGGACCAGCTCGTCCCCCGGACGCAGACCGCTGTTGCGAAGGACCCGTGCCGGATCGACCTCGCCGGTGACGGCCAGGCCGAACTTGGGCTCCGGGTCGTTGACCGTGTGCCCGCCGACGGTGAGGTAGCCGCACTCGGCGGCGACCTCACCGGCCCCCGCGAGCACCTCGGCGAGCACGCTCATCGGCAGCTCGGCGAGGTTCCAGCAGACGACGTTGAGGGCAAAGAGCGGCTTCCCGCCCATCGCGTAGACGTCGGAGACCGCGTTGGCGGCGGCCACCCTGCCCCAGGTGCGCGCGTCGTCGACGACAGGCGTGATGAAGTCGACCGTGCTGACGAGGGCCCGTCCGGGCGCGCTTCGCCACACGGCGGCGTCGTCGCCGGTCTCGATCCCGACCAGGAGGTCGGGGTGCGTTCCTCCTGTCACGTGGCGCAGGACCTGCGCCAGCTCACCCGGGGCGAGCTTGGCGGCTCAGCCGGCGCAGTGGCTGAAGCTCGTGAGGCGCCTGACGAGCTCGCGTTCCATCTCCCCTCCTCTCCCCTCGGCCGTCGGTCGCGCTGTGGTCGGCTACGGGACCCCGCCTCGAGGTGGCGGCGTCGCAGCCTCACGGGGGAGCGTAGGCCAGCCGCCTACGCCGTCGGTTGCGCCGAGCGCGCCAGGGGACCACGGCGGAAGAGGGCCCCGCAGACCACGGCACCCCCTACGAAGAGGAACGCCGTCCACAAGAAGGCGGTGGCGTAGCCGTGCACGACGCCCGCTTCCATCACGCCGAGGCCCTGCGGCGAGGTAGGTGATCCCTGGAGGCGGCTCGCCACGTACGCGGTCGTGGCGGTCGTGGCGATGGTGTTGAGCAGGGCGGTCCCGATCGAGCCGCCGAGCTGTTGGCCGACGTTGACGGTGGCCGAAGCGACGCCGGCGTCCCGAGGCGTGACGCCGAACGTGCCGCTGTTCATGGCCGACGGCATGACCATGCCGAGGCCTGCTCCGGCCACGAGGAGCGGCCCGAGCACTGCCGACAGGTAGGTCGCATGGACGCCGATGGTGGAGAGCCAGGCCATCCCTGCGGCTCCCATGAGCAGGCCGACGATGACCAGTGGCTTGGGACCCACGCGCGGCAGCAACAGGGTGTTCGAGACCACCGCCACGAGCCCCACGGCACCGACCGCCGGCAGGAACGCGAGGCCCGTGAGGACGGGAGAGTAGTGGAGGGTGCCCTGCAGGTAGTAGGTGAGGAACAGGAAGAGCCCGAACATCGCCGCACCGACGATGAGGACCGTCAGGTACGCGGCCCCGCGGTTGCGGTCGAGCACCACGCGTGGTGGGAGGAGCGGGCTCGTGGTGCGGAACTGCAAGACGGCGAACCCCGCGAGCAGGCAGCCGCCGGCGAGGAGGAACCCCCAGGTCGAGGCCGTGCCCCAGCTGTGGTTGGCGGCATTGGAGAACCCGTACACGAGGAAGAACATCGCCCCGGACACCATCACCACTCCGGGGACGTCCACCCGGGATCCTCTCGCCGGAGCGTTGTGCGACAGCAGCTGCACCCCGCCGACGATCGCCACCACGGCGAAGACGAGGTTGACGTACAGGCACCAGCGCCAGTCGAGGTACTCGGTGAGCACGCCGCCGAGGAGGAGGCCGACCAAGCCACCGCCGGCCGCGATGGCGCCGTAGACGGCAAAGGCCCGGCCGCGCTCTTCTTGGTCGGCGAAGGTCGTCGTGAGCACCGACAGGGCTGACGGTGCGAGCAGGGCGGCGAACGCCCCTTGGCAGGCCCGGGCGGTGATCAGCATGACGAAGCCGGTCGACGCGCCGCCCACCGCTGATGCGACGGCGAACCCCGTCACGCCCGTGAGGAACGTCACCTTGCGCCCGAAGAGGTCGCCGAGCCGCCCCCCGAACAGCAGGAGGCTGCCGAAGGAGAGGGCATACGCGGTGATCACCCACTGCCGGTCGACGTCCGAGAAGTGCAGGGCCGTCTGTGCCGACGGCAGCGCGATGTTCATCACCGTGAGGTCCAGCACGATCATGAGCTGGGCGACGCCCACGACGGCGAGCACCCACCAGCGCCGTGGGTCGGCCGTTTCCCGAGCCGAGTCCGGCCGGGTGCGTTGCCCCTGGTCGGGTGCTGGCGCGGTGTCGTGCGGCGGCGCGGTGTCGTGCGGCGGCGCGGTGTCGTGCGGCGGCGCGGTGTCGTGTGGGGCCATGGTTCCCTCCCGGGTTCTCTCGCGATCGACGTGTCGGGGCGTGCGGGTCATCGGCAGCGGCCAGGTCGAAGGTCCACGTGCACGGTCCGTGACCCGCCGGACTGGATCACCAAGAGCGCCGCTGTCGGCCGCGACGTGACCAGGCCGCCGGTCACGGTGGCGCAATAGCCGGCGGGGTACTGGACTCGGACGGGCACCTGGACAACGGTCGGCCCACGGGCGGCGGCGGCGGAGCGGTAGGTCAAGGTGAACCGGCGCGACCCCGGGTCGAACCCCATCGACACCGGCGTCCCCGCGACGGCCTCGGGGTACACCCGTGACAGCACCGACGCCGTGGACCGCAGCTTCCCGTTGGCCATCACCAGGGACTCCGCGGCGCTTCCGGTGGGATCGGCGTAGTAGCGCCAGGACCAGTAGGCCCACCCGAGGAGGTCGTGGTCGGCGAGGGCCGTCACGGAGGAGAGCAGGCTCGGGCTCGCCGTCGCGCCGAACTCGCTCATGAGCCACGCCGGGCCGCCCGGCTGGTGCTTCGAGGCCATCTCCGGGCGGTCCTCTCTCCGATGGGCGAGCGTGCGAGCCTCCTGGGCGGCGCATGCGGTGAGGTTCGTCGGGTCGCCGGTCTTCGGGTTGCGAGCGCCGCAGTAGACGTGGAAGTTGAAGACGAGGCCGGGGAACGGCATCGACCCCAGGAACGTCGGGAGCCCGCGGCTGGCGTAGTTGTCGGGCTCGTCGAAGACGAGCGCGTGGGGGTCGCTCGCGAGGATGGTCGGGATCACGCCGCTCGCCGGATCGTTGGCCGGGCAGGTGATGGCCGGTGCCCCGTGCAGGGGGGCGCCGAGGTGCGCCGTGCCCGTGTAGAAGCACTCCAGCTGGGCGTCGAAGTGCTCGTCGCCCGAGCGCACGAGCGAGGCCGAGAAGGGCTCGTTGAACGGGTCGTAGCCGATCACCCACGGGTCGCCGGCGAAGTACGTCGCCACCTGGCCCCACACGGCGTCGTACTGGCCTTGGAGGTCTCCGACCACGGCGTTGGCCCAGAAGTTGTCGAAGGCGGCCCCGGCGGCAGCGGTGCCGTAGTTGCGGGACCACCGACCTGGCGGGTCGACGTTGGACGCGCCGCCGGTGCAGACCGCCCAGTCGGGTGCGCCTTCCCCGTCGAACAGCTCGTTGTACACGTCCTGGTGCATGTCGAGGATCGTGAAGATGTGGAACCGGGCGAGGAGGTCGACGGTCTCCTTCAGCCGTCCGAGGTAGCGGTCGAGCACGGCCTGGTCGTACTGCTGCGGGTCCCCCGGCGCTCCGGGGGCGCAGATCGCAGGGTCGTTGGCGGGTGCGGTGCCCGGCTCGAGGCCCTTCCACGTCATGCCCAGCCGGACGACGTCGAAGCCGAGCCTCGCCATCAAGGACGCGTCGGCCGCATCGAAGTTCCACGGCGCGCCCGGGTCGGGGAACACCTCGTACGGCGGGTGCTTGTACACGACGTTCACGCCGTGAAGGAGGACGGCCCGGCCCCGCGCGTCGCGCAGGAACGGTCCGCCCGGCGCCACCAGCCGACCGGTGACCGGCGGTGCTCCGGCGACGGTCGGCGCGGCGGCGATCGGGGAGGCGAGCGTCGGCAGCACGACGGGCACGGCCGCCGGCGGGCCGGCGGCCAGGCCCACCAGGGCGGCACCGGCCGTCGCGGCGACGAGGGCGGCGACCAGTGCGGGCGGAAGGAGCTGCCTGCGATCGCGAGGAGCGACGCGCCGCTGGGTCGGCGGCCCCCGGCGGTGGGGCGACACGCCGCTGGGCACCCTCGGAGCTTGTGCCGCCGGGCTGCCGGGGGAGTAGGGCCGAAAGGCCCTCCCCTGGGCGCCGGTGTCGGCGCCGGGGGCGTCGCCGGTGTCGGGGGCGTCGTCGGGGGCGGCGTCGGGGGCGGCGTCGGGGGCGGCGCTCCTGGCAGCCGGCTCGGCGGCGGCGGCCAACGGCTTCGAGAAGGCGGCCCGTCGGTGCCGGGAGGACCTTGTTCCCTACCTTCGGTGTCGCTCAGCCCCGACACTGGGACCAGGACGTGCGAGCACGTGGGACGCCCAGGGGAGGTCATCATGCGGATCCTGGCCCTCGCTCTCGGTCGATGACCGTCGTCGGGCAGCGGCCGGCGGTCGGGCAGCGGCCGGCGGTCGGACCGCGGCCGGCGGTCGGGTCGGCGGTCGGATCGCGGCCGGGCCGGAACTGGCGACGCTGGGGCCGGTACGCGCTCACCTCGGTGGTCGCCACCGCGGTGAGCGAGGTGACGCTGCTGGCCGTCTACGGCGAGCACCTTCTGAGCGCATCGGTGGCGGCCGTGGTCGCAAGCCTCGCCGGCACGGTGCCCTCCTACGCCATGAGCAGGTTCTGGATCTGGCCCGAGGCCGACCGGCGACGCCCGGGTCGCCAGGCCGCCGGCTTCTGGTTGGTCGGCCTCGTGAGCCTCGGCGCCTCGAGCCTGCTGACGGGTGTGGCGGCGGCGA
>DAHUZJ010000117.1 GCA_027306585.1 Acidimicrobiaceae bacterium | reverse complement strand
GTGGGGCGTAAAGTGGCGCGAAATGGTTCAAAGGGGAGCCATAGGGAGCAGTCTGATCGTGGGAGACAGGTCCGGTGGCATTCGTCGGGAAGTTCGAGCACACGCTCGACGAGAAGGGCAGGGTGATCCTTCCGGCGAAATTCCGCGCCGAGTTCGAGCGCGGGGGGTACCTCACCACCAACCGGGAGGGCTGCCTCGCCCTGTGGACCCCGGCCGAGTTCGACCGCCAGCTGCGGTCCATGCAGGCCCAGTCGGTGGCCGGCCGCACCAATCGCAACCGCGCCCGCTTGTGGGCCGCCAGCTCGCACGAGGTGGAGCTCGACCGGCAGGGCCGGATGGCCATTCCCTCCCACCTGCGCCAGTTCGCGTCCCTGGATGGGGACGTGCTGGTGCACGGGGCGATCGACCGGGTGGAGCTCTGGGCGCCGAGCGTGTGGGAGGAGCGGGTGGTGCCCGACGAGCAGTGGTTCCTGGAGGACGACGACTAGCTCGGACCATGCGCAGCCCCTCGACCGGCAGAGTGGAAGACTCCTCCTCCGCCCTCTTCCGCTCGGGTCCTACGGCCTCGCCGGTCGAGGGGCTGCGGATGGCCCAGGCATTCGCACACGAGCCGGTGCTCGCCGCCGAGGTGGTGGCCCTCTTCGCGCCGGTCCCCCCAGGGACGGTGGTGGACGCCACCGTCGGTGGGGGCGGCCACGCGGCCGCCCTGCTGTCGGCGCGCCCGGACCTCCGGGTGCTCGGGCTGGACCGTGACCCCGACGCCGTGGCGGCCAGCCGCCGGCGCCTGGCGTCGTTCGGCGACCGGGCCGTCGTGCGGCATGCCCGCTTCTCGGACCTGGGGGAGGTGGTGGCCGGCGCCGCGGCGGCCCCGGTGTCCGGTGTCCTCTTCGACCTCGGCGTGAGCTCGCCCCAGCTCGATCGGGTCGATCGGGGCTTCTCCTACCGTGCCGACGCCCCGCTCGACATGCGCATGGACCCGACCGGGGGGGCCGGTGCCGACGAGCTGGTCAACAGCGCCTCGGTGGACGAGCTGACGGCCCTGTTCGCCGCCAACGGGGAGGGTCGCCTGGCCCGGCGCATCGCACGGGCGGTCGTGGCGGCCCGGCCGCTGCGGACGACCGGCCAGCTCGCCGACGTGGTCGCCGCTGCGGTCCCGGCTCCGGCCCGGCGTCGTGGCCATCCGGCGCGGCGGGTGTTCCAGGCCTTGCGCATCGCGGTCAACGACGAGCTGGGCGAGCTGGCCGCCGCCCTGCCGGTCGCCCTCGATCTCCTGGCCCAAGGCGGGCGCCTGGTGGTCATCGCCTACCACTCGGGCGAGGACCGGCTGGTCAAGGGCGCCTTCGCCCAGGCCGTCACGGGTGGCTGCACGTGCCCGCCCGGGCTCCCGTGCGTCTGCGGGGCGAACCCCGTCCACCAGCTGGTCTTCCGGGGGTCCCGCAAGGCGACGCCCGAGGAGGTCGCCCGCAACCGCCGTTCGGAGAGCGCCCGCCTGCGGGCCGTCGAGCGGGTGGCCCCGTGAGCGCCATGGCCGCCGGCGCCCGGCCGCTCCGGCGCCCCGACACCCGACCCCCGGCACCGCGCCGCGGGCCGCTCCGTGTCGTCGAGCGGCTGCCGCGCCGCCGCCGGATCCGGCTGTCGGCGATCTCGATCGTCCTCGTGGTCCTGAGCCTCCTGGTCGTGGTGGTCGGCCACTCGATGGTGGCCGAGGGCCAGGTGCGCCTGGCCAACGTCCAGTCGGCCCTGTCGGCCGAGCAGGCCCTGCACCGCCAGGCGGTGACGTCCGTCGCCACCTTGGAGAACCCCTCGCGCATCGTCGCCGACGCCCGCCGGCAGCTCCACATGGTCTCGGCCGGGCAGGTGCAGCAGCTGCCGTACGTGTCGCTCGCCACGCCCCTCCCGCCGCCGCACGTCGCCCCGTGACCGTCACCTCGCCCACCGGGCGACCTACGCCGGTCGCACGCGCCGCACGCGCCGCCCGCACCCTCCGGACCCTCCGCACCGCCCCGTTCTGGCCGCCCGGAGCACCCGGAACACCCGGCGGTGCCCCGACGCGCCGTCCAGCGGCTCCGCTCCGCCGCCGCCAGCCCCGCCGCCAGCCCGGCCGCCAGGAGCTCAACCGGCGCGTCCGCGCCTTCCGGGTCCTCCTCGTGGTGCTGGTGGTCGTGGTGGTGGGGCGGCTGGTCGACGTCCAGGTCGTCCATGGCGCCCAGTACTCGCAGCAGGCCCAGCAGGAGCTCGCTCAGCCGGTCCAGCTCCCGGCCATCCGGGGTGGCATCTACGACCGCGCCGGCCGGGTCCTCGCCGTGTCCGTGCCCACCGACATGGTGCTGGCCGACGACTTCCAGATCCGCCATCCGCTCAACGAGGCGGAGGTCCTGGCCCCGCTCGTCGGCGTCGCGGCGACGAAGCTCGTGCCCCTCCTCCAGCAGCACTCCGGGTACGTGCCGTTGCGGCGGAACCTGTCGAGTGCCGACGCGGCGAAGGTCGCGGCCCTGGCGCTGCCCGGCATCACCCTCGTGCCGGGGTCCCAGCGCGAGCTGCCCGCCGGCACACTCGCCTCGCCGGTCGTCGGGCTGGTCAATTCGTCGGGAAAGGGCGCCGCCGGGCTCGAGCAGCAGTACAACCACCTGCTGGCGGGCAAGGCCGGCCACGAGACGCTGCTCGAGTCACCCATCGGCGTGGCGCTGCCGGACTCACCGGTGACGCAGAAGGCGGCGGCGGTGGGTGGGTCGGGCCTCGAGCTCACGATCGACGAGCCGCTCCAGTACACGGCCGAGCAGGCGCTCGGCGCGGAGATCGAAGCCTCGCATGCCGTCGGGGGCACCGCCGTGGTCATGGACGTGAAGACGGGCCAGATCCTGGCCATGGCGAACCTGGTGGCCACCCACCCGGTGCCTGCCGCTCCGGGGACCCGGCCGTCCGCCGTGTCGAAGCCGGTGACCATCGGGCCGAGCGGCCCCGTGTCCGAAGCGCCCCAGAACCTGGCCGCCACGCAGGACTACCTGCCCGGATCGGTGTTCAAGCTCGTGACCTTCAGCGCCGCCCTCACGGACGGGGCGACGACGCCGACCACCACCTACACGGTGCCGTGGACCCGGCAGGTGGACGGGATCACGTTCCACGACGCCACACCGCACCCGGTCCAGCACCTCACGGCGACGACAATCCTCGCCCAGTCGTCGAACGTCGGGACCTCGATGATCGCCACAGCGGTGGGGGAGAGCCGGCTGCTGTCGCAGGTCAAGCGGCTCGGGTTCGGCCGGCCGACACCGCTCGGGTTCCCGGGGAGCGGCCCGGGGCTCGTCATCGGGCCCACACAGTGGAACCCGACCGACTACGTGGACCTGGCGATCGGCCAGGTGGACGCCGTCAGCCCCCTCCAGGTGCTGAACGCCTACAACGCGCTCGCCAACGGCGGCGTGTACGTCGCACCGAAGCTCGTTCGGGCGACGGTGGGGGCCGACGGGCGGGTGCGTGCCACGCCGCCGTCGTCCGAGCACCGGGTGATGTCGGCGACCGTTGCCGGTGAGCTCGACACGATGTTCCAGCAGGTCGTGAACGCGGGGACGGGCGTGGCAGGCGCCATCCCGGGCTACCTGGTCGCCGGGAAGACGGGCACCTCGCAGATCGCGACGGCCACAGGGTTGTCCACAACCCAGTTCGACGCCACCTTCGTGGGTTTCGCCCCGGCCAACCATCCGGTGCTGTCGGCGATCGTCGTGCTCGACCAACCGCAGCCGATCTACGGTGGCGCGGTCGCTGCACCCGTCTTTTCCCAGGTCATGGGCTATGCGCTGCACCGCTACGACATCCCGGCGTCGCCGGGTCTGGGCGGCAAGCCGCAGGCCACCCCGTCGAGCACACTGACACAGCTGGTCAAGGAAGCGGCGTGAGCCGGATACCATCGCCCGGTCGCCCGGGGTGGAGAGGTTCGGAGGTCCTGAGCCCCGTCTCGCCGGGCCCGCTCCCGTGCGCATGACCCTCCTCTTCGAAGCCATCGACGTGGTCGCCACGACCGGCGACCCGGCCGGCGTGGAGGTGGGCGGGATCGAGCACGACAGCCGTCGGGTGACGGCCGGCGACCTGTTCTGCTGCCTCCCGGGGCGCGCCGCCGACGGCCACGACCATGCCGCCGACGCGGTGGCACGGGGTGCGGTCGGTCTGGTGTGCGAGCGGCCGGTGGGTGCCCTGCCGCACCCGGTGGTCCAGGTGCGGGTGCCGGCGACCCGGCCCGCCATGGCTCGCCTGGCCGCGGCGTTCTGGGACCACCCGGCGACGGCCCTCGACGTCGTGGGCGTGACCGGCACCAACGGGAAGACCACCGTCGCCCACCTGGTGGGCGCGGTCGCCGCCCACGCCGGCCGGCCCACGGCCGTGCTGGGCACCTTGAGCGGCGCGCGGACGACGCCAGAGGCAACCGACCTCCAGCGCACGCTGGCGGAGGTGCGCGACCGCCACCCCGGTGGCGCCCGCCCCGTCGTGGCCATGGAGGTGTCGAGCCACGCCCTCGACCAGGCCCGGGTGGACGGCATGCGCTTCGACGTGGCCGTCTTCACCAACCTGAGCCACGACCACCTGGACTTCCACGGCACCATGGAGCGGTACTTCGAGGCCAAGGCGTCCCTGTTCGTGCCCGACCGCACCGACCGGGCGGTCGTGTGGGCCGACGACGAGTGGGGACGTCGCCTGCTCGCCCGTGGGGGGGTCCCGATGCAGGCCGTCCGCTCCGACCAGGCGTCCGACGTCCACCTCCACGTCGGTCGATCGACGTTCCGGTGGCGGGGCCGGACGGTCGTGCTCCCGTTCACCGGCGCCGTCAACGTCCGCAACGCCCTGGTGGCGGCCGAGGCGGCGATGGCGCTGGGCTTCCCGCCCGACGCGGTCGCGGCCGGGCTGTCCGCCGCCGCCCCCGTACGGGGGCGCCTGGAGGTCGTGGCAGCGCCCGGGCCTGGAGGGCCGCCGTTCGCCGTCCTGGTCGACTACGCCCACACGCCCGCCGGGCTCGAGGTGGTCCTCGCCGAGGCTCGTGAGCTGGCCGGGGCGGGGGGCCGCGTCGCCGTCGTCTTCGGCTGCGGCGGCGACCGCGACCGGGCCAAGCGCCCGCTGATGGGGACGGCCGCCGCCCGGGGTGCCGACCTGGCCGTCGTGACCACCGACAACCCCCGCCACGAGGACCCCGACGGCATCATCGCCGAGGTCATGGCGGGCGCACGCCGGGCAGGAGCGGTGGAGGGCGGGACCATCGAGGTCGTGCCGGACCGGGCGGACGCGATCCGCCGTGCACTGGCCTGGGCGCAACCCGGCGACGTGGTGGTGCTGGCGGGCAAGGGCCACGAGACGACCCAGGAGCGGGGAGCGGACCGGGTGCCCTTCGACGACGCCGTCGTGGCCCGCCAGGCACTGGCCGAGCGGACGACCGGTCGCTGACCGATGCTCGCCCTCATGTCGTCGGGCGGCTTCGCCTTCTGGATCGCGATCCTGGCCACGCCGGTCCTGATCCGCTCGCTCCGCCGGCGCCGCATCGGCCAGCAGATCCGCGAGGACGGCCCGTCCAGCCACAGCGCGAAGGCAGGGACGCCCACCATGGGCGGCATCGCCATCGTCGGCGCGGTCGTGCTGGGCTACCTGGGCGGGCACCTCGGGACGGGCGTGGGGTTCTCGCACGCCGCGGTCCTCGTGGTGCTGGCCGTGGTGCTGTTCGGGGTCGTCGGCCTCCTCGACGACTGGATCAAGGTGCGCAACCGCCGGAGCCTCGGCCTCAACAAGCGGGCCAAGTTCTTCGCCCAGGTCGGCGCGTCCGTCCTGTTCGCCGAGCTGGCCGTGCACTGGGCCCACACGGCGACGACGCTCTCCTTCACGCGCCTGTCGGTGCCGGGGATCCAGCTCGGGCAGTGGGGCTGGGTCGCCTTCGCCGTGTTCGTCCTGGTCGGGACGTCGAACGCCGTGAACCTGACGGACGGGCTCGATGGCCTGGCGGCCGGGTCGTCGACGTTCTGCTTCGCCGTCCTCGCCATCATGGGCTACTGGATCTTCCGCCACGAAGTGATCTTCCAGGTCGCGACGCAGTCGGCCCTCGACATGGCCCTGACGGCAGTGGCGCTGGCCGGCGGGTGCCTGGGCTTCCTGTGGTGGAACGCCGCCCCGGCCAAGATCATGATGGGAGACACCGGCTCGCTCGCCATCGGCTCGGGGCTCGCCGCCCTGTGCCTGCTGCTCAACCTCGATCTGCTGCTGCCCGTCCTCGGCGGCCTCTTCGTCCTCGAGACGGTGTCCGTGATCACCCAGGTCGTCAGCTTCCGCTTCTTCGGACGGCGGGTGTTCCGGATGGCTCCGGTGCACCACCACTTCGAGCTGCTGGGGTGGCCCGAGACCACGGTGATCACGCGGTTCTGGGTCCTGGGCGGGCTCTTCGCCGCCCTCGCCCTCGGTCTCTTCTACGGTGAGTACCTGACGGCGGTGCACTTCGCATGAGCATCCCCCTCCGCACGCGCCCGGTCGGCGACGATGGTCGCACCATGCAGACCACCGCCCGGGACGCCACCGCCCGGGACGCCACCGCCCGGTGGATCGTGGCGGTCCGCCGGATCCCCACTTCCACCATCCTGCTCGGCCTCGTCGTCGTGCTGTGCGTGGTCGGCACGATCATGGTGGGCTCGGCGTCGGAGGTCGTCTCCATCGAGACCTACGGCTCGCCCTGGTCGATCCTCATCCGCCAGTGCATGTGGATGGTCCTGGGGGCCGCGGGGCTGGCGGTGACGCGACGCGTCGACTACCGCCGTTGGCGGCGGTTCGCCGGGCTGGTGCTCGCCGGAACCTTCGCCCTGCTGCTGGCCGTCCTCGTCCCCGGGATCGGCACGCACACCCTGGGCTCCAGCCGGTGGCTCGGCTTCGGCAGCTTCAACGTCCAGCCGTCGGAGATGGCCAAGCTGGCCCTCGCGCTCTACGGGGCGGACCTCGTGGTGCGGCGCCAGGACGCCGGCGGCGACCACCGCCGCATCATCGGGCCGCTGCTGCTGGTGACCGCCGCTGCCGCCGTGCTCATCCTGGCGCAGCCCGACATGGGGACGACCGTCGTGGTCTGCTGCGTGGCGCTGGCGCTCCTGTTCGCCGCCGGGGTCCCGATGAAGCCGATCGCCAAGATCCTGCTGGCCGCCGCCGGCCTCGCCGTCGTGGCGGGCCTGATCGACCCGTACCGTCGCCAGCGCCTCCTCGCCTTCCTCAACCCCGGTGCCCATGCCAGCGGGTCCGGCTACCAGATCCTCCAGTCCTTGATCGGGATGGGCTCCGGGCACCTCTTCGGGGTGGGGCTCGGCAACGGCCAGGAGAAGTGGGGGTTCCTGCCCAACGCCCACACCGACTTCATCTTCTCGGTGATCGGCGAGGAGCTCGGGCTGGTGGGGGCGGTGGTCGTCCTCCTGCTCCTCGTGGCGTTCTGCTGGTTCGGGTTGCGGGCCGCCATGCGGGCGCCCGACCGGTTCGGCTCGCTGCTCGGGGTGGCGCTCGTGGCGTACATCGCCAGCGAGACGTTCATCAACGTGGGCACCGTGCTCGGCCTGCTCCCGGTGACGGGCATCCCGCTGCCGTTCATCTCCTTCGGCGGGTCGTCCCTCGTCATCACCATGGTGGCGTCGGGCATGCTCGTGAACATCGCCCGCCACGAGCTGCCCCCGCTGGAGCGATGACGCGCCACGCCGTCGTGGCCGGCGGCGGGACCGGTGGCCACGTGCTGCTGGCGCTCGCCGTGGCCCGCGCGCTGGCTGCTCGCGGGCACGATCCGGCGACCATCGAGCTCGTCGGCTCGGAGCGCGGCCAGGAGGCCGACCTCCTGGCCGGCGAGACCTTCCCCGTGACCCTGCTTCCCGGCCGGGGCATCGCCCGCCGGATGGACGCCGCGAGCCTCCGGGCCAACGCCGGCGCGGCGGTCGGCCTCGTTGCGGCGACGGCCCGAGCGGTCGGGTTGCTGCGCCGGGACCGCCCCAGGGTGGTGGTGTCGGTGGGTGGGTACGCCGCCTTCCCCGCCGACCTGGCGGCCGTGGCCCTCGGGGTGCCCCTCGTGCTGGTCAACATCGATGCCGTCCCGGGCCTGGTGCACCGCCTCCTGGGCCGGTTCGCCGCTGCCAGCGCCGTCTCGTTCCCGGGGACGGCGCTGCCCCGGGCGGTGGTGACCGGGACGGCGGTCCGAGAGGAGGTGGTGGCGGCCGCCGACCGGACGCCCGAGGCCGTCGCCGGCGCCCGGGGCGCCCTCGGGCTCCCACCCGAGCGCCCGACGGTGGGGGTGGTCGGCGGGTCCCTCGGCGCCGGACGGCTCAACACCGCCGCAGGCGACCTGGCCCGGCGCTGGGCGGACCGGGGCGATCGCTCCCTGTACCACGTCACGGGGCGCCGGAACTGGGAGGGCCGCCCCGCGGACCCGGCCGGCGCGCTGTGCTACCGGGCGATGCCGTTCGAGGCCCGCATCCCGCTGCTGTACCAGGCCGCCGACGTGCTGGTGTGCCGGGCCGGCGCGGTGACGGTGGCGGAGCTGGCGGTGGCCGGGGTCCCGGCGGTCCTGGTGCCGCTGCCCGGGGCCCCGGGCGACCACCAGACGGCGAACGCCCGGGTCCTCGTCGACGCCGGTGCGGGGGTGCTCCTCCCCGACGACCGCTGCGACGGCGAACGGCTCGCAGCGGTGCTCGACGAGCTCTTGGCCGACCCCGCCCGGTTGCGGGCGATGAGCGCCGCCGCGCGGGCGCTCGGACGGCCCGACGCCGCCGATCGGGTGGCGGAGGTGGTGGACCGCAGTGCCCGTTGAGACACTCGTCCGGCCCCGGCACGTCCACGTCGTGGGCATCGGCGGCGCGGGGATGAGCGCCATCGCCACCGTCCTCGCCGGCATGGGGCACCAGGTGACGGGGAGCGACCTCAAGGGCACGATGGTCACGGATCGCCTGGCGGCGCACGGGATCCCGGTCGCCGTCGGGCACCGTCCCGAGCACGTTGCCGGCGCCGACCTCGTCACCTTCTCGCCCGCCGTGCCCGACTCGAACCCCGAGCTGGTCGAGGCACGCCGGCGTGGCATCCGCGTCGCCCGCAGGGCGGAGGTCCTGGCGGCGGTGGCGGCCACCCGCCGCTCCCTGGCGGTCGCCGGCACGCACGGCAAGACGACGACGGCCTCGATGCTCTCGCTGGTGCTGGTCGAGGCGGGCTGCCACCCCTCCTTCCTCATCGGCGCCGACGTCAACGAGATCGGCACCAACGCGGCGTGGGACGAGGGCGAGTGGCTGGTGCTGGAGGCCGACGAGAGCTATGGCTCCTTCGCCGACCTGCACGCCGACGTGGCGCTCCTCACCAACGTCGAGGCCGACCACCTCGACCACTACGGGTCGTTCGACGCCCTCCGAGCGGCGTTCGACCGGTTCCTCGGGATGGCCGAGGTCGGCCGGGTCGTCTGCGCGGACGACCCGGTGGCCCGCGAGCTCGGGGAGGCGCACGGGGCGGCGACGGTCGGGACCGACCCGAGCGCCACCTACGCCATGCGGGCGCTCCGCAGCACCCGCAGCTCGGTGGCCTTCGACCTCGCCGGGCCCGAGGGGCCCCTCGGACGGGTGGAGATCCCGGTGCCCGGCGTCCACAACGCCCGCAACGGCGCACTGGCCACGGTCGGCGCCCTCGCCGCCGGCGTGCCCTTCGACGCCGCCGTGTCGGCGCTGGCCCGCTTTGCTGGCGTGCCCCGCCGGTTCGAGTTCCGAGGGGAGGCTGGGGGCGTGACGGTCGTGGACGACTACGCCCACCTGCCCTCGGAAGTGCGGGCAACGCTGGCGGCGGCGCGGGCGGGAGCGTGGGACCGGATCGTCGCCGTCTTCCAGCCCCACCGCTACACCCGCACGGCGGCCCTTGCTCCGGCGTTCGCCGCCGCCTTCGACGACGCCGACCTGGTCGTGGTGACCGACGTGTACGGGGCGGGGGAGGCGCCGGTGCCGGGGATCTCGGGGAAGCTGGTGGCCGACGCCGTGGCGCGGCACCGCGGCGGGGTGCGGTACGTGCCCGCCCGCGACGACCTGCTGGACGTCGTGGCCTCCGAGCTGCGCCCGGGTGATCTGTGCTGCACGCTGGGCGCCGGCGACCTCACGACCTTCCCCGACGAGCTGCTGGCGGTGCTCGGGTGACCGAGCCGGCAGCCCTCCTCGACGCGGTCGCCGACGCCCTCGGCCCGGCCGCCCGGCGGCAGGTGCCCCTCGGGCCGCTCACGACCTATCGCGTCGGCGGGCCCGCCGCCGTGCTGGTGGAGGCCGAATCGGAGGTGGAGCTGCTCGCCGTGCGGGAGGCGCTGCGCCGGGCGGGGGGCGGGGTGCCGGTCTTGGTCCTCGGCAAGGGGTCCAACCTGCTGGTCGCCGACGAGGGGTTCCCGGGCGTGGTGGTGCGCCTCGGGTCCGGCATGGCGGCGATCGACCTTCCGGCACCGGCGGCCGGCGAGGGCCCGGTCGTCGTGCGGGCCGGCGGGGGTCTCGACCTCCCGGTCCTGGCGCGCCGGTCGGTGTCGGCCGGGCTGACCGGGCTGGAGTGGGCCGTCGGGATCCCGGGCTCGGTGGGTGGCGCGGTCCGGATGAACGCCGGAGGCCACGGTGCCGACACCGCCTCGTGCCTGGTGCGCTACCGGTGGCTCGACCTGGCGGCCGACGCCGACGGCGTCGACGGTCCCGAGCGCCTGGCCTACGGCTACCGCTCCTCGTCGGTCCGCCCGAGCGAGGTGGTCGTGTGGGCCGAGCTCGGCGCCCGGCCCGGCGACCCGGCCGCCGGGCGGCAGGTGCTGTCGGAGGTCGTGCGATGGCGCCGGGAGCACCAGCCGGGTGGCAGCAACGCCGGTTCGGTGTTCGCCAACCCGGCGGGCGACTCGGCGGGACGGCTGGTGGAGGCGGCCGGGCTCAAGGGGCTCCGGCTGGGCACCGCCCGGGTGTCGGAGAAGCACGCCAACTTCATCCAGGCCGACGACGGCGGCCGGGCGGCCGACGTGCGGGCCCTCATGGCCCAGGTCTGCCATACGGTGGCCGAGCGCACGGGGGTCGAGCTCTGCCCCGAGGTGCGCCTCGTGGGGTTCCCGTGACCGGCAGGGGACCGGGGACGAAGGAGGCGTCGGGGCGCCCGGCCCCGAGGGTGGGGCGCCCCCCCATGGACCCGCGCATCCGGCAGCGCCGCACCGAGGTGGTCCGCCGCCGCGGGCGCCGGCGCCTGCGCGTCGTCGTGACCGCCCTGTCGGTGGTGACCATCGGGGTGCTCGCCCTCATCGTGCTCCACTCGAGCCTCCTGAGCGCCCGCCGGGTCACCGTGGTGGGCGCGGCCCACACGCCGGCGTCGGCGGTCATCGCCGCCGCCGGGCTGGCCGGCCACCCGCCCCTCGTCGACATCGGACCACGGGCGGCTACGGGCGTGGAGCGGCTCCCGTGGGTGCGTCGGGCGACCATCGACGTCCAGTGGCCCGACGCCGTCCGGATCACCGTGGTCGAGCGCACGGCGGTGGCGGTGGTGCCCGCCGGGTCCGGGTGGGCGCTGCTCGACCGCACCGGGCGGGTGCTGGCCGACGCGGCGAGCCCGCCGGCCGGCGTGCCGCAGCTCGCCGGCAGTGCCGGGGCTGCCGGGCCGCCCGGGACGACCGTGGCGGGGGACGGCGCCGCACTGAGGGTGGCGGCCACGCTCCCGAAGGCCTTCGCCGCCCAGGTCACTCAGGTCGACCAGCTCGCCGGCGGCCAGGTCGACCTCCACCTCACGTCACCCCTCACCGTCCACCTGGGCACGGTGGGCCAGCTGCACCAGAAGTACGAGGATGTCGCAGCCGTCCTCTCCGGCGCGTCGCTGAAGTCGGGTGAGGTCATCGACGTGTCCGTGCCGGGCTCCCCGGTGGTCCAGAGCGCTGCTTGACCGTCTCGAGGGCCCCCCGTATCGTGTGGCGAGGTCGTGGCCGCTACACTTCGACCTTTGCGTAAGGTCGAGAGTCGTGGTCACGGCGGTGCGGAGACCGTTCCCTCGCCGGCAGTGTGGAAGACGCATCGGCGATCGGCCGGCGATCGCCCAATACCGAGGGAGCCAATGACCATCCCGTCGCAGAACTATCTCGCCGTGATCAAGGTGGTCGGGGTGGGTGGTGGCGGTGTCAACGCCGTCAACCGGATGATCGACTCAGGGCTCCGCAACGTCGAGTTCATCGCCGCCAACACCGACGCCCAGGCGCTCCTCATGAGCGACGCCGACCTGAAGCTCGACATCGGCCGCCAGCTCACCCGTGGCCTGGGCGCCGGGAGCGATCCGGAGGTGGGCCGCCAGGCCGCCGAGGAGCACCGCACGGAGATCGAGGAGGCGCTGCAGGGCGCCGACATGGTCTTCATCACTGCGGGGAAGGGCGGCGGCACGGGGACGGGAGCGGCACCGGTCGTCGCCGAGGTGGCGAAGGGTGTCGGGGCGCTCACCATCGGCGTGGTCACCCGCCCGTTCACCTTCGAGGGCCGGCGGCGGGCCATGCAGGCGGAGAAGGGCATCCAGATCCTGAAGGAGAAGGTCGACACCCTCATCGTCATCCCCAACGACCGCCTGCTCACCGTGTCCAACGAGAAGACGTCGATGGTCGACGCCTTCAAGATGGCCGACGAGGTGCTGCTCCAGGGCGTGAAGGGCATCACCGACCTCATCACCGTTCCCGGCCTCATCAACACCGACTTCGCCGACGTGAAGATGGTGATGACCAATGCCGGCACCGCCATCATGGGGATCGGGGCGGCCAGCGGCGAGGGCCGCGCCGTCAACGCCGCCCGGGCCGCCATCACGAGCCCGCTGCTCGAGGCCTCCATCGAGGGGGCCCGGGGCATCCTGCTCAACATCGCCAGCGGCAGTGACCTCGGGCTGTTCGAGGTCAACGAAGCGGCGGAGATCGTCCACGGCGTCGCGCACCCCGATGCCAACATCATCTTCGGGGCCGTGATCGACGACGCCATGGCGGACGAGGTCCGGGTGACCGTCATCGCTGCGGGCTTCGAGCGCTGGGAGGACGGGCGCAGCGGCCTGGGGGACGCGTCGCAGCCGACCGGACCGACGCCGGTCGCCTCGAGCAAGGTCCTGGGCGACGAGGTCGAGCCGGTGGACATCTTCGGGGACGCCGGCGACGAGCCGGTCGACCTCGGCGACGACGACTTCGACGTGCCCTCCTTCCTGCGCTGACCGTGTCGGCGGTCGCCGCCCGGCTGGCCGAGGTGCGGCGCCGGATCGAGGTGGCGGGAGGCGATCCGGAGCGCGTGCGGATCGTGGCCGTGACCAAGGGGTTCGGTCCCGAGGCGGTGGAGGCGGCGCTGGCCGCCGGCCTCGAGGACGTGGGAGAGAACTACGCCCAGGAGCTCGTGACCAAGGCGCCGCGGGTCGCCGGCACCCCGAGGTGGCACTTCCTGGGTGCCGTCCAGCGCAACAAGGTCCCCGCCCTGGCGCCCCTCGTGGCGTGCTGGCAGTCGGTGGCGCGGGCGGTGGAGGGCGAGGCCATCGCCCGCCGGCGTCCCGGGGCCCTCGTACTCGTGGAGGTCGAGCTCACGGGGCGGCCGGGCCGCAACGGGTGCCGGCTCGACGCCGTGCCGGCGTTGGTCGCCGACCTGGTGGCGGACGGCCTCGACGTCCGTGGCCTGATGACGGTGGCGCCCCAGGAGGACGCGCAGGCCACCTTCCGGGCGGTGCGGGAGCTGGCCGACCGCCTCGGGCTGCCCGAGCGGTCCATGGGGATGACCGGCGACCTCGAGGCGGCGGTGGCCGAAGGGTCGACCATGGTCCGGGTGGGCCGGGCCCTGTTCGGGGAGCGAGGGGGTGGTCCGCGCTTCGCGTGAAGGACGCACTACGCTGTGCGCGAGGAGACATGCGATGGCGACGTTCCTGAAGAAGACCATGGTCTACCTCGGACTACTCGACGACGAGTACGACGAGTACGACGAGTACGAGAGCCCGCGGAGCTTCGCCCCGGCGTCCGCCCGTTCGGTGCCGCCACCGCCCGAGCCCGAGGACATCGACGACCGCACCGTCCCGGTCGGCCGCATCCGGACGCTGTCTCGCGAGTCGATGGCCCCGGCGCCCGTGCCCACGGCGGCGACGCCCACCGTCGGGCTGCGACCCTCCTCGCCCGTCGTGCGGCCCATGAGCCCGGGCGAGGCGACGCGTGTCCAGGTCGTGGCCCCGACCCGCTTCGGCGACGCCAAGGAGATCGCCGACTACCTGAAGGCGACCCGACCCGTGATCGTCAACCTCCAAGTGGCCGAGCTGGACCTCCAGCGACGCATGATCGACTTCTGCAGCGGCGTGACCTACGCGCTCAGCGGCGAGATGGAGAAGGTGGCCGACCGGGTGTTCCTGCTCACGCCGACGAACGTGAAGGTCTCGGAGGAGGAGCGCCAGCGCTTGCTCGAGCGTGGCTACGGGCGCGCCTGAGTGTTGGTCCGCTCCGTCCTCGCCTACCTGGTCGAGGCGTACGTCCTCGTCCTGATCGTCCGGGCCCTGCTCAGCTGGTTCCCGTCGCGGCCCGGCTCGCCGCTCTTCGGCGTCATGCGGGCCCTCGACGCGGTGACCGAGCCGGTCCTGCGCCCCATCCGCCGGGTGCTCCCGCCGATCCGCGCCGGGGGCATGGGGATCGACCTGTCGATCATCATCGTGGTGATCGTGGCCCAGGTCATCGTGGTCCCCCTCCTGCGGGCCTGACCTCCCGGCGGGCCCATCCCCGGTCGCCGTGAGCGGCAGGAGTACACTGGTGCCCCATGGACAACGCGCAGCCCACCCAGTCCAACCAGTCCCTGCTGGACACCCTGCGAACGGTGGAGTTCCGGCTCGGTCTGAAGGGGTACAACGTCGACGAGGTCGACGAGTACCTGGAGAAGGCCGCCGTCGAAGCGGAGTCGGTCCAGGAGCAGCTGCGTCAGGCCAACGACCGGGTGCGCCAGGCGCAGACCCGGATCGCCCAGCTCGAAGAAGAGGTGCGCCAGGCGGCGACAGGGATGCCGGTCACGACCACCGCCGCCCTGCCCATCGTCGAGTCGTCGGCGGTGTCCGACGACACCTTGCAGCGCACCCTCGTGCTCGCGCAGAAGTTCGTCGACCAGGTGAAGCGCGACAGCGAGCACGAGGCCTCCGAGGTCGTGGCCAAGGCCGAGGAGCGGTCGCGGAACATCCTGTCCCAGGCCGAGGAGCGGTCGCGGACGATGGCCGCCGAGGCGGAGCACCGGCTGCGGGAGGACGTCAACCGCCTGGAGGGGATTCGTACCCAGCTCACCGCCGACGTGGAGAAGATGGCCCGCCACCTCGAGACCGAGCGCAACCGGCTGCGGACCTCCCTCGGGGAGATGCTGAAGTGGCTGGACGAGAACGTGCAGCCGGCGAGCGGTCTCACGTCCGTGCGGGCGCGGACCCCGGAGCCGGCGGGCGTCAACGGCAGCACCAGCAACGGCACCGGAGCCGCCGGCGGCGGCGACGAGCAGCGCCGCTCGGCGGCTGGCTGACCGGTCCCGGCGAGGTTTGCCCTCGCGTTGACGGTCCGCTAACGTCACCCGCTCCTGGCCTCGCCCCGGGCCGGGGAGGAGGGACGCCATGTCGCCAACCGCCAAGAAGGCCGCCGCGCCGCGCAAGGCTGCCAACTCCAAGGCCGAGGCACCCACCCAGGCGCGCACGGTAGCGAGGACGGCCCCGGTGGGTAAGGTCGCCGCCACGAGCGCCACCAAGGCGAAGACCAAGAAGGCGGTGAAGAGCGCAGTGGCCACCAAGAAGACGACGGCGGTGAAGTCGCGGCCGGGCGGGCCGTACGCCGACGACGAGAAGTTCCTCGACGAGCAGCGCCAGTTGCTCGTGGCCGAGCGGACCGTGTACGAGACGCAGGCATCCGACCTCAAGGCTGAGGCCGACTCGCTGGCACAGGAGCGCGAGCCCGGTGACGTCCAGTTCGACGAGGAGTCCGGCGAGGGCGGGACGGTCACCGTCGACCGGGAGCGCGACCTGGCGCTGTCGGCGCAGGCGCTGGCGGCGGTCCAAGAGATCGACGAGGCTCTGACCCGCATCGAGGACGGCACCTACGGGGCCTGCGAGCGGTGCCACCAGGCGATCCCCAAGCCACGGCTGAAGGCACTGCCGTTCGCCCGCCTGTGCGTCGCCTGCAAGAGCGGAGGGCTGTCGCGGCGCTGAGCCCACGGGCAGCGCGCCGGGTGGCCGCTGGAGCGGTCGCCGCGGTCGTGGTGGTGGCCGACCAGGTCACCAAGGCCCTCGCGCTCCATCACCTCACCCATCCCGCGCACGTCATCGGGCCCTTCGGGCTCGCGCTCCAGGAGAATTCGGGGTCGGCGTTCAGCCTGTTCGCCGGGGACGGGACGGCGCTGGCGGTGGTGGCCGCGGTGCTGGCGGCCGGCGTCGCCGTCCTCGCCTGGCGGGCCGGGTCGACGCTCCTGGCCGTGGCGGCGGGGATGGTCCTCGGCGGGGCGCTCGGCAACGTGGCCGACCGCGTCGCCCGGGGCCGCGTGGTCGACTTCGTCACCCTGTCCCACTGGCCGACGTTCAACCTGGCCGACGCCGCCATCACCGTCGGGCTGGTGATCGTCGCGGTGTGCGTCGTCTGGGGGGCCCCGGCGCGACCCCCCCACGGCTCCGACGAGCAGCCGCCCGACGACCCACCGGCCGAGCCGCCGGCCCGTCCCGTCGCATCCGCCGGCCGGCGGTGAGGGTGCCCGGTACCCTGGCCGGGGTGCGCGTCGACCGGGCGGTCGCCCTCCTCACGGGGCTCTCACGTGCCGAGACGGCGGCGCTGGTGGCGGAAGGAAAGGTGCGGGTCGACGGCCGGCCCGTGACGGCGCGCAGCCTCCCGCTGGCCGAGGGCTGCGAGCTCGACGTGGAGGTCCCTCCCCCCGCCGACCGGCGGCCGACCGCCGACCCCGGCGTGCAGCTGGTCGTGGTCCACGAGGACGAGGACCTCGTGGTGGTCGAAAAACCAGCGGGGCTCGTGGTCCACCCCGGTGCCGGGCATGCCGACGGCACCCTGGTGGCCGGTCTCTTGGCCCGTTACCCCGAGGTGGCCGGCGTGGGGGACCCCGAGCGCCCGGGCATCGTGCACCGCCTGGACCGGGGGACGTCGGGGCTGCTGGTGGTGGCTCGCACCGAGCTGGCCCGCCAGTCGCTCGCAGCCCAGCTGGCGGAACGCACCGCCGGCCGCCGCTACGTGACGCTCGTCGCCGGGCACGTGGCAGAGGACCGGGGAGCGGTCGACGCCCCCATCGGGCGCTCGGTCCGGACGCCCACGAAGATGGCGGTCACCGAACGCGGGCGACCCGCGAGGACGGGCTACACCGTGCTCCGCCGGCTGGAAGCGCCGGTGGCCTCCAGCCTCCTGGCGGTCCGCCTCGAGACGGGTCGGACCCATCAGGTGCGCGTCCACCTGGCAGCCATCGGGCACCCGGTGGTGGGGGACGACCGCTACGGCGGCCCGCCCCTGCACCGCATGTTCCTGCACGCCGCCGAGCTCAGCCTCGACCACCCGCGCACCGGCGCCCGCTGCACGTGGACCTCGCCGCTGCCGGCCGACCTGGCGGCCGTCGTCGGGGAGGTGCCGGCACTCCCACCCGACCCGGGCTGAGCCCGATCAGGCGGCGTGGGCGCCGAACACGTCCCCGTCTGCCGAGAGGGCGGCCAGCGCCTCCTCCTCCGCCCGGCGGACCCGGCGCACGCCGACCCCCAGCCGCTCCGCCGTGGTCTGCAGCGAAGCGGGGGAGTCGCCCCCGAACCCGAACCGCAGCCGCAGCACGTCGCGCTGGAGGTCCGGCAGCCGCTCGATGGCGTCCCGTACTCGCTGGAGGACCATCTCCTGGTCGACCCGCTCGGCCCAGTCGTCGGGGTCAGGGGCCACCAGCTCGCCGAGGGACGTCGAGGAGTCCACGGCGGCCGGTTGGTCGAGGCTGGCGGTCACCCGGGCGACGTCCTCCAACGAACGGCGCTCTTCGCTGGTGGTCCCGGTGGCCTCGTCGATCTCCTCCTCGGTCGGCGGGCGGCCCAGCTGGCCGGCGAGCTCGGCGGTGATGGCGTCCAGCCGCTGCAGCCGCTCCCCGACCTCGAGCGGGATGCGGATCGTCCGTCCGTGCTGCTGGACGGCGCGCTGGAGGGCCTGGCGGATCCACCACGTGGCGTACGTGGAGAACCGGAAACCCCGCTCCCAGTCGAACTTCTCGACGGCCCGCAAGAGGCCGAACGTGCCCTCCTGGACCAGGTCGGCGAGGTCGACGCCGCGGTCCTGGTACCGACGGGCCCAGTGGACCACCAGGCGGAGGTTGGCGGCCACCATCTGCTTGCGGGCCTCCTCGTCGCCGGCGGCGACGCGCTTGGCCAGGGCGACCTGCTGCTCGTGATCGGGCATCGGGAAACGGTCGAGGTCCCGCAGCAACAGCCCGAGGCTGTCGGTCGTCATCTTGCTCGTGGTGCTCATCAGCTGTTCAGTTCTCTCTCACTCGGCGTGCCTGTGTCTAGCCCTACCCGTTCGCACGGATACAACGCCCATGCCGGCCATGACATTCCGTGATCGGCTGGCCACCCGGGGGTAGCTGGGGTTGCGCACGGCCCGCTGCAGGTGGTGTCGTGTCCGCCGTGCAGATGTGGCTGGTACGACACGGGACGACCGAATGGAGCCGCGACGGCCGTCATACGGGAAGGACGGACGTTCCGCTCCTTCCCGAAGGTCAGGCCCAGGCCGAGGCGGTGGGGGAGCGGCTGGCGGCCGGTGTGCCCCATCCGGCGCTGGTGCTGACGAGCCCGCTCGCCCGGGCCGCGGCGACGTGCCGGCTGGCGGGGCTCGGCGATCGTGCGGAGCCCTGCGAGGACCTGCTCGAATGGGACTATGGCGACTACGAGGGTCGCACGACGGCGGAGATACGGGCCGAACGGCCCGGCTGGACCCTGTGGACCGACGGGGTGCCCGGCGGGGAGTCGGCGGCCGACGTGGGCCGCCGTGCCGACGAGGTCATCCGCCGGGCCCGGGCCGTCGACGGCGACGTGATCTGCTTCTCCCACGGCCACCTGCTCCGGGTGCTGGCGGCCCGGTGGGTGGGGCTCCCGCCCGTCGGCGGGCGGCTGCTCGGCCTTGCGGTCGGGTCGCTCAGCGTGCTCGGGTGGGAACGCGAGGTTCCGGTCGTGGCTCGATGGAGCTCGTGACCGGGCCACGGGCTCGGGCCGCCACCTCGGCGAGGGTGAACGACTGCAGGTACCGGCGCATGGTCTCGCCCACGTCGGCCCACACCGCCAACAAGACGCACTGCCCCTCGTGGTCGCACGCCCCGTTGGCATGGGGCTCGCCGAAGTCACCGGCGACGATCGGCCCGTCGACGGCGGAGACGATCTGGGCGAGGGTGATGTCCGCGGGGTCGCGGGCGAGCACGTAACCGCCGCCCACGCCGCGCTTCGACCGCACCAGCCCGGCGCCCTTGAGGGCGAGCAGGATCTGCTCGAGGTAGGGCTGCGGCAGGCCGGTCCGCTCCGCGATGTCCCGGACCGACGTCGTCTGCGTGTCGTGCAGCGCCAGCGAGAGCAGCGCGCGACACGCGTAGTCGCCCCGAGTGGACACCTTCACGCATGGTCATGGTATCCGGGCGTGCCGCTGTCCGGACCCACGTCCTAGGGTTGCGACGTGAGCACCCAGCCCGCGCCGGCCGTGGCGCCCGCGCGTACGCCTGAGCCGGTGCTCCCCGCCTTCTCGGGCCCATGCCTGGTCAACGTGATGCCGGTCCTTCTGGCCCACACCCGCGGCGGCGTGCCGCCGGCGGCGGAGTGGGTGCCGGCCCCGATCGCCCGTGGCCGCCAGGTGGTGCTGCTGGTCCTCGACGGTCTCGGCTGGGAGCAGCTGACGGCCCGGCCGCAGATGGCGCCCGTCCTGTGCTCCGCCGTGGGTGGGCCGATCACCTCGGTGGCACCGAGCACGACGGCCGCCGCCCTGACCAGCCTCTCGACCGGCCTCCCGCCGGCCGTCCACGGCATGGTCGGCTACCGGGTGGCCGCCGGGGGTGGCGTGCTCAACGTGCTTGCCTGGCGGGTGGGTGGCAGGGACGCCCGGCGCTCCGTGCGCCCGTACGACTTCCAACGCTTCCCCGCCTTCCCCGGGGACGGCTCGACGACGCACGTCGTCTCGCGCGCCGACTACTCCGCCACGGGCTTCTCCGCCGCCCACTTGGCCGGCGCCGAGCTGCACGGCTGGGTGACGCCGTCGGGGCTCGCCGTCGAGGTCCGGCGGCTGCTCGCGGCCGGCGAGCCGCTGGTGTACGCCTACTACGACGGCGTCGACCGGGTGGCGCACGCCCGGGGGCTGGGCGAGCACTACGACGCCGAACTGCGGGCGGCGGACCGCCTGGTCGCCGACATGCTCGACGTCCTGCCGCCCGGCGCGGTGCTGGCGGTGACGGCCGACCACGGCCAGGTGGAGGTGGGGGCCACCGTCGAGGTCCTCGGGTCGGACGTGATGGACGGGGTCGACCTGCTGTCGGGGGAGGGGCGCTTCCGGTGGCTCCACGTGCGGCCGGGGGCCTCCGAGGACGTGGCCGCCGCCGCCACCGCCGCCTTCGGCCATGTCGCTTGGGTGCGGACCTTCGAGGAGATCGTCGAAGAGGGGTGGCTGGGCGGTGAGCCGGTGCCGGAGGTGCGCGCCCGACTGGGCGACGTCGTGCTGGCGCCGTACACGCCCACCGCCTTCTTCGACCCGGCCGACACCGGTGAGCAGCGCCTCGTCAGCCGGCACGGGTCCCTCACCGAGGCGGAGATGCTGGTGCCGTTCGTGGCGTTCGAGCCGCGCTGAGCCTCTGGCATCATCAGAGCCATGAACCAGACACCCGTGGCCCCCGACGAGGTGCTGCCGGCGTCCGAGCGCGGCGGCGAACCCGGCTCCGGCGACCCCGAGGAGCACCGCGAGGCAATCCAGCAACCGGCCAAGGTGATGCGGATCGGCACCATGGTCAAGCTGTTGCTCGACGAGGTGCGTCAGGCGCCCATGGACGAGGCGGGTCGGACCCGGCTGCGCGAGATCTACGAGCAGTCGGTGCGCGAGCTCTCGAGCGGCCTGTCGCCCGACCTGTCGGAGGAGCTCGATCGCATGGCCCTGCCCTTCGACGACAAGGTGCCCTCCGAGGCCGAGCTGCGGGTGGCACAGGCGCAACTGGTCGGATGGCTCGAGGGCCTGTTCCATGGGATCCAGGCAAGCCTCGTTGCACAACAGATGGCGGCGCGGGCGCAACTGGACGAGATCCGCCACCGCGGCCTCCCTCGCGGCGCCGAGGTGGAGGGTCCCGCGGCCCGGCCCGGGACCTACCTGTGACGAGCGAGCGCCGCCAGGGGTGAACCACCCCGCCACGCCTGTCCAGGACCTACAGTGGCGCGCGATGACCAGCACATCCGAAGGTGGCCTCCCGCCGTACCCGGGACCTCGCCCCGGCGAGGCGCCACCCGGCCCGACCGGCGAGCCGTACGCCCCCCCGGGCCCGTCGTACCCGCCGCCGGGCCAGGGCTACCCGCCACCCGGCTACCCGCCACCCGGCCCGGGCTACCCGCCACCCGGCCAGGGCTATCCGCCACCCGGCCCGGGCTACCCGCCACCCGGCGCGGGCCCGCAGTACGGCTACGGCGGCCCAGCTGGCTACGGCTACGAGGCGGCGCCCCCGTACGCCGGCTACTGGGCGAGGGTGGGCGGCTGGCTGATCGACTGGGTGATCCTCCTCGTGGTCGGTTACATCATCGAGATGGTCTTCTCCGCCGGCCACATCGCCTGGGTCAACGTGCACAACTCGTCGAACAACACGACATCGCACGTCTCGGTGGCCGCACCGATCGTCCAAGTGCTGATCGTGATCCTCTACGGGGCGTTCTTCTGCGGGTCGTCGCGGGGGCAGACCATCGGGATGATGGCGGTGGGCGTGCGGGCCGTCGACCGGGACAACGGACAGCCCATCGGCTTCGCCCGGGCGCTCGGGCGCGGCGCCTTCGAGTACCTCATGTTCATCATCGTGGGCATCGGGTGGGTGCTCGACATGCTGTGGCCGGCCTGGGACCGCCGTCACCAGACGCTGCACGACAAGGTCACCCGCACCATCGTGGTCAAGGCCGCGATGGTGCCCCCGCCCCGGTAGCCGCGACCGCGCCCGGGTGGCGCTGCGGTCGCGGCGACGGGCGAGCGGCCCCCTGTCGCGGGGCGACGAGGGCACCTGCGGGCGTCGCGACCGCGCGGTAGGGTCGCAAACGACACATCTGTAGTTCTCGGAGGGCAGTTGGCACCATCGTCGTTCACCCACCTGCACACCCACACCGAGTTCTCGATGCTCGATGGCGCCGCCCG
Source organism: Acidimicrobiaceae bacterium (assembly GCA_027306585.1). Taxonomy (GTDB): domain Bacteria; phylum Actinomycetota; class Acidimicrobiia; order Acidimicrobiales; family RAAP-2; genus DAHUZJ01. The sequence continues at coordinate 48,612 of DAHUZJ010000117.1, read as the reverse complement.
GGTCGAAGACCTGGTCAAGGCGGCCGCCGCCGACGGCCAGCCGGCGCTCGGCATCACGGACCACGGCAACATGTACGGGGTCCTCGACTTCTACAAGGCCTGCCGGGCCGAGGGGCTCAACCCGGTCATCGGGACGGAGGCCTACATGGCGGGGGAGTCCCGCCATGAGCGCCCGGTCCGCCGAGGGAAGGTCGACGACACGGGGGGCGACGTCGACGGCGGCCAGAAGCTCTACTACCACTTGACCCTTCTGGCCGAGACGACCGACGGCTACCGCAACCTCCTGAAGCTGTCGTCGGCGGCCTATCTCGAGGGCTACTACTACAAGCCCCGCCTCGACTGGGAGCTGCTCGAGCGCCACCACGACGGCCTCATCGCCACCACGGGCTGCCTTGGTGGCGTCGTGCTGCAGGCCCTCCTGGTCGGCGACGAGAAGGGGGCGGAGCGGCGGGCCGCCCGCCTCCAGGACATCTTCGGTCGCGGCAATCTCTTCATCGAGCTGCAGGACCACGGGATCGCCGACCAGCGGCGGACCAACCCGCAGCTCGTCGAGATCGCGCGCCGCCTCGACGCCCCCCTGCTCGCCACCAACGACAGCCACTACACGCACCGGGAGGACGCCGTCGCCCACGACGCCCTGCTGTGCGTCCAGACCGGGGCCATGCTGTCGGACACCAACCGCTTCCGGTTCGAGGGGACCGAGCACTATCTCAAGACCGCGGCCGAGATGCGCCAGCTCTTCGGCGAGGTGCCTGAAGCCTGCGACAACACCCTGCTCATCGCCGAGCGGGCCCACGTCGAGCTGGAGCTGGGCAAGCCGAGCCTGCCCGAGTTCCCGGTGCCCGACCGCTTCACCGGCGACACCTACGAGGAGCGGGCGCTCGCCTACCTGCGGCACCTCACCTACGAGGGTGCCGTCGAGCGCTACGGCGATCCGGTGCCGGACCAGGTGCGCCAGCGGCTCGACTACGAGCTCGGCGTCATCGGCGACATGGGCTTCGCCGCCTACTTCCTCGTCGTATGGGACCTCATCCGCTTCGCCCGGGAGTCGGGGATCCGGGTGGGGCCGGGCCGCGGCTCGGCGGCCGGGTGCTGCGTGGCCTACTGCCTGCGGATCGTCGACCTCGACCCGATCCGCTACGACCTGCTGTTCGAGCGTTTCCTCAACCCGGGTCGCAAGCAGATGCCCGACATCGACATGGACTTCGACGAGCGCTACCGCGGCGACATGATCCGCTACGCCGCCGAGCGCTACGGGAGCGACCGGGTCGCCCAGATCGTCACCTTCTCCACCATCAAGGCGCGAGCGGCCGTGCGGGACGCCGCCCGGGTGCTCGGTCTCCCCTACGTGGTGGGGGACAAGGTCGCCAAGGCGATGCCGCCGCTCGTGATGGGACGGGACACGCCCCTGTACGCCTGCCTGGAGAGGACCGAGGGCTACGAGGACGGCTACGCCGCCGCCGCCGAGCTCCGGGCGATGTACGAGGCCGATCCCGACGTCAAGCGGGTCGTCGACGTTGCCCGGGGCCTCGAAGGCCTGCGGCGCCAGGACGGCATCCACGCCGCGGCGGTGGTCATCACGAAGGACCCTCTCACCGATTACCTGCCGATCCAGCGCAAGCCCGACGCCAGCGGCGACCCCGGCGACGCCCCCATCGTCACCCAGTACGAGATGCACGGGGTCGAGGAGATGGGCCTGCTCAAGATGGACTTCCTCGGGCTGCGCAACCTCTCGGTCATCGAGCGGGCCCTGGACCTCATCGAGACGACCACCGGGGAGCGGCCCGACATCGACCGGGTCCCGCTCGACGACGAGGACAGCCTGGTCATGCTCCGCAAGGGGGACTCGGTCGGGGTCTTCCAGCTGGAGGGTGGCCCGATGCGGGCCCTGATGCGCTCGCTCGCCCCGACGTCCTTCGACGACGTGGCCGCCCTCGTCGCCCTCTACCGACCCGGACCGATGGCGGCCAACATGCACAACGACTACGCCGATCGGAAGAACGGGCGCAAGCCGATCTCCTACGCCCACCCGGACCTCGAGCCGATCCTGGCCGACACGCAGGGCCTCATGATCTACCAGGAGTCGGTCATGCGGGTGGCGCAGAAGTTCGCCGGCTACTCCCTCGAGGAAGCTGACAATTTGCGGAAGGCCTGCGGAAAGAAGATCCGCAGCCTGATCGCCGCCGAGCGGGAGAAGTTCGTCAAGGGCTGCGAGGAGCAGGGCTACGGCGAAGCGCTCGGCACCCAGCTGTTCGACGTCATCGAGCCGTTCGCCGACTACGCCTTCAACAAGTCGCACTCCTACGGGTACGGCCTGGTCGCCTACCAGACCGCCTGGCTCAAGGCCCATCACCCGGTGGAGTACATGGCGGCGCTGCTCACCTCGGTCAAGGACAACAAGGACAAGACCGCCGTCTACCTGGCGGAGTGCCGGTCCCTCGGCATCGAGGTGGTCGTGCCCGACGTCAACCGGTCGGCCGCCGAGTTCTCGCCCCGCCCCGGCGAGGGACCTCCAGGGATCGTCTTCGGCCTCGCCGCCGTTCGCAACGTGGGCGAGAGCCTGGTCGAGCGCATCGTGGCCGAGCGGGCGTCGGGCGGTCCCTTCGCCGACGTCTACGACTTCTGCCGCCGGGTCGACCCGGTGGTGCTCAACAAGCGCACGATGGAGTCGCTGGCGAAGGCGGGCGCCTTCGACTCGCTCGGTCATCCCCGCAAGGGCCTGTGCCTCGTCCTGGACGAGATCGTCGACCGCACGCTGGAGCGACGGCGGGAGCACGAGGTCGGTATCTCCACGCTGTTCGCCGCCCTCGAGCCGGACCACGGCAGCGACGGCGGCGAGTGGGAGGGCACCCGCGTCCCGGTCCCGGACCTCGAGTTCGACAAGGCACAGAAGCTCGCCTTCGAAAAGGAGATGCTCGGCCTCTACGTGAGCGACCACCCGTTGCTCGGGGTGGAGCAGGCGCTCGCCCGGCACACCGACTGCTCGCTGGCGGCGGTCCGCGAGACGGCGGGCGACGGCGAGGGCGTGGTGCGCGCCGTCGGCGGCGTGGTGACGGACCTGCGCCGCCAGTACACGAAGAAGGGCGACCTCATGGCCCGCTTCGTGCTGGAGGACCTCCAGGCCTCCATGGAGGTGTTCGTCTTCCCCAAGGTGATGGCCGACTACGGGGCGCTGCTGGAGAACGACGCCGTGGTCGTGGTCCGAGGCCGCGTCGACCTGCGCGACGAGCAACCCAAGATCGTGGCCATGGAGCTGCGGCGCCCCGAGCTGGGCTCACCCGACGCCCAGGAGCTGCGGATCGCCCTGCCGCTCGGCGCCCTGACCGACGACAAGGTGGGGCGGCTCAAGAGCCTCCTCACCGAGCACCCCGGGACCTCGCCGGTCCTCCTCCACGTGGGGGAGAAGGTGCTGCGGCTCCCACCCGAGTTCAACGTCGACAGTCGGAACGGCCTGGTGGGGGAGCTGAAGTGGCTGTTGGGTGCGGGGGCGATCGTGGCGTAGGGCCCGGCGCTGGGGCCCGGCGGCGTGCCGGTTCGAGGCCAGGTCGGTAGAATTGGGGCATGTCGATCGTGGTCACCACCAAGGACTGCACCTCGCTCAGCGACGCGGAGCTGGCGGAGCTGGCGGATCTGGGCATGGAGCACGCGCCCGGTTGCGACATCGGGTACCTCTCCAAGGAACGGGAGGAGTGGGTCCTGGTGACCGACGCCCGGGAGGGCGCCAAGCTGCGGGGCTACTCGTTCTGCACGCTCGAGCGCATCGGTGGCACCCCCTCGCTCCTGGTGGGGCTGGCGTTCGTCGACCGCACGAGCAAGGCCGACGCTGCCCTCAAGGCCATCATGGCCGACCAGTTCCGCCGGGCCCTCCTCGCCTTCCCCGACGAGGACGTGCTGCTCGGGACGATGCTGTGCGGGCCGGACGCCTTCCGGGCCTTCTCCGGCTTGGAGGACGTCGTCCCCACCGAGGGCCATCGCCCGAGCGGTGAGGAGCGGGCGTGGGCGCGCCGCCTGGCCAAGCGGTTCGGCGTCGAGAGCCGGCTCGACGACCGCAGCTTCGTGGTCGAGGGTGACGGCTCGGCCACCCGCGGGCTCGACTTCGTGAGCGCCAAGTCGTCCGTGCCCTGCATGCTCTTCGAGAGCCTGGCGGCGGCGAAGGGCGATCGCCTGGTGGCGTTCGGGTGGGCCATGGCCGAGGACCTGGCCGGGGGCAAGCTGGCCCGCTGACGCCCGGTCGTTCCGGGCGCTGCCAGGGCCCCTGTCAGGGGGTTCCGGCGGCCGCGCCCTCCGAGCCGTCCCCTCAGCCCCGCGGCAGCACCGCCGTGCACACCTTGTAGCAGTGCCCCTGCCGCGGCCGGCTGACGGTCGCCAGGAGGTAGTGCGGCGTGAAGCCCAGGGCGCTCTGGAGGTCCTTGCCCGCAAGCCGCTCCCGGCGTGCCGCGTCCAAGGCGCGGGCGGCTTGGACGTCTTCCACCGGCAACCACACGTCGTCGCGGTTCCAGCCGAACCGCACCCACGTCGAGCGGTCGGCCGGCCGCCGGATCAGCTGCGGCGGCCGGGTCGGGGCCACCAGGGCCACCGACGGCCGCAGGCCGCGGAACTCCCAGTAGGGCGCCGACGACCCGGGGAAGCCGAGCAGGGGCCCGTCGGGGCGGGCGGCGAGGCGGGCCAGCATCTTGCGGACCCGGCGGCCCCGCAACGTGCCGATGTGACGGGGGAGGTCGGCGGCGGTGGCCGCCTCCGGCTGGGCCAGGTCGTCCCGCTCGGGATCGGCGGCGAGGGTGGCCTCCACCACGTCGAAGGCGGCCAGGTCGGGCTCGTGGTCGTCGGGCCAGCCGACCCGCAGCCGCAGGAGGGCACCCGAGGCGAGGTCCACCGCGGTGGTGTCGTCCTCGGTGCACGCGAGCACCAGCAGCCGCAGCCGCGCCCCGCCCTCGGTCAGCGCCCGCGATCGCCGCGGCACGTCCTTGAGCAGGTCGCGGGCGTCGGTCCCTCCCGTCGCGTGTGCCGGCACTGCTGGTCCTCCCGGTGGCCCCTGGTCCGGGCGACACGCTACCCAAGCTGCGCGGCCAGGGTGGCCACATCCTGGGCCGGTGCCCGGCAGGAGAAACGGTGGCACACGTAGGCCGCGCCGGCCGGACGGTCCCGCCACAGCGGGGAGGCGGTCGGCTCCCCCCAGGCCACGACGGCGTCGGGCAGCCAGCGTCGCCGAACCTCCTCCAGGAGGTCGGGGCGGTTGCCGGCGACCACGACCTCCGTCCCTCCCTCGGCGAGGGCCAGGGCCGGCAGCAGGTCGGCCACCGCCGACGGTTGCTGCGCCAGCAGGGGCGCGGCCAGCTCGACGAGGCGCTCCCCGGCGGTCCGCAGGCGATCGGAGCCGGTGAGGGCGGCCAGGCGCAGGAGGGCGACGGCGGCCTCGGAGTTGGCCGACGGGACAGCACCGTCGAGCACCTCCTTGGGCCGGACGACGAGGCGCTCGGCGTCGTGGCCGGTCGTGGCCAGGCTGCCGTCCCCCTCGGCGAACAGGTCGAGCATCCTGCCGGCCACCTCCTCGGCCCGGGCGGTCCAGCGCCCCTCGCCCGTGAGCTCGCCGAGCCGAGTGCAGGCGTCGACGAGCCAGGCGTGGTCGATGGCGAAGGCCGGGACACCGGCCGACCGCAGCCAGCGGCCGTCGGGCCGCCGTGCCCGGTCGAACAGGTGGTCGGTGATGGCGACGGCGGCGTCGTGCCAGCGGCCCGCGCCGGTGGCGGCCGCCGCCTCGGCGAGGGACGCCGCCGCCATGGCGTTCCACTCGGTGAGGACCTTCTCGTCCCGGGCGGGCCGGGGCCGCCGCCGCCGGGCTGCGAGAAGGAGCCGTCGGGCCTCCTCGACCTCGGGCGGGCGGGCCAGGGTGGCGCCGAGCGGCCGGCGCAGCACCGTGGTGGCTTCCCAGTTGCCCTCGGCGGTCACGCCGTACCACTCGAGCGCGGCCGGGAGCAGGTCCTCCCGCCCTTCGCCGGCGAGCGCCGCCCGAACCTGGTCCGCGGTGAAGGTGGCGTGCCCTCCCTCCACCCCGCCGGCGTCGGCGTCCTCCGAGGAGCACAGCCCGCCGCCGGGGGCCGCCAGTGTGGCCAGCACGTAGTCGAGGGTCTCGGTCGCCACTTGCAGGTGGGAAGGATCGCCCGTCACCTGCCAGGCACGCACGTAGGTCCGGGCGAGCAGCGCCTGGTCGGTGAGCATCTTCTCGAAGTGGGGGACACGCCACTCCCGGTCGGTGGCGTAGCGGGCGAAGCCCCCCGCCAGGTGGTCGTAGATGCCGCCCGACGCCATGGCGGCGAGGGTCGTGGCTGCCATGTGGCGCGACGTCGGGTCGCCGGTGCGGCGGTGGTGCCACAGGCACAGCTCGACGAGGCCGGGACGGGGGAACTTCGGCGCCGACCCCCAGCCGCCCCACTCCGCGTCGAAGCGCGCGCCGAGGCCCGCCGTCAGCGCGTCGAGGGCCTGGGCGAAGCCGGGCCTCGGCACCGGCCCGAGCCGGTCCACCAGGCGGACCTCGCCCGCCACGGCCTCGACGAGGGCGCTGGCCTGGGCCTCGACCTCGGTCCGCCGGTCCCGCCACGCCTCGGCCACCGCTGCCAGCACCCGGCGGAAGGCTGGGAGCCCGTGGCGGTCCGAGGGCGGGAAGTAGGTCCCACCGAGGAACGGCCGGCCGTCGGGCGTGCAGAACACGGACATGGGCCAGCCCCCGGACCCGGTCGTGACCTGCACCGCGGCCATGTACACGGCGTCGAGGTCGGGGCGCTCCTCACGGTCGACCTTGATCGGCACGAAGGAGCGGTTGAGGTCGGCGGCCGTCGCAGGGTCCTCGAAGCTCTCGTGGGCCATCACGTGGCACCAGTGGCAGGAGGCGTAGCCGATGGAGACGAACAGCGGCCTGCCCTCTCGCTCGGCCGTCGCCAGGGCCTCGGGGCCCCAGGGGTACCAGTCGACGGGGTTGTCGGCGTGCTGGCGGAGGTACGGGCTCGTGGCGCCGGCGAGGCGGTTCACGGATCGATGCTACGGGTTACGGTTTGCGGCCGTGGAACTGCGACTGGACGGGAAGACGGCTCTGGTGACGGGCGGGAGCCGTGGGATCGGCCTGGCTATCGCCCGGCGCATGGCCGAGGCGGGGGCGAAGGTGATGCTGTCGTCGAGGAAGGCGGACGACCTGGCGAGAGCGGCCGACGAGCTCGCGGCGGCCTTTCCCGGCGCCGAGGTCGGCTACCACCCCGCCCACGCGGCACGGGCCGAGGAGGCGCAGGCGTGCGTGGCCGCCACGGTGGCACGGTTCGGCTCGCTCGACGTGCTGGTGAACAACGCCGCCACCAACCCGTACTTCGGCCCGCTGACCGGGCTCGACCACGGCCGGGCCATGAAGACGGTGGAGGTCAACCAGTGGGGGATCGTGGCGTGGACGGCGGCCGCGCACGAGGCCTGGATGGCGGCCCACGGCGGGGCCGTGGTCAACCTCTCCTCGGTCGGCGGGCTCGGGCCCGAGCCCGGCATCGGGTGGTACAACGCCACCAAGGCGGCGGTCATCCACCTGACCCAGCAGCTGGCCTACGAGCTGGCGCCGGCCGTGCGGGTGAACGCTGTGGCGCCCGGCCTCGTCAAGACCGACTTCGCCCGCGCCCTGTGGGAGGACCACGAGGACCGGATCTCGGCCCACGTGCCGATGCGGCGCCTGGGCGTGCCCGACGACGTGGCCACGGCCGCCCTCTTCCTCGCGTCCGACGCCGCCTCGTGGATCACCGGGCACGTCCTGGTGGTGGACGGCGGGTCTCGCAGCCAGGCCACCGGGGCCGTCGGCTGATCGCCCGGCGCGGCGACGCGCCGGGGGCCGCAGGGGGCCGTCACCCCGCCTCGAGGTGACGGCGGCCGCGCGACCTCAGTGCAGGTCGGTGCGGCGGACCTTGCCGGAGGCGGTGCGCGGGAGGGCGTCCACCAGCACGAGCTCCTTGGGCGCTGCCCACGGGGAGAGGATGGCGGCACACAGCTGCCGCAGCTCCTCCAGGACGGGGGGCGCCGCCGGGTCGGCAGGAACGGCCCAGGCGACCACCCGCTCGCCCCACTCGGGATCGGGGCGCTTCCATACCGCCACCTCGGCCACCGAGGGCAGGGTGGCGAGCAACTGCTCCACCGGCACCGGCCACACCTTCTCGCCGCCGGTCACCACGACCTCGGCGAGCCGCCCGTGCACCACCAGCCCCCCGTCGTCCTCGACCCGGCCGCCGTCGCCGGTGGGGAGCCAGCCCCCCTTTCCGTCGGGACCGGGGACCCGGGGGTCGGTCCCGTCGCGGTAGCAGCGGAGCAGCATCGGTGCCCGCACGAGGACCTCGCCAGCGGCGCCCTCCCCCGGCCGTCCGGTCCCGACGGCGACCTCCACCCCGTCCAGCGGTCGTCCGTCGTAGACCACGCCCGAGCCGGTCTCGGTCATGCCGTAGGTGGCCACCACGTTGGGGGGGAGGTCGCCCGGAGGGGCCGCCCCGCCGAGCAGGATGGCGGCGAAGGGGGACGGGTCGATCCTCCGCAGCGCCGTCGCCACCAGCGAGACGTGCGTCACCTCGGCTGCGGCGGCCAGGCGGGCGACCTCGGCGGCGTCGAAACCGGGCCGGGCGACGAGCGGGGTGCCGGTCAACAGGGCCCGCAGGACGACGGACAGGCCGCCCACGTGGGCCATCGGCAGGCACGCCAGCCAGGCGTGGTGGCTGGGATCGATGCCCAGGCGGGAGCTGGTGGCGCGGGCGCCGGCCGTGACCGCGTCGAGGGTGAGGACGACCCCTTTGGGCGTGCCGGTCGACCCGCTCGTCGCCACCACCACGGCGTCGCCGTCCTCCACGGGGACGCCGCCGGGCAACCGGGTCAGCTCGCCGTCGGACCCCACGATGCAGGTTGGCCGCAGGGCGTCGACCATCGCCCGCTTCGCCGGCGCCGGCAGCCGGGGGTCCAGGGGGGCGACCGCATCCCCCGTGTCCCAGACGGCCCGCAGGGCATCGACGAAGCCACGGCCGCCCGGCAGGTCCAGGGCGACGAGGTCCGGCATCGGCCGGTAGCGTAGGTCGCCATGACCGCGCACGGCCTGGCGGGGCGCTGGGTCCAAGGGGCGCGGCCTCGCACGTTGCCGGCAGCGGCCGTACCGGTGGTGGTCGGCACGGCCGCGGCCTCGGGCGACGTCATCTGGTGGCGGGCGGCGTGCGCGCTGGTGGTCGCCCTCGCCCTCCAGGTCGGCACGAACTACGCCAACGACTACTCCGACGGGGTGCGGGGCACCGACGAGCAGCGGGTGGGCCCCGTGCGCCTGGTGGCCTCGGGCCTGGCGGCGCCGGCCACCGTGCAGCGGGCCGCCTACCTGTCCTTCGCCGTGTCGGCCGTGGCCGGCCTGGCGCTGGCCCTCGCCACCTCGTGGTGGCTGGTCCCGATCGGGGCGGCCTGCATGGCAGCCGGCTGGCTGTACACCGGCGGGCCTCGGCCCTACGGCTACCTCGGGTTGGGCGAGGTCTTCGTGTTCGCCTTCTTCGGCGTGGTCGCGACCGTCGGGTCGGCCTACGTGCAGCACGGGTGGTGCCTGGACGCCCTGTGGGCGTCGATCGCCGTGGGCCTGCTCTCGGTCGCCCTCCTGGAAGCCAACAACCTGCGCGACGTCGAGGGAGACCGGCGATCGGGCAAGCGGACGCTGGCCGTGCGCCTCGGACGCCGGCGCGGCGGCTGGCTGTACGTCGGCGCGTTGCTCGGTGCGGCGGCCGGCGTCGCGCTGGTCGCCACCGGGCACCCGTGGGCGCTGCTGGCCTACCTTGCCGCACCGCTGGCCATCGGCCCCGTTCGGGCGGTGCTGGCAGGTGCCGAAGGCCCGGGCCTGCTTCCGGTCCTGGCTGCCACCGGCCGCCTCCAGCTCGCCGTCGGGGCGCTGCTGGCGGTGGGGTTACGGGTGTGAGCGGCCCCGCCGGGAGGCCGGCGACCGGTCGAGGATCAGCCGGATCAGCCGGATCAGCCGGATCAGCCGGCGAGGAAGCGCTCCACCAGGTGGGCCACGAGCGCCGGCTGCTCGAGGTGGGCGGCGTGCCCGGCGCCGGGGACCAGCGCCAGGACCCCCGACCGGGCGGCCGTCGCGAGGCGACGGCCGGCGACGGCGAAGCGCAGGTCGGCCGCTCCGGCCAGGACGAGCACGGGCGGAGCCAGGCCGGGAAGGCGGTCCCAGAGCGGCTCTTGGGTGCCGGTGCCGGCCAGCCGCAGGCTCGATGCCAGGCCCGCCGGCGTGTTGGCCAGCCGCTCGTCGCGGCCGGCGGTCGCCGCCGGCAAGCTGGCCCACATCGGGCCGGTCAGCCACCGGTCCACGAACGCCGCCACGTCGCCGGAGCGCTCGAGCTCGTCGGCGGTTGCCTCGTCGCGCCGGCGGCGGGCGGCCCGGGATGCCACGTCCTCGATCCCCGCCGTCGCCCCGACGAGGACGAGGCGCCGCACGCGGTCCGGATGGGCCAGCGCGGCGTGGAGGGCGACCCGCGCCCCGAGCGAGTAGCCGAGCAGGTCGAACGGCTCCTCCCCGCCGGCGGCGGCGAGGAGGTCGCCGCTCTCGGCCAACCCGGCCCGCACGTCGGACGAGCCGCCGTGGCCCGGGAGGTCGACGAGGACCAACGCGTGCCGCCGGCCGAGCGCGTCGGAGAGCGGTCCCCACACCCGACCGGTCTGGGTGAACCCGTGCGCCAGCACGAGCGGCGGGGCGGCGGGGGCAGCCTCCGGCCCGGCCGCCCGGCGCTCCGCGTGCAGGCGCGACGAGGGCACGGCCACGGGAGGCACGGCCACGGGAGGCACGGCAGGTGAGCGTAACCCAGGCCACGTTCGCTGCCACCCTGGTCGACGAGTGGGTACGGGGAGGGGTGACCGACGCCGTCGTGTGCCCGGGCTCCCGCTCGACCCCGCTGGCGGTGGCGTTGGCGGCCCGAGCCGAGCTGCGCCTGCACGTGCGCCTCGACGAGCGGGGTGCCGGGTTCTTCGCCGTGGGGCTCGCGCTCGCCACCGGCCGGCCGCCGGTGGTCTGCACGACGAGCGGGACGGCGTCCGTCGAGCTCCATCCCGCGGTGGTGGAGGCGCACCACGGGCGGGTCCCCTTGCTCGTGTGCACGGCCGACCGACCGCCCGAGCTGCACGGGGTCGGCGCTCCGCAGACCGTCGACCAGGTCGGGCTGTTCGGGCTGGCGGTCCGCTGGGCGGCGGACCCCGGCGTCCCCGATCCGGCGACCGGCACGACGTGGCGGCCGCTGGCCGGGCGGGCGCTCGCCGAAGCGCAGCACGGCCCGGCCGGACCCGGGCCGGTCCATCTCAACCTCGCCTTTCGAGACCCCCTGGTGGGCGAGGCGGGAGCGCTCCCCCCCCGGGGCCCGGTCGCCCGGGTGGCGGAACGCCCCCACGCCGACGGCGCCGCCGTGGCCGCCACGGTCCGCCGCTGGCAGCGAGTCCCCGGGGTGGTGATGGCGGGCGCGGGCGCCGGGCGGCCCGAGCGCGTCCTGGCGCTCGCCGGCCGGCTGGGGTGGCCCGTCCTGGCGGACCCTCGTTCGGGGTGCCGCCGGCTCGAACCGCAGGTGGTCGGAGCGGCCGACGCCCTGCTCCGCGACGCGGCGGTCGCCGACGCGCTCCGGCCCGAGGCGGTGCTGCTGCTCGGCGCCCCGTGGGCCTCCAAAGTGGTCGCCGCCTGGCTCGCCCGGGCCGCGGCGGCGGGAGCCGACGTGGTGGCCGTGGACCCGTGGTGGCGATGGGCCGACCCCGACCGGATCGTGTCGGTGGTCCACCCGGTGGACCCCGACGCGTGGCTGACGGCGGCGCTCGCGGCCACGGAGGGGGGCGAGGCCGCCTCCGGTGGCCCAGCCGATGGCGGGTGGGCCGGCCGCTGGCGGGCGGTGGAGGGCGCGGCGCAGAAGGCGATCGACGGCGCGCTGGCCGGAGGCCTGAGCGAGCCGGCCCTGGCGCGCCGTCTCTACGGGCTGCTGCCCGCCGGGACTGCCGTCGTGGCGTCGTCCTCGATGCCGGTGCGGGATCTCGAGTGGTACGCGCCGCCGACCGCGGCCCCGCCGAGGGTGCTGGCCAACCGGGGGGCGAACGGCATCGACGGTGTCGGCGCCACCGCCCTCGGGGTCGCGGCGGCCGGGCAAGGGCCGGTCGTGGGGGTGCTGGGGGACCTGGCGTTCCTGCACGACGTGTCGTCCCTGGTGCGCCCGGCGGGGAGCGCCCGCGCCCGCTGCACCCTCGTGGTGGCCGACAACGGCGGCGGGGGGATCTTCGACTTCCTGCCCCAGGCGGCGGCGCTGTCCCGCGAGCGGTTCGAGCTCCTGTTCGGCACGCCGATGGCGCCGGACGTGGCGGCCGTGGCGAGGGGGTTCGGGGCCGAGGTGGTGGACACCGCCGACCTGGGGGAGGTGGGCACCGGCATCGCCGCCGGGGCCGACGTGGTGCGGGTGCGGATGCCGGGCCGGCCGGACAACGTCGCCGTGCACGACCGAGTCCACCGGGCGGTGGCCGCCGCCGCCGGCGAGGCGCTGCACGGGGACTGACGGCCGGGTGGCGCCGGGTCGCGGCGGCCACCCGCCCGTCTGGCCGTGACGCCGCCCGTCCGCCCGTCACCGGGGCGTCAGTGGGCGGGGACCCAGGTGCCGTGGATGGTCGACGGCACGGCATGCGGGAGGTGGACGACCGCGTCGGGAGGCCGCCGTCCGAAGGACGAGGCGTCGAGGACGACGAGGTCGGTCCGTCCCTCGGGGGCGTCGTCGACGAAGGCCAGCACCCAGCCCTCGTCGTCGGCGCGGCCGTCGGGGTCCCGGACGAAGATGGGCTCGCTGGCCGAGCGACCGGGCCCGGCGTCCCACACCGCGCGCTCGTCCCTGGCCAGGTCGTAGCGCACGAGCGGGCGCCCGGCGCCCGCTGGGTCGTCGCCGCGGGCGGTGCCCACGCAGTAGGCGAAGCGGTAGGGGCGGCCGGCGACCACGGGGTCGACGCGGGGGAGCTCCACCGCCAGGTCGTCGAGGGGGGTCCGCTGGACGGCGCGGCCCGTGCAGCGCCATCGCTCGAGGACGGCGGGCGCCCCGAGCGGGTCGCCCGGCACCCAGGCGTCGTGCCGGACGACGTCCAGGACGACGGTCGCACCGTCGTCGAAGGCGTTCACGACGTGGAGGACGGCGCACCGCTCCGTGTCGGCCCACCGCACGCCGGCACCGTCGGCGCCTCGGTCGAGCACCCCCACCCGGGTCGGGGCGTCGTCGTCCCACCGGTAGGGGAAGGGCGCGGCGCCGTCATAGGGAAGGGGGAGCTGCAGCACGACCAGCCGGGTGGCGGTCACGGCGGCGCCCGGCTGGTAGGTGGCCTGCTCGAGGGGAACCTCGGTCGAGTGCACGAGGACCCCGCCGGCGTCGAGCTCGTGGTACCGGAGGAACGGCGGGCCGAAGACGTCGGTACCGGTGCACGTGAGCGAGCCGGTCTCGGGGTCGTGGTGCGGGTGGGCCGAGATGGGCGAGGTCAGCATGCCGTCGAAGTCCTCGATCCCGACGGTGTCGAGCTGGGCCGTGAGCCGGTGGGGCAGGCCGACCCCGTCCAGGGCCAGGAGGGCGCCGGCGTGCCAGACGACCGAGATGTTGGCCGACCCGTCGAAGGGCTGCGCCGGCCCGCGGGGGGGCGGCGTCCCGGCCACCGCGGCCAGCTTGCGGGTGCGGACCCACCGGTTGCGGTACCCGGCCGCCAGCCCGCCACGCAGCTCGACGGCGTGCACCATCCCGTCGCTGTCGAGGCCGGTGGCGTCGTCGAGGTAGCCCGTGGGGCCGTTGCGCACCAGGAGGCCCTCCAGCGCCGGGGGCACCGCGCCCTCCGTGGGCAGGGGAACGTCGACGGTCTGCTCGATCACGAGCGTCACCCTACGGCCCGAGCGAGGAGCGTCCGGGGGACTCCGCCGGGGAACCGGGCGGCGGGCGGCCTGCGGTCTCGGTCGGGGAGGGCCGGGGGCGGAGACCCTCGCGGTGTGGCCGGACCGGCGGCTGCGGGCCCGGGGCCTATGGCAGGCTGGGTCCGTGGCCACGTTCTCGGAGGAACTTCGCTGGCGCGGCCTCCTGCACCAGGTGACCGATGACGCCGCGCTGCCGTTGCTCGACCGCTCCCGGGTGACCGTCTACACGGGGTTCGACCCGACGGCCGCCAGCCTCCACGTGGGCCATCTCCTGCCGCTCCTCACCCTGCGGCGGTTCCAGTTGGCCGGCCACCGACCCATCGCGCTGGCCGGGGGGGCGACGGGGATGGTGGGCGACCCGGGTGGGCGCACCGGAGAGCGGGCGCTGCTCGGCACCGACGAGCTGAAGGCCAACCTCGAAGGCATCCGTTCGCAGCTGGAGCGGTTCCTCGACCTCGACGACGCCCTGCTCCTCGACAACGCCGCCTGGCTCGGCTCGGCCCGCCTCCTCGATTTCCTCCGGGACGTGGGCAAGCACTTCACGGTCGGCCAGATGGTCGCCAAGGAGTCGGTGCGGAGCCGGCTGGAGCAAGGGATCTCGTACACCGAGTTCAGCTACATGCTGCTCCAGGCCTACGACTTCCTCCGGCTCCACGCCGAGCACGGGTGCGATCTGCAGGTCGGCGGCAGCGACCAGTGGGGGAACATCACGATGGGCGTCGAGCTCGTACGCCGGGTGACGGGCGACCACGTCCACGGCCTCACCACGCCGCTCCTCACGAAGGCCGACGGCACGAAGTTCGGGAAGAGCGAGGCGGGCGCGGTGTGGCTCGACCCGTCCATGACCAGCCCCTACCAGCTGTACCAGTTCTTGCTGCGGGCGGAGGACGACGCCGTGGGGGCGTACCTGCGGCAGCTCACCTTCCTCGATCGCGAGGAGATCGAGCGCCTCGACGGGGAGACCGCGGCCCGTCCCGAGCAGCGGGCGGCGCACCGGGCCCTGGCCCGGGAGGTCACGGCCCTGGTGCACGGCGCCGAGGAGGCCGACCGGGCCGAGCGCGCGGCGCGGGCCCTCTTCGGTGAGGAGATCGCTGCCCTCGACGAGCGGACGTTGCTCGACGTCGTGGCCGATGCTCCCTCCACCGTGCTCGCCCGGTCGGAGCTCGAGGAGCTGACGGTGGTGGACGCGCTGGTGCGGACGGGCCTCGCCCCGTCCAGGGGTGCCGCCCGCCGCACGCAGGCCCAGGGTGGGGCCTACGTGAACAACCGCCGGGTCGACGATCCCGAGCGGGCACTTTCGGCCGGTGACCTGCTCCACGACCGCTACGTGGTGCTGCGGCGGGGCCGCCGCGACCAGCACCTGCTGCGGTTCGACTGAGCCGTGAAGGGGAAGTGGTGGCTGCCGGTGGGGATCGTCGCGCTCCTCGCCGTCGCCGTCGTCGCCTTCGTGGTCGTCGGGTCGCGAGGGCCCTCGGGGCCGCCCTCCCAGCGGTTGCAGAGCTGGGTCCAGGCCTCCGATCTCGGGCAGGCCATCGGCACCCTCACCGGTGACAACCGCAGCGTCGACCGGGCGCTCGCCGCGCACCAGGACACGACGTCGATCCACACCGTCTGCGCGGTGCTGGCCAACGAGGCCCAGACAGCGAACCAGAACCTGCCGTCCCCGGACACGACGGTGACCGACACGCTGGCCCGGGCGTTCGCCCTCGAGTACGACGCCGGCGAGGCGTGCTACAAGGCGGGTGCCACGGGCTCGAAGCTCCTGGCCGAGTCCCATACGGACCGGATGCGGGCCGAGCAGCTGTTCGCCCAGGTCCTCCGCCGGGTCCGGAGCATCACCGGGCAGCCCCTGCCGACCACGACCACCACCAGCCCCGGCTCGACAGCCACAACATTCCTGTGACCGCCGACCGCGCGCCGGAGCCGCTCGACGACCGCCGCCGACGGCGCGTCCTGTGGGCCCTGCCCACCGGGCTGTACGTGGTCGGGAGCCGAGCCGGCGACCGCCGCAACCTGATGACGGCCAACCTGGTGGTGCAGGTGGCGACCCACCCCAAGCTCCTCGCGGTGGCCGTCGACCGTGACGCCGTGACCGCCGAGCTCGTCACCGCGGGCGGCTGCTTCTCGGTGAGCCTGCTCGCTCGCGAGGACCGTGCCGTCGTCCGGCGCTTCGTCAAGCCGGTGGCCGAGGGTGAGGTCGAGACGGACGGCGAGGGGCGGGCGACGGCCATGGCGGGGGAGGCCGTGACCGAGGAGGTGACGGGGGCGCCGGTCCTCGGCCGGTCGGCCGCCTGGCTCGATTGCACGGTGCGCCACCGGCTCGACCTCGGGAGCCACCTCCTCTTCGTGGGGGAGGTGGTGGGGGTGGGGGGTCCTGACGGGGACGTCCCGCCGGTCCTCCGCATGGAGGACACCCGGATGAGCTACGGCGGCTGACCGGGCGCGAGCCGGGCCGCGTGCCGCCGGCACGGCACGGCACGGCACGGCACGGCACGGCACGGCACGGCACGGCACGGCACGGCACGGCCCGGCCCGGCACGGCGCGGCGCGGCGCGGTCAGGCGCCGGGCGGGCCGCCCGTCGCCCCGGCGCCGCGCTGGTCGGGTGGGCGCAGGTCGATCCGCAGCGTCAGGATCCCCCCGTCGACCGTCGGTTCGGCGTCCCCCAACATCGCGAAGTCCATGTAGTCGAGCTGTGCCTGCTCCCGGAACCGCTGCCGGTCGGCTCCCTCGATCGGGGGCATGCCCCGGTCGCGCACGGCTCGGGCACGGTCTCGGAAGCGGGCCACCATGGCCCTGGGGTCGAACTCCGTCGCCACGGGACCATGGTAGGCCGAAGGTCGGGACCGTCGGTTCGTGCTCCAGGCGACGGTCAGGGGACGGGTCGGTGGCTACAATGGGGACCGGAGATGTCGGCCCAGGTCGTTGACGCGGCCCCTGGGTCCATTGTGGGGATGACCGGCCGCGAATGCCGACGGGCAGCAAGGGAGTGGTCGTGAAGAAGGGACGCCATCGGCGCTTCGAGGAAGCGCGAAGCCTGAAGCGCTCGGTGACCACCGCCGGTGGACGGTGCCCGGAGTGCGGAGCGGAGCCGGAGGACGTGCACGCGTCCTGGTGCCTCGCCGAGGAGGACAGCTACGACCGCATTCTCGGATCGGTCCCCAGCAACGACTACGAGCCGGATCCCCTGGACGACTGAGCAGGACGTCGGCGCACGACTGGGTGGGCGAGCGGCGTGCCCTGGGCGGTGAGCCCTTCCAGGTAGTCGGCCAGCAGCCGGTAGACCTCGTCGCCGCTCATCGCACGGAGCTCGGCTGCCATCTGCACGTAGACCGGGGCCGCGCCGGTGAAGGCCTCGGGGGCCTCGGTGCACCACCACCCGAACTCGGCGCCTCCGGCGCCCCAGTGGCGCCGGTCCCACTGGGTGATCGTCGAGGTCACGTGGCCGTCCTCGGCCACCTGGTCCTCCCGCCGGAGCGGCAGCTGCCAGCACACGTCGGGCTTCATCTCGAGTGGCTCCCGCCCGCGGGCGAGCGCGGCCTGGTGGAGGGCACAGCCGGGGCCGGTGGGGAAGTCCGGGCGGTTGAGGAAGATGCAGGCGCCGTCCACCAGGCGGGTCACGGTCTCGCCGGCCTTCGTCCGCTTGAAGATCCCGCGCTTGCGCCCGCGCCCGGCGAACTGCCATTCGTCGGGTCCGAGGGTCTCGGCACAGGCCTCCACCCGGCGGACGTCGTCGTCGTCCACGAAATGGGCCCCGTACGAGCAGCAGCCGTGCACCAGCTCGGGTGCCGGCTCGGTGAGGACGCCCTGGCAGCCCCTGCCGTAGATGCAGGTCCAGCGGCTGGTGAGGAACGTGACGTCGAAGAGCCAGGTGCGCTCCTCGTCGGGGTCCTCGAAGCTGACCCACTCGTGCATGCGACGGCACCCTACCCGGTAGGATCGCCCCCATGGCCCCGAACGATGTCGTCGTACGCCCGATGATCAGCTTGACGCCGGAGGCGCACCAGGTCGTGGTCGACGCGCTGGCGCAGGAGCCCGACCCCGACCGCCTCGCCCTGTGGCTCGAGGTGCGCGGGGTGCAGGCCGGCGCGTACGCGTACGACCTGTACTTCCAGGCGCTGGCGGACGCCGACTCGGAGGACGCCGTGGAGCGGGACGGCGAGCTGGCGGTCGTGGTGCCCAAGGCGAGCGTCGACCGGCTGCGTGGTGCCCGGCTCGAGTGGTCGGCCGACGGCGAGGGCGGTCTCGTGCTCGTGAACCCCAACACCCCGGAGCCAGAGGCGACCGGCGTGCCGGCCGAGGTCCTGGCTGCCGGGACCGGTGGTGTCCTCGGCTCCCGGGTGACGTCCGTGCTCGAC
This sequence comes from Acidimicrobiaceae bacterium, assembly GCA_027306585.1. Taxonomy (GTDB): domain Bacteria; phylum Actinomycetota; class Acidimicrobiia; order Acidimicrobiales; family RAAP-2; genus DAHUZJ01. The sequence continues at coordinate 30,323 of DAHUZJ010000117.1, read as the reverse complement.
CAGGTGGTCAACCCCTCGATCGCCTCCCACGGCGGCCGCGCCGATCTGGTCGCCATCGACGAGGACAAGGCCGTGGCCTACCTGCGCCTGTCGGGCGGTTGCCAGGGTTGCGCCATGTCGCGCATGACCCTCACCCAGGGGATCGAGACGGCGCTGCGCGACGAGGTGCCGGAGCTCACGGGCGTCGTCGACGTGACCGACCACGCGGTCGGCGAGAACCCCTACTACTAGGTCGTCCTCGGTCGCCTTGACCACAGGGGGGGTGGTCGCCGCCTGCGCGGCGTGCGGGGTCGTCGGCGGGCCGCTCTTGGAGCTCACGGCGGCGCGCACCGTCCGTCGTGGAGCCGCCGCTCCTTCGACCGCACCCGCCGGCGCCCCGGCGCCAGCGGCGTCTGCGGTTGCACCCGCCCCGGGCGCGGCGGTCGAGCCGCCGACGACCGTCGCCGTGCCGGCCGAGCAGCCGCTCCGGCACGTCGGCGCCGCCCGGGTCGCAGCCGGCGCCGTGACCGGGGGGCTGCTGGCGCTGACCGCGGTCCGCCTCGGCGCGGTGCCGCAGCTGGCGGCGTACTGCGTGCTGTGGATGGGGTTCGTGGCCTTGTCGGTCGTCGACCTGCGGGTGGGGCTCGTTCCCCGCAAGGTGCTCTACCCCACGTTGGCGGTGGTCGCTGCTGGCCTGGTCGCCGCTTCTGGCGCCGACGGCCGGTGGGGCGCCCTGGCCGGCACCGCCATCGGCGGTGCGGCCGCCTTCGGGGTCTTCGCCACCGTGTGGTGGCTCTACCCGAAGGGCCTGGGGTTCGGCGACGTGCGGCTCGCCGGGGTCTGCGGCATGGCGCTCGGGTGGCTGGGCTTCACCGAGCTGTACGTCGGCTTCCTCGCGGCGTTCGTGCTCGGCCTGCTGTTCGGTCTGGGAAATCTGGTGCTCCGGGGCACCACCCGGTTCCCCTTCGCCCCGGCGCTCGCCGCCGGCACGGCCGTGGGGGTGCTCTGGGGCAGCTACCTGGGGAACCTCTGGTTGCACCACGGATAGGTTGGGGTCATGCTGCGCTTCCTCACCGCCGGGGAGTCCCACGGCAAGGCCCTCGTCGTCATCGTCGAGGGGCTGCCGGCCGGGCTGCCGGTCACCACCGAACAGGTCCAGGCCGAGCTGAGCCGCCGCCGGCTCGGGTACGGCCGCGGCCCTCGGATGCGCTTCGAGCAGGACGAGGTGGCGCTGCTCGGGGGGGTGCGCCACGGGCGCACGCTCGGCTCGCCGGTCGCCATCGAGATCGCCAACTCCGAATGGGAGCGCAAGTGGACCGAGGAGATGTCCCCCGCCCCCGGGCGCCCTTCGAAGGTCCTGACCCAGCCTCGTCCGGGCCACGCCGACCTGGCGGGGATGCAGAAGTACGGCTTCGACGACGCCCGCGACGTCCTCGAGCGCGCCTCGGCCCGTGAGACGGCCGCACGCGTGGCGGCCGGGACGCTGGCCAAGATCCTCCTCGACCGCCTCGGCATGGCGGTGGTGAGCCACGTCGTCCAGCTCGGGTCGGTGGTGGCCGGCGGGCCCCGGCCCACGCCCGCCGACCTCGAGCGGGTGGACGCGTCGCCGGTGCGGGCCGCCGACCCGGCCGCAGAGGAGCGCATGGTGGCGGCCATCAAGGCGGCGGCCAAGGAGGGGGACTCGCTGGGGGGCGTCGCCGAGGTGGTGGCCTACGGCGTGCCGGTGGGCCTCGGGAGCCACGTGCACTGGGACCGCAAGCTCGACGGCCTGCTGGCGCAGGCGCTCATGAGCATCCAGGCGGTGAAGGCGGTGGAGGTGGGCGAAGGCTGGGACGTGGCCGGGCGCCGGGGATCCGACGCCCACGACGCCATCCGGTACGAGGCCGGCGGGTACCGGCGGGCGACCACGCGGGCCGGGGGCATCGAGGGCGGCATCTCGGTCGGTGGCCCGATCGTGGTGCGCGTGGCGATGAAGCCACTGGCGACGCTCAACCGCCCCGTGCTCGAGACGGTCGACGTGGCCACCAAGGAGGCCACGCTCAGCTTCAAGGAGCGTACGGACGTGACCGCCGTACCGGCCATGGGGGTCGTGGCCGAGACGATGACGGCGCTGGTCCTGGCAGGGGAGGCGCTGCGCAAGTTCGGCGGCGACTCCGTGGCCGAGGTCCTCCGCAACCGCGACGGCTTCCTGGCGGCCCTCGACGAGACGCCCTCGGGGCCGGTGCCCCCGGCACCCCCGGCGCCCGCGGGCACCGGTGCCGCCCCGACCGGCTCGTGAACGTCCTCCTGGTCGGGATGATGGGCGCCGGGAAGACGACGACCGGCCGCCGCCTGGCGGAGCGGCTGGGCTGGCGCTACCTCGACTCGGACCAGGAGGTGGAGGAGGCCACGGGGCACACGGTGGCAGAGCTCTTCGCCGAGGGCGGCGAGGCGGCCTTCCGCTCGCTCGAGACCGAGGCGCTGGAGCAGGCGCTGGCCGGCCCGGACGACCGGGTGGTCTCGGTGGCCGGGGGCGCCGTGCTCGACCCCACCAACCGCGCCCTCCTCCGGCGCTCGGGTCTCGTGGTGTGGCTCCGGGCCGATCCCGCCACGCTGGCGAAGCGGGTCGGTTCGGGGGTGGGCCGGCCGTTGCTGGGCGCTGACCCGCCCACGGCGCTCCGGGACCTGGACGCCGTGCGACGGCCGCTCTACGCCGAGGTGGCCGACGAGGTGGTCGATGTCGACGGGCTCACCCCCGATCAGGTGGTGGCGCGCATCGCGGCCCGGGTCGGCGCCTCGTGATCACGGTCCCCGTCGAGCTCGGCGCGCGCCGCTACGAGGTCCTGGTGGGCGACGGCGCCCGCACCCTGCTGGCCGAGGTCGTCTCGGCGCAGCTGCCCGGCGCCCGGCGGGCGGCCGTCGTGACCGAGGCGCGGCTGGCGGGGTTGGACTGGTTCGCCGGCGTCGACCCCGGGCTGCCGTTCGCGGTCCACACCCTGCCCGGTGGCGAGGAGCACAAGACGCTCGGCGCCGTCGAGGCGCTGTGCCGGTCGTTCGCGCGCGACGGGCTCGCCCGCACCGACGTGGTGGTGGCGGTCGGGGGCGGCGTGGTGACCGACACCGCCGGCTTCGCCGCCGCCGCCTACCACCGCGGCACCGGCTACGTGAACGTGCCGACGACGCTGCTCGGGCAGGTGGACGCGGCCATCGGCGGGAAGACGGGGGTCGACCTCCCCGAGGGCAAGAACCTGGTCGGCGCCTTCTGGCAGCCGCGGGCGGTGCTCTGCGACACGGCCACCCTCGCCACCCTCGACGAGCGGGAGTGGGCCTGCGGGCGAGGGGAGGTGGCCAAGTACGTCTTCTTGGACCGTCCGGACCTGCTCGACCTGCCCCTCGACGAGCAGGTGGCGCGCTGTGCGGCGATCAAGGCCGCCGTGGTGGCGGCCGACGAGCGTGAAGGTGACCGCCGCATGCTGCTCAACTACGGGCACACGCTGGCGCACGCCCTGGAGGGAGCGGCCCTCGCTCGCGGCGGCGACCTGCGCCACGGGGAGGCGGTCGGGATCGGGCTCGTGTACGCCGCGCTGCTGGCCCGGTACCTGGGGCGGGTCGACGACGAGCGCGTGGCGCTGCACCGCCGGGTCGTCGCCGGGCTCGGCCTGCCGGTCGAGCTGCCGGTGGCCAGCGACCCGGACGAGCTCCTCGGCTTCATGGCCCGGGACAAGAAGGCCCGGCACGACCTGACCTTCGTCCTCGACGGGCCGGCCGGCCTCGAGGTGGTCCGGGACGTCGGCGCCGGCGCCGTCCTCGCTACCCTGGCGGAGATGGCGAAGTGCGAGTAGTCCTCCTCTCCGGGCCGAACCTGGACCTCCTGGGTGATCGGGAGCCGGCGGTGTACGGGACGGCGCGCCTGGCGGACCATGTGCGGGCGGCCGCCGAGGCGGCTCGGGCACACGGCCTCGAGCTCGACCACGTCCAGTCCAATCACGAGGGCGAGCTGGTCGAGGCCGTCCATGCCGCCCGGGGCACCGCCGACGCGCTCGTGGTGAACGCCGGCGCGCTCACCCACACCAGCTGGTCGCTGCACGACGCCCTCGCCGCCTTCGAGGGGGTCGTGGTGGAATTGCACCTCTCCAACCCGGCGGCGCGCGAGCCCTTCCGGCACACGTCGGTGGTCGCGCCGGTGGCGGACGGGCTGGTCGCCGGCTTCGGCGGGCTGGGCTACGAGCTGGCGGTGGCGGCGGTGGTACGCCTGCTGCAGGAGCGGCACGACAGGGAGGCACGGTGAGGACACGGTTGACGCCGCTGCGCTGGCGCATGGAAGAGGCCCAGGTCGACGGCCTGGTCGTCACGAACCTTGTCAACGTCAGGTACCTGACGGGGTTCACCGGATCGGCGGCGGTCCTCGCCGTGACCGGGGACGGCGCCGTGCTGACGACCGACGGCCGCTACCGCACCCAGTCGGCCGAGCAGGTGCAGGGACCGGTCGAGGTGGCGGTGGGCGGGCTCGAGGCCCAACGGACCGCCGTTCGCGACCTGGTGGGTGCCGCGGCACGGGTCGGTCTCGAGGCCGACCACGTGACGTGGAACGGCAGCCGCCGCTGGGCGGAGCTGTTGGAGGGTGTCGACGTGGTCCCGACCTCCGGCCTGGTGGAGGCCCTCCGCGAGGTCAAGGACGAGGAGGAGATCGAGCTCATGGCTCGGGCGGCGGCCATCGCCGACGCCGCGCTGGGCGAGGTGCTGCCCGAGCTCGCTCCGGGGATCACCGAGACGGCGTTCGCCCAGCTGCTCGACTCGGCCATGCGTCGCGGCGGCGCCGAGGGCACGGCCTTCGAGACGATCGTGGCCGCCGGGCCCAACTCGGCCAAGCCACACCACCGGCCCGGTGATCGCGTGGTGCGACGAGGCGATGCCGTGGTGGTCGATTTCGGGGCCACCTACGAGGGGTACCGCTCGGACATGACCCGGACGTTCTGCGCGGGAGGCGAGCCCGAGGGCGAGCTGGCCCGGGTGTTCGACGTGGTGCGCGACTCGCAGGCGCAGGGCGTGGCCGCGGTCCGCGCCGGTGTGGCGGCCAAGGACGTGGACGCGGTCTGCCGGCGGGTCATCGACGAGGCCGGCTGGGCCGAGCGGTTCGAGCACGGGACCGGTCACGGCGTCGGGCTCGACATCCACGAGGCCCCGACGGTCAGCCCGCTGGGCACTGCTATCCTCGCCCCCGGCATGATCGTCACCGTCGAGCCCGGTGTGTACCTTCCCGGGACCGGCGGGGTTCGCATCGAGGACACGCTGGTCGTGACGGAGGACGGTGGCCGTCCGCTCACCGCCTTCGCCAAGACCGTCGCCGTCAACTAGCCGCCGACCCGACCGACCCAGCCGGCCGCCACAGGAGCGCAACCGCCATGGCCATCTCGACCAACGACCTGAAGAACGGGATGACCCTCGACCTGCCCGAGGGATTGTGCAGCGTCGTCGAGTTCCAGCACGTGAAGCCGGGGAAGGGCGGCGCCTTCGTGCGCACCAAGCTCAAGAACCTCCGCACCGGCGCCGTCGTGGAGCGGACCTACCGGGCCGACGAGAAGCTCGAGCAGGCCATCATCGAGAAGCGGGAGATGCAGTTCCTCTACCGCGACGGCGCCGACTACGTCTTCATGGACAACTCCAGCTACGAGCAGCTCCAGGTGCCGCGGACGGCGCTCGGCGACGCCGCCAACTTCCTGAAGGAGGGCGACGCCGTCTACCTCCAGATGTACGGCACGGAGATCGTCGGCGTGGACCTGCCGGCGGCCGTCGAGCTGTCGGTCGCCGAGACCGAGCCGGGGATCCAGGGCGACCGGGTGTCGGGCGCCCGCAAGCCGGCCACCCTCGAGACCGGGCTGGTCGTCCAGGTGCCGCTGTTCGTCAACCCCGGGGAGACGATCCGAGTCGACACTCGCTCCGGCGAGTACCTGACCCGCGCCTGATCGTGGCCGACGGGGCCACGCGCCACCAGGCGCGCGAGCGCGCCCTGTCGCTCCTGTACGAGGCAGAGCTGAAGGGCATCGCCGCCACCGACGTAGTGGCGGCGCTGCCGGTCCCGCCCGACCCCTTCGCCCTGGCGCTGGTCGGCGCCGTCGAGGCCCATCGCGAGGAGGCCGACCGGCTGCTGGCGGACGCTGCCGTCGGGTGGCCCCTGGAGCGCATGGCCGTCGTCGACCGCCTGGTGCTCCGCCTCGCCGTCGCCGAGCTGCTCGAGCCGGACGGCCCGCCGGTGGCGGTGGTCCTCGACGAGGCGGTCGAGCTGGCCAAGACCTACTCCACCGAGGAATCGGGCGGCTTCGTCAACGGCGTGCTGTCGACGGTCGCCCGTCGGGTCCGGTAGGCTTCTCACCTGACCGTGAAGCGGGTCCCGTGAGGCCCGAACGGACAGGAGGAACGGTGGCAGAACGCGAGCGCAGCCATATGGGCAGCGTCTTCGTGCCCCGTTCCCAGGTCCTCACCGGCGCCGACGTCCAGCGCGCCCTGACCCGGATGGCGCACGAGGTCGCGGAGCGCAACCGTGGCCTCGACCAGGTCGTCCTGGTCGGACTACAGACCGGCGGCGTCCCCCTCGCCCAGGCCATGGCCAAGGTGCTCGAAGAAGCGGAAGCCGTCGAGGTCCCCGTGGGCAGCCTCGACGTGGCCTTCTATCGCGACGACATCGGCCTGCGGCCGGTGCTCCCCGAGGCGGTGACCGACATCCCGGGCGACCTCACCGGGCAGGTCGTGGTCCTGGTGGACGACGTGCTCTTCACGGGGCGCACGGTACGCGCCGCCCTGAACGCGCTCGGCGACTTCGGGCGGGCCCGCGCCGTCCAGTTGGCCGTCATGGTCGACCGCGGCCACCGGGAGCTGCCGATCCGCCCCGACTACGTCGGCAAGAACCTCCCGACGGCGCGCGAGGAGATCGTCGATGTGAGCGCCGAAGGCGTCGTGATCGGGACGCTGCGATGACACACCTGCTCTCCGTGGCGGACCTCGGCCGGGACGGCATCGACGAGGTCCTGCGGGTGGCCGACGCCTTCGCCGAGGTGGCACGGCGCCCGGTGCGCAAGGTGCCGACGCTGCGCGGCAAGGCCATCGCCACGCTCTTCTTCGAGGAGTCGACCCGCACCCGGCTGTCGTTCGAGACGGCGGCGAAGCGCCTCTCGGCCGACGTGCTGTCGTTCGCCGCCGCCTCCTCGTCACTCAAGAAGGGCGAGTCCCTCCGGGACACGGTGGAGACCATCGAAGCCATGGGGATCGACGCCCTCGTGGTCCGCCACTCGGCGGCCGGGGTGCCCCAGCAGGTGGCCCGGTGGGTGCGGTCGTCGAAGGTGGTGAACGCCGGCGACGGTTGGCACGAGCACCCCACCCAGGCGCTCCTCGACTGCTTCACCGTCCGCCAGGTCCGAGCCGAGCAGGGGAGGGACCCGCGGTTCGAGGGGCTGCAGGTCCTCGTGGTGGGGGACGTCCGCCACAGCCGGGTGGCGCGCTCCCAGGTCCTGGCCTACAGCCTGCTCGGTGCCGAGGTCACCCTCGCGGCCCCGGCCAGCCTCCTGCCGCCCTCCCTCGAGGGGTGGCCGGTGCGCGTGGCCGAGGACCTCGACGGCGCCCTGGTCGAGGCGGACGTCGTCTCCCTGCTCCGGCTCCAGGCCGAGCGCGGGAGCGGCGCCTTCGTCCCGAGCCTGCGCGAGTACACGGCGGGGTGGGGGCTGACGTCACGGCGCGCCGCCCTGCTGGCGCCGACGACCATCGTCACCCACCCGGGGCCGATGGTGCGCGGCGTGGAGATCGCCGGCGACGTGGCCGACCTGCCGCAGGCGGTGGTGACCCGGCAGGTGACCAACGGTGTGGCCGTCCGGATGGCCGTCCTGTTCCTCCTTCTCGGGGCGCCGGGCGGTGCCGAGGGGCTCGGGAAGGAGGCTGATGGCTGACGTGCTGGTACGTGGTGGCGAGGTGCTCGACGCCGGTGGGCGCCGCCGCGCCGACGTGCTCGTCGCCGACGCGGTGGTCCGGGCCGTCGGCGAAGGCCTGGAGGCGCCGGCCGGCGCCACGGTGCTCGACGCCGGGGGCTGCGTCGTGGCCCCCGGCCTGGTCGACCTGCACGCCCACCTGCGACAGCCGGGCCGCGAGGAGACGGAGACGGTCGAGACGGCGGCACGGGCCGCCGCCCTCGGCGGGTACACGGCGATCGTGGCCATGCCCAACACCGAGCCCCCCCTGGACTCGGCCGGGACCGCGCGCGAGGTGCTCGAGCTCGGCCGCCACGCCGCCGTCGAGGTGGCGGTGGCGGGCGCCATCACCGTGGGCCGGGCGGGGGAGCGGCTGGCCCCCATGGCCGAGCTGGCGGCGCTCGGGGTGCGCCTCTTCACCGACGACGGCACCGGCGTGCAGGACGGGGCGCTCATGCGGCGGGCGCTCGACTATGCGCGAGGCTTGGGCGTGACGCTCGCCCAGCACTGCGAGGACGAGCGGCTGGCCGCGGGCGGCGCCATGCACGAGGGCTCGTGGTCCAGCCGGCTCGGGATCCCCGGCGTCCCGGCGGCGGCCGAGGAGGCCATGGTCGCCCGGGACCTCGCCCTCGTGCGGCTCACTGGCGCCCGGCTCCACTTCCTCCACCTGTCGACGGCCGGTTCCGTCGAGCTGGTGCGCCGGGCCAAGGCCGAAGGTCTCCCCGTGACGGCCGAGGCGGCCCCCCACCACCTCGTCCTGACCGACGCCGCCGTGGGTGGCTTCGACCCCGTCTTCCGCGTCAACCCGCCCTTGCGGGGGGAGGCCGACGTGGCGGCGGTGCGGGCGGGCCTCGCTGACGGGACCATCGACGTCGTCGCCACCGATCACGCCCCGCACGCCCCCGAGACGAAGGACGTGCCGTTCGCCGAGGCCCCGCCGGGGATGCTCGGCCTCGAGACGGCGCTCGCCGTGGCCCTGTCGGTGGCGCCGCTGGAGCAGGTGCTGGCCCTCATGAGCTGGCAGCCGGCCGCCATCGCCGGCCTGGCCGACCGGCACGGTGGTCCCGTGGCCGAGGGCCGGCCCGCCAACCTGTGCGTGATCGACCCGGCCGCCACCTGGCAGGTCGACGCCGGGCGCCTGGCCAGCCGGAGCCGCAACACCCCCTACGACGGGTGGAAGCTCACTGGCCGGGTGCGCCACACGGTCGTTGCCGGGGTGCCGGTCGTGGTCGACGCCGAGGCCCTCCGATGAGGGCGCCGGCACTCCTCGTCCTGGCGGACGGCGAGGTGTTCGAGGGGGAGGCGGCGGGCGCGGCGCAGGCGGTGGCGACCGGCGAGGCCGTCTTCAACACCGCGCTGTCCGGTTACCAAGAGGTGCTCACCGACCCTTCCTACGCCGGCCAGGTGGTCGCCTTCACCTACCCCCACATCGGCAACTGCGGGGTCAACGCCGACGACGACGAGGGCCGCCGCCCGTGGTGCCGGGGCGTCGTCGTGCGCGACCTCACCGACGAGCCCTCCAACTGGCGCGCCACCGGCGGGCTCGAGCCCTTCCTCGTCCGCCACGGGGTGCCGGCGGTGACCGGCGTCGACACCCGCCGGCTCACGCGGCACCTGCGCGACCACGGCGCCATGCCGTGCGCCTTCGGCACCGCGCCCGAGCCCGAGCTGCGGGCGGCCGCCGCCGCCGCCGAGCCCACCGACGGCCACGACCTGGTGCACGGGGTCACCACCGACCGGGCCTACGAACGCGGGGACGGTCCCTGGCGGGTGGTCGTCTACGACTTCGGCGTGAAGGAGACCATGCTGCGCCAGCTCGGCACCCTGGCCACGGTGACGGTGGTGCCCGCCGCCACGCCGGCGGCCGACGTGCTGGCGTTGGCGCCCGACGGGGTGTTCCTCTCGAACGGTCCCGGGGACCCGGCTGCGCTGCCGGGCCCGGCGGCGGCCATCGCCGAGCTGGTGGGCAAGGTGCCGGTGTTCGGCATCTGCCTCGGCCACCAGCTCCTGTGCACGGCGCTCGGGGGTCGCACCTACAAGCTGCCGTTCGGCCACCACGGCTCCAACCACCCGGTCCAGCGCCTGGCCGACGGCAGGGTGGAGGTGACCAGCCAGAACCACAACTACGCGGTGGCCGATGTGCCCGGCGCCGTGGTGACCCACGTCAACCTGAACGACGGCGTGGTCGAGGGCATCCGCGTCGACTCGGCCAACGCCTTCTCCGTCCAGTACCACCCCGAGGCCGGGCCCGGGCCGCACGACGCCCGCTACCTCTTCGACGAGTTCGCCGCCGCCATGGCGGCAGGGAGGTCCGGCTGAGTGCCACGGCGAGACGACATCGAGACGATCCTCGTGATCGGGTCCGGACCGATCGTGATCGGCCAGGCCTGCGAGTTCGACTACTCGGGCACCCAGGCGTGCCGGGTCCTCGCCCAGGAGGGCTACCGCGTCGTCCTGGCCAACTCGAACCCGGCCACGATCATGACCGACCCGGCCACCGCCGACCGCACCTACGTCGAGCCGCTGTCGCCCGACGTGCTGTCGGCCATCATCGAGCGGGAGCGCCCTGACGCCCTGTTGCCGACGCTCGGTGGCCAGACGGCGCTCAACCTCACCATGGACCTCCTCCAGCTCGGCGCCCTCGAGGGCGTGGAGGTGATCGGTGCCCGGCCGGAGGCCATCCGCACGGCCGAGGACCGCGACCTGTTCAAGTCGGCGATGCAGGAGATCGGGCTGGAGGTGCCGCCGTCGGGGTTCGCCCACTCGCTCGACGAGGCGCTCGCCATCGCCGAGGAGATCGGCTACCCGATCATGGTGCGCCCGAGCTTCATCCTCGGGGGCAAGGGCACCGGCATCGCCCCGGACCGGGCCGCCCTCGTGCGCCTGGTGGCCGACGGCCTCGACGCCAGCCCGGTGGGGGAGATCCTCGTCGAGCGCTCGATCGCCGGTTGGAAGGAGTACGAGCTCGAGGTCATGCGGGACAACGCCGACAACTGCGTCGTCGTCTGCTCGATCGAGAACCTCGACCCCATGGGGATCCATACCGGCGACTCGATCACCGTGGCGCCGGCCCAGACCCTCACCGATGTCGAGTACCAGGCGATGCGCGACGACGCCTTCGCCTGCCTGCGGCGGGTGGGCGTCGAGACGGGCGGGTCCAACGTGCAGTTCGCCGTCGACCCGGTCACCGGACGGCGCCTCGTCATCGAGATGAACCCGCGGGTCTCGAGGTCCTCGGCCTTGGCGTCGAAGGCGACCGGGTTCCCGATCGCCAAGATCGCCGCCCGGCTGGCCGTCGGGTACCGGCTCGACGAGATCCGCAACGACATCACCCGGGCCACGCCGGCCAGCTTCGAGCCCACCATCGACTACGTGGTGACCAAGATCCCGCGCTGGGCGTTCGAGAAGCTGCCCGGGGCCGAGCCCCGCCTCGGCACCCGGATGCAGTCGGTCGGCGAGGTGATGGCCATCGGGCGCACGTTCTGCGAGTCGCTGCAGAAGGCCCTCCGCTCCCTCGAACAGGGCCGTGCCGGGCTGAACGCCGACCCGGCCGAGGCGGCGGTCGACGCGCTCGGGGATGCCGAACTGCTGGCGCACCTGGAGGTCGGGACGCCCGAGCGCATCTTCCAGGTCGAGTCGGCGCTGCGCCGCGGCATGGGCGTGAGCACGGTGCACGAGCGGACGGGGATCGACCCGTGGTACCTCCGGCAGATCGAGCGGATCGTGCACGCCCGCCAGGAGCTCGAGGCCGTGGCGGCCGGCGCTCGGGCGGGCGGACCGGAGTCCGGGTCCGCCGTGGCGGCGATGGACCCGGCCGCGTGGCGGCGGGCCAAGCGGCTCGGGTTCGCCGACGCCCAGCTGGCGTACCTCCTCGGGGCGTCCGAGCACGAGGTGCGCGCTGCCCGCCGCTCGGCCGGCGTGGTGGCCACCTTCAAGACGGTCGACACGTGCGGTGCAGAGTTCGAGGCGTTCACCCCCTACCACTACGGCACCTACGAGGACGAGGACGAGATCGCCCCGTCCGACCGGGACCGGGTCGTCATCCTCGGGTCGGGTCCGAACCGGATCGGCCAGGGGATCGAGTTCGACTACTGCTGCGTCCACGCCAGCATGGCGCTGCGGGCGGCCGGCTACGAGACGGTCATGGTCAACTGCAACCCCGAGACGGTGTCGACCGACTACGACACCTCGGACCGGCTCTACTTCGAGCCGTTGACGGCCGAGGACGTGACCAACGTGCTCGACGCCGAACGGCGGGCGGGCGGGCGGCTCGCCGGGGTGATCGTGTCCTTGGGCGGCCAGACGCCGCTCAAGCTGGCGCACGACCTCCCGCCGGAGCTCGTGCTGGGCACGGCGCCGTCGTCCATCGACCTGGCCGAGGACCGCCGGCGGTGGAACGCCCTGTGCGACGAGCTCGGCATCCCCCAGCCGCCCGGCGGGACGGCCGCCACGATCGACGAGGCGGTGGCGGTGGCGCGGCGAGTGGGCTACCCGGTCCTCGTACGGCCGAGCTACGTCCTCGGCGGCCGTGCCATGTCCATCGTGTTCGACGACGCCGACCTGCGGCGGGCCATGGCCGGCCTGGTGGGCGGCCTCGCCCGCGAGGGCGGGGTGACCGCCGAGCGCCCCGTGCTCGTCGACCGGTTCCTGGAGGACGCCGTCGAGGTCGACGTCGACGCCGTCCGCGACGGCACCGGCGAGCTCGTGGTGTGCGGCGTGATGGAGCACGTCGAGCAGGCGGGGGTCCACTCCGGCGACTCGGCGTGCGCCCTGCCGCCCCAGACGCTGTCGGCCGAGGTGCTGGCCACGCTCGACCGCCACACCCGGGCCCTGGCCGACGCGCTCGACGTGGTGGGCCTGCTCAACGTGCAGTACGCCGTGAAGGACGAGACCGTCTACGTGCTGGAGGCCAACCCCCGGGCCTCGCGCACCGTGCCGTTCGTGGCGAAGGCGACGGGGGTGCCTGTCGCCATGGTGGCGGCCCGAGTGATGGTGGGGGCGACCCTGGCCGAGCTGCGCGGCGAGGGGCTCGTGCCGGCGACGCCGCGCGACGCCGCCACGGCGCCCGTCGGCTTCGGCTCGAGCTCGGACCACGTCAGCGTGAAGGAGGCCGTGCTGCCGTTCGATCGGTTCCCGGGGGTGGACACGCTCCTTGGTCCGGAGATGCGGTCGACCGGCGAGGTGATGGGCGTCGACATCACCTTCGGCCTGGCGTTCGCCAAGAGCCAGACGGCAGCCGGCACCGACCTGCCCCGAAGCGGCACGGTGTTCCTGTCGCTGGCCGACCGGGACAAGGCGGCCGGCCTCGAGGTGGCGCGCGGCCTGGTGGCGCTCGGCTTCTCGTTGGCCGCCACCCTCGGGACGGCGGGCTTCCTGCGGGACCGGGGCGTCCCGGTGGAGACGCTGGTGGCGAAGGTCGGCGAGGAGGGGCTGGCGTCCGACGCCGTCGAGCTCATCTCGTCGGGCAAGGTCCAGATGGTCGTCAACACGCCCCGTGGTCGAGGCTCCCAGGCGGACGGCGTGCACATCCGCACGGCCGCCCTGGCCCACCACGTGCCCTGCATCACCACCCTCGCCGCCGCCCAGGCGGCCGTGGCCGGGATGACCGACCGCGCCGTCCACCCGCTCGTCGTCCGGAGCCTCCAGGAGCTGCACGCCCGGTGACACTGGCGACCACCGTCGGCACGGTGGCCCTGCCGGCGCCGGTGATGACGGCCTCGGGCACCGCCGGTCACGGCACCGAGCTCGTCGCCTATGGCGCGCTGGCAGCCCTCGGGGCGGTGGTCGTGAAGTCCCTGGCCGCCGCCCCGTGGCCGGGTAACCCCGCTCCCCGCCTCCACCCGGCGGCCGGGGGCGGGATGGTCAACCACGTGGGCCTCCAGGGCCCGGGCGTCGCCGCCTGGCGGGAGCACGACCTCCCGGGCCTGGCCGCCAGCGGCGCCCGCGTCGTCGCCAGCCTGTGGGGCCGGACGGTCGACGAGTTCGCCGAGGCCGCCGCCCTCTTGGCCGGGGCGCCGGCGGTCGTTGCCGTCGAGGTGAACGTGAGCTGTCCCAACCTCGAGGACCGCTCCCGCATGTTCGCCCACTCGGCGACGGCGACGGCCGAGGCGGTGGACGCCTGCGCCGCGGCCGGCGTGCCCCGGTGGGCCAAGCTCAGCCCCAACGCCGGCAACCTGTGCGAGATCGCCGGCGCCGCCCTCGGCGCCGGCGCCGAGGCCCTCACGCTGGTGAACACGCTCCTCGCTGCCGGCGTGGACGTGGACGGCCGCCGGGCGTGGAACGGCGGGCTCTCGGGCCCCCCGCTGCACGCGGTGGCGCTGCGTGCCGTCCGGGACTGCCGGCGGGCGTTCCCCGACGCCGGGATCGTGGGTGTCGGCGGCGTGGCGTCGGGCCGGGAGGCGCTCGCCCTGCTGATGGCCGGTGCCGACGCCGTGCAGGTGGGGACGGCGACCTTTGCCGATCCCCGGGCGCCGTGGAAGGTCCAGGGCGAGCTGGCGCGCTGGTGCCGCCGTCGCCGGGTCCGCCGCCTGCGGGACGTGGTCGGGGCCGCGGCGTGAGGTCCCGGCGTGCCGCCACGGGACGGTGGCGACGGTGGCGACGGTGGTGACGGACCCCGTGCCGGGCGCCTTCGGCGCCCGGATGGTGGCCGCCGTCGCCCGGACGGGGCCCCTGTGCGTGGGGATCGACCCCTCGCCCCAGCTCCTCGCCGACTGGGGGCTGCCGGACAGCGCCGAGGGTCTGGCGACGTTCGCTGGCCGCTGTGTCGAGGCCTTGGCCGGGGTGGTGCCCGTGGTCAAGCCGCAGGTGGCCTTCTTCGAGCGGCACGGCGCCGCCGGGATCGCCGTCCTCGAGCGCCTGCTGGCCGACGCCGCCGACGCCGGGCTCCTCGTGATCGCCGACGCCAAGCGGGGCGACGTCGGCTCGACGTCGGCAGCGTACGCCGACGCCTGGCTGGGCGAGGGGAGCCCGCTGGCGGCCGACGCCGTGACGGCCCACCCGTACCTCGGGCTCGGCGCCCTCGCCCCCATGGTCGAGATGGCCCGCCGCAACGGGCGCGGGCTCCTCGTCGTGGCGAGATCGAGCAATCCCGAGGGGCAGTCCGTGCAGGCGGCCGCCGCCGCCGGCGGCCGGGCGGTGGGCGACCTGGTGCTCGAAGGTGTCGCCGCCCTCAACCGGGAGGAGGGGCTGGCCGTCGGCGCCGTCGGCGCGGTGGTCGGTGCCACGCTGGCGGGGCGACCGGCGGACGGCGCCGAGCCCGCGCCCACGGCGTTCTCCCAGGTCGGCGGGGTTCTGTTGGCGCCGGGGCTGGGTGCGCAGGGCGCCACCCCCGCGGACGTGGGCGCCCTCTTCGCGGGGTGCGCTCCCGGGACCGTCCTGCCCAGTGCCTCCCGGTCGGTGCTCGGGGCGGGCCCCGCGGTCGACGCCCTGCGGCGGGCCGCCGCCCTGGTCAGGGACGAACTTTCCGCCGTCCTCGCATGAACAGGGCAGGGAGGAGGCGCTACAGTCGGTTCCCATGCCCCAACCTCCCGCACTGACTGCCGAGCAGCGCCAGGCTGCACTCGAGAAGGCCGCCAAAGTCCGTCGTGAGCGTGCCGATGTGAAGGAGAAGCTCAAGTCGGGGGCCATGCCGCTCTCGGAGCTTCTCCAGCGGGCCGACGCCGACGAGACGGTGGGCAAGATGAAGGTCCTCTCGGTGCTGGAGTCGCTGCCCGGTCTCGGCAAGGTCAAGGCCCGCCGGCTCATGGAGTCCGTGGGGATCGCCGACAGCCGTCGGCTCCAGGGGCTCGGGGCCAAGCAGCGGGCCGACCTGCTCAAAGAGACTGCTTCCCACTGAGCATCGCTTGTTCGTGCTCGTCGGCCCCGGAGGGGCCGGGAAGGGCACGGTGGCCGCGGCGCTGACCGCCGCCGATCCGAGGGTGTGGTTGAGCCGGTCGTGGACCACCCGGCCCCGCCGTCCTGGCGAGGCCGAGGACGCCTACGTCTTCGTGACCAGGGAGGAGTTCCTGGCGCGGGTGGCGGACGACGGGTTCCTCGAATGGGCCGAGTTCCTCGGCAACCTCTACGGCACGCCGGACCCCGAGCCTCCGTCGGGCTGCGACGTCCTGCTCGAGATCGACGTCCAGGGGGCCGAGCAGGTCGTGGCCAAGCGGCCCGATGCCGTGGTGGTCCTGCTGCTCCCTCCGTCCAGCGTGGTGCAGCGGGCGCGGCTGCGGGCCCGGGGGGACTCCTCCGAGCACGTCGAGCGCCGGGTCGCCGCAGGGCGTGAGGAGGTCGGTCGCGGCCGCGCCCTGGCCGCCTACGAGGTCGTGAACCACGAGGTGGGCCAAGCCGTTGCCGAGCTGGCCGGTATAGTGGCCGCGACCCGCCGAAAGGAACCCGATGGCCCGTAACACGCTGATGGACCCGCCGATCGAGCAGCTCCTCGACAAGGTGGACTCCAAGTTCACGCTGGTCACGCTGGGCTCGCGGCGCGCCCGCCAGGTCAACTCGTACTACAACAGCCTCGGCGAGGGCCTGGGCCGCATCGTGCCCCCGCAGGTGACCTCCGTCTCCGGCAAGCCGCTGTCGATCGCCTTCGAGGAGATCGCCGCCGGCAAGGTGACGTACGACCGCCCGGAGGGCGAAGAGGACACCGGCGAGGCTCGGGCCATTGCCGAGGCGGCGGAGGCGGCCGAGGCCGGCGGGGCGTTCGGCGAGGACCCGGCGCCCGTGGACGAGGGCCCCGCCGCCGGCTGACGCCGGTCCCCGTGCGCGTCGTCCTGGGGGTCTCTGGCGGCATCGCCGCCTACAAGGCGATCGAGGTGTGCCGCCGCCTGGTCGATGCCGGGCACCACGTCACCCCGGTCCTGACCGACGCCGCCGTCCACTTCGTGGGGGAGACGACCTTCGCCGCCCTGGCCTCGGCACCGGTGCAGCGCAGCCTGTGGGAGGGCACCATCCCCCACACCCGGCTCGGGAAGACGGCCGACGTGGTGGTGGTCGCACCGGCGACCGCCGACCTGCTGGCCCGTTATGCCGCCGGGATGGCCGACGACCTGCTGACCGCCACTCTGCTCGCCACCCGGGCGCCGGTGGTGGTCTGCCCGGCCATGCACACCGAGATGTGGGAGCACCCTGCGGTCCAGGACAACCTGGCCCGGCTGGTCGCCCGAGGCGTGGTCGTGGTGCCCCCCGAGACCGGTCGTCTCGCCGGCGGGGACGTCGGCGCCGGGAGGATGGCAGAGCCGGCGGCGATCGTGGCCGCGGTGGCGGCCGCCGGGGGTCCCCGCGACCTGGAGGGGCGCCGGGTGGTGGTGAGCGCCGGCGGCACGCGGGAGCGGATCGACCCGGTCCGCGTCATCACCAACCGCTCGTCGGGGAAGCAGGGACATGCCGTCGCCGAGGCCGCGGCCGCTCGCGGCGCCTCCGTGACGCTGGTCACCGCCGCACCCCTTTCGGTGGACGCTCCGGCGGTCGAGGTCGTGCGGGTGGAGTCCGCGGCCGACATGGAGGCGGCGATGGTGGCTGCGGCCCCCGGCGCCGACGTCGTCGTCATGGCGGCGGCCGTGGCCGACTTCCGGCCCAAGGCGTCGGCGGAGGTCAAGGTCCACGGGGTGCCCGAGCTGGTCCTCGAGCAGACGCCCGACATCCTGGCCGAGCTGGTCCGGCGCCGGGACCCCGGTCAGGTGATCGTCGGCTTCGCGGCGGAGACCGACGACCCGCTCGAGCGGGGCGCCGGCAAGCTCGAGCGCAAGGGGGTCGACCTGCTGGTGGTCAACGACGTCTCGGCCCCCGGCGTCGGGTTCGACCACGACACCAACGCCGTGACCATCCTGTCCGCCGGGGGCGGAGCCGTGGAGGTGCCGCTGCGGACCAAGCGGGAGGTCGCCGAGGCGCTGTTGGATAGGGTGGTCGGCCTGCTCACCACCACGCACCGCGATCCGCCGCGGACGGCCCCGGCGGACCAGACAGGAAGGACGGCGACGTGAGGACCACCTTCACCTCGGAGTCGGTCACCGAGGGGCATCCCGACAAGATGGCAGACCAGATCTCCGACGCCGTCCTCGACTCCCTCCTGGAGCAGGACCCCTTCAGCCGGGTGGCGTGCGAGACGCTCCTCACCACCGGGCTCGTCGTGGTGGCCGGCGAGATCACCACGAAGACCTACGTGGAGATCCCCGCCTTGGTCCGCGAGGTCATCTGCGAGATCGGCTACGACAACGACGCCTACGGCTTCAACGGCCGCACCTGCGGCGTGGTGGTGGCCCTCGACGGCCAGTCGCCGGACATCGCCCAGGGCGTCGACGCCGCCTACGAGCTGCGCAGCGGGGCGGGGGGCGAGGACCGGCTCAACGCCCAGGGTGCCGGCGACCAGGGGATGATGTTCGGCTACGCCTGCGACGAGACGCCGGACCTCATGCCCCTGCCCATCTGGCTGTCGCACCGTCTCGCCCAGCGCCTGGCTCAGGTGCGCCGGGTCGGTGTGCTGCCCTACCTGCGGCCCGACGGCAAGACGCAGGTCAGCGTGGACTACGAGGACGGGCGCCCGGTGGCCCTCGGCACCGTCCTCATCTCGACCCAGCACCAGCCGGGCATCGACCTCGAGACCCTGCTGCTGCCGGACCTGCGGGAGCACGTGATCCACCCGCTGCTCCCGGCCGACCTGGACACGGACGGTATGCGGGTGCTCGCCAACCCGACGGGGACGTTCGAGCTGGGCGGCCCCCACGCCGACACCGGGCTGACGGGCCGCAAGATCATCGTCGACACCTACGGCGGGATGGCCCGCCACGGCGGTGGCGCCTTCTCCGGGAAGGACCCCTCGAAGGTGGACCGCTCCGCCGCCTACGCCGCCCGCTGGGTGGCCAAGCACGTGGTGGCGGCTGGCGCCGCCCGCCGGTGCGAGGTCCAGGTGGCCTACGCCATCGGCGTCGCCCAGCCCGTCTCCCTCCTCGTCGAGACCTTCGGGACCGAGACCGTCGACCCGGCGAAGATCGCCGGCGCGGTGCGCGAGCTCTTCGACCTCCGACCGGCGGCCATCATCCAGGAGCTCGAGCTGCGCCGGCCCATCTACCGGCGCACCGCCGCCTACGGCCACTTCGGGCGCAGCGACAAGGAGTTCACCTGGGAGGCGACCCCGAAGTTGGACGACCTGCGGCGGGCGCTCGGCCTCTGAGCGGCCTGCCGTCGGGCACCGGCGGCGAGGTGGTGGTCGGGGTCGTCCCCGACGTGCCGGTCGTCAGCCGGCGGCGCTTCGACTACACGGTGCCCGAACGCTGGCGCGCGGAGGTGCGCGTCGGCGCGCGCGTCCGGGTCCCGTTCCACGGGCGCCGCGTCGGGGGGTGGGTCACGGCGCTGGGCGTCGAGCCGCCGCCGGGCGTACGGCTGCAGGCCATCACCGGTGTCTCCGGCCATGGTCCGCCGCCCGCCGTGCTCGACCTGGCGGGGTGGGCGTCGTGGCGGTGGGCGCTGGCACCGGCGACGGTGCTGCGGATGGCGTCGCCAGAGCGCAATGTCCGCCACCTCCCGGCTCTGCCGCCGAGCTCGGGGACGGCGGTGGGGACCCCGGAGCGGGACGCCGTCCGGACCCCGCTGCCGGGCGACGAGCGGGGCGGCCCGCCGTCGGGCCCGCCGCCCCGGCTCCTCCGTCGCCCGCCCGCCACCGACCTCCTTCCGCTCGTGCTCGAGGTCGTCGGGCAGGCCACCGGACCGGTGGTGGTGCTCGTGCCGGCTGCTGGGTGGGCGGTACGGCTCGCCGACCGCCTCCGCCGCCGGGGGGTGGACGTCGCCCGGGGGTGGGACGAGGCGGCGGCCGGGTGGCCCGTGGTCGTGGGCGCCCGCTCGGTGGCGTGGGCGCCGGTCCCCCGGCTGGGAGCGGCGGTGGTGCTGGACTGCCACGACCACACCGAGCGCTACGACGCCGCCGAGGTCCTGGCGGAACGGGCGGCTCGCGACGGTGCGCCCTGCGTGCTCGTGTCCCCGTGCCCCACGGCCGTCCAGGTGGCGCGGTACGGGCCGGCGGAGGTGCCAGAGCGCTCGGCGGAGCGGTCGGGGTGGCCCGCGGTCACGATGGCCGACCGGCGGGGCGCGGACCCCCGGACCGGCCTCCTGTCCGAGGAGCTGGTGGCGCTCGCCCGACGGCGACCCGGGACGCCCGAGCGTCCGCTGGTCTGCGTGCTCAACCGCACGGCACCGCTCCTCGCCTGCGCCGCCTGCGGGGAACTGGCCCGTTGCGACGAGTGCGGCCGGCCGGTCGAGGAGGTGGGCGACGAGCTGGTGTGCGGCGGGTGCGCGACGGCCCGGCCGGTCGTGTGCACCGCCTGCGGCGCCACCCGGCTCGCCGTCCGGCGGCGCAGCGTGAGCCGGCTGCGCGGCGAGCTCGAGGCGCTGCTCGGGGTGGTCGTGGGGGAGGTGTGGGGACCGCGCCAGCCGGTTCCCGCCGCCCCCGTCCTTGTCGGCACGGAGGCGGTCCTGCACCGGGTGCGCCATGCCGCCGGGGTCGCCTTCCTCGACGTCGACCAGCACCTCCTGGCGCCCCGCTACACGGCGGCCGAGGAGACGCTCGCCCTCCTGGTACGGGCCGGGCGGCTGGTCGGGGGCCGGGGCGACGCGACAGCGGGCACGGTCCTCGTCCAGACCCGGCTGCCCGACCACACCGTGCTGCAGGCCGCAGTGGCCGGCAACCCGGGGCTCGTGACAGAGCTGGACGTGCGGCGGGCGCTGTCCTTGCCCCCGTACGCCGCCCTGGCCGTCGTGCGGTCGGCGCACCGGCCGGCGCTCGAGGGCGTCGAGGTGGCCCCGCTCGGCGGGGAGCGGTGGCTCGTGCGGGCGCCCGACCACGCCGTCCTGTGCGACGCCGTGTCGGTCCTGCACGGGGGCGTCCAGGTGGATCCGACCGACGTGTAATTTGGGCAGGTGCTCCCGATCCGCCAGTACGGTGACCCCGTCCTGAAGCAGCCCACCAAAGAGGTGGACGAGATCGACGGGCGCGTCGCCAAGCTCGTCGACGAGATGATCGAGACGATGTACGAGGCCCCGGGCGTGGGGCTGGCGGCCAACCAGGTCGGCGTCCAGCGCCGCCTGTTCGTCTACGACGTCGGCGAGGGGGCGGCGGCCATCATCAACCCCCGCATCGTCGAGTCGTCGGGGGAGTGGGCCTACGAGGAGGGCTGCCTGTCGGTGCCCGGGCTCAGCTGGACCATCGTGCGTCCCAACCACGTGCACCTCGTGGGGTTGGACCTCGACGGCCGCGAGGTGTCGATCGAGGCGAGCGAGCTCGAGGGCAGGGTGTTCCAGCACGAGCTCGACCACCTCGACGGCACGTTGCTGCTCGAGCGCCTGGAGCCCGAGCAGCGGCGCGAGGCCCTCACGATCCTGCGCAGCCGCGCCGTCGCCGGGTAGCCGGCCGGCCGATGGGCCGACGCCTCGCCTACCTGGGCACCCCCGAGCTGGCAGTGCCGCCCCTGGAGGCGCTGGTCGCCGCCGGCCACGACGTGGTGATGGTCGTGACGCGCCCTGACCGTCGCCGGGGGCGGGGTGCGGCCACCTCGCCCAGCCCGGTGCGAGCGGCGGCCGAGCGGCTCGGCATCCCGGTGGCCCACGACCTCGACGCCGCGGTGGACGCCCGGCCCGAGCTGGGCGTGGTGGTGGCGTACGGGCGGATCATCCCCGAGCACGTCCTCGCCGCCGTGCCCATGGTCAACCTCCACTTCTCCCTCCTGCCCCGCTGGCGGGGGGCGGCGCCGGTGGAGCGCGCCCTCCTGGCCGGTGACCGGGAGACCGGCGTGTGCGTCATGGAGGTCGCCGCGGGGCTCGACACGGGGGACGTCTACGCCTCCCGGCGGGTGGCCGTCGACGACGCCGACGACCTGGCCTCGCTGCGCGACCGCCTGGTGCATGTCGGCGCGCAGCTCCTTGTCGAGACGCTCGCCGCACCGCTCCCCGAGCCGGTGCCCCAGGCGGGCGACGCCACCTACGCCGAGAAGGTGAGGCCCGAGGAGCTGGAGCTGCGGTGGGACCGTCCGGCCGGCGAGCTGGCGCGGGTGGTCAAGCTCGGCCGGGCGTGGACGACGTGGCGGGGGCGGCGGCTGCGGGTGCTGGCCGCCGCGCCGGTGCCCGCTCTCACCGGCGCGGCGGCCCCGGACGGCCGAGCCGGCGACGGCTCGCCCCCTCCCGGTGCGCCGCCCGGGACGCTCGTCGGCGACACGGTGGTCACGGCCGGCGGCGCGCTCCGCCTCGCGACGGTGCAGCCAGAGGGCAAGGCCCCGATGGCAGCCGGCACATGGCTGCGCGGCGCCCGGCCGGCGCCCGGGGAGCGCCTGTCCGCCGACGGCCTCGCTTAGGCTCGCGTGGTGGCCCACGACCCCGGCACCGCCGGCGCCCTCAAGATGGCGCCCTCCCTGCTCTCAGCCGACTTCGGGGGCCTGGCCGAGGCGGTGGGCGAGGTGGCCGGGGTGGCCGACTGGCTCCACCTCGACGTCATGGACGGCCACTTCGTGCCAAATCTGACCATCGGGCCCCCGGTGGTGCGGTCGCTCCGCAAGCACTCGGACCTGTACTTCGACTGTCATCTCATGATGACCGACCCCGGGGACTACCTCGAGGCCTTCGCCGAGGCCGGTGCGGACGGCTGCACCGTGCACGTCGAGGTCGGGAGGACCGACGAGCTGCTGGAGTGCTGCCGGGCCCTCGGGCTCCGTGCCGGGCTCGCGGCCAACCCGGACACGCCGTTCGAGGCGCTCGAGCCCCATCTCCACCGGGTGGACCTGGTCCTGTGCATGACGGTCTTCCCCGGGTTCGGGGGCCAGTCGTTCATGGAGGAGGTCGTGCCCAAGGTGGCCCAGATGCGGGCGGCGCTCGTCGAGCGCGGCCTGGCCGACCGGGTCGACCTCGAGGTGGACGGCGGCATCGACGAGCGGACGGCCCCGGCGGCGGCGCGTGCCGGCGCCAACGTGCTGGTGGCCGGCTCCGCCATCTTCGGGCGCGAGCGGCCGTGGGAGGCCACCGAGGCGATCCGCGCTGCCGCGGTGCGCGGGAGGGCCTCCGATGGCCCCCGGTAGGATGACGCCACCCGACACCGGCGCCGGGGCGGAAGGAGCGTGCGTGGCGGCGCAGTGGACCTCGGTCGAGACGGTCGGGGACCGCGCCTGGATGTTGCGGGCGGTCGACCTGGCCGAGCACGTGCGGGGAGCCACGTCGCCCAACCCATGGGTCGGTGCCGTCCTGGTGACGGCGTCCGGGGCGGTCCACGGCGGCGCCACGGCGCCGCCCGGCGGCGCCCACGCCGAGGTGGCGGCGCTGGAACGGGCTCGCGCCGCCGGCGACGACCCTGGCGGCAGCACGCTGTACACGACCCTCGAGCCGTGCGCGCACGCCGGGCGCACGGGACCGTGCGCCGATGCGGTCGCCGCCGCCGGAGTGCGGCGGGTGGTGGTGGGCGTGCTCGACCCCGACCCGCAGGTGGCGGGGCGGGGCGCGGCCACGCTGCGGGCGGCCGGCGTGGAGGTGGTGGTCGGCGTGGCGGCCGAGGCCGTGGACGAGCAGCTGGCCCCCTACCTCAAGCACCGCAGGACGGGGCGCCCATGGGTGGTGCTCAAGCTGGCGGCCACGGCCGACGGGCGCACGGCGGCTCCCGACGGGTCCAGCCGGTGGATCACCGGCGCAGCAGCTCGCCTCGACGTCCACCGCCTGCGCGCGCAGTCGGACGCCGTGCTCGTCGGAGCCGGGACGGTGCGGGCCGACGACCCGGAGCTCAGGGCGCGCCTCGACCCGCCGCCAGCCCGCCAGCCATTGCGGGTCGTGCTGGGCGCCGCGCCGCCCGCCGCTCGGGTGCAGCCGGCCGTCTCGCTGTCGGGTGCGCCCGGCGAGGTCCTCGACGAGCTCGGCCGGCGTGGCGTGCTGCAGGTCCTCGTCGAGGGCGGAGCCGGTGTGGCGCACGCCTTCCACGCCGCGCGCCTGGTCGATCGGTACGTGCTCTACGTGGCGCCGGCCTTCTTCGGCGGCGACGACGGCCGCCCGCTCTTTGCCGGACCGGGCGCGCCCACCATCGACGACGTGTGGCGGGGACGGCTCGTGTCCGTGGCCCGCCTCGGCGACGACGTGCGGCTGGACCTGGCGCCGGCGGTGGCGGCCTAGCCGTGCCGTTCTCGACCGTGGAGGAGGCCGTCGAGGCGGTCCGGCGCCTCGGGATGGTGGTGGTCGTCGACGACGAGGACCGGGAGAACGAGGGTGACCTCGTCATGGCGGCCGAGGCGGCGACGCCCGAGAGCATCGCCTTCTTCCTCACGCACACCTCAGGGGTGATCTGCGTGCCTGTGCTCCCCGAGCGGGCCGACGCACTGGAGCTGCCGCTCATGGTGGCGGAGAACACCGAGTCGCAGGGAACGGCGTTCACCGTCAGTGTCGACGCCCGCCGGGGGACGACCACCGGCATCTCGGCCGCAGACCGGGCGGCCACCGTGGCCGCCCTCATCGACCCGGCGACGCGTTCCGGCGACCTCGCGCGCCCCGGTCACGTCTTCCCCCTGCGCTACCGGCCGGGAGGGGTGCTGAAGCGCGCCGGCCACACCGAGGCCACCCTCGACCTGGCCCGTGCGGCCGGGCTCGCCCCGGCCGGGGTGCTGTGCGAGATCGTGTCGGCCGACAAGTCCGGCATGGCCCGGCTGCCGGAGCTGGAGGGGTTCGCCGAACAGCACGGGCTGCCGCTGATCTCGATCGCCGACCTCATCCGGTACCGGCGGCGCTCCGAGAAGCTGGTCCGGCGCGTCTCGGAGGCGCGGATCCCCACGCCGACGGGCGCCTACCGGGCGTACGTCTACGAGTCGGTCCTCGGCGGCGAGCAGCACCTGGCGCTCGTGCTGGGCGACGTCGACGGCGAGCGCGACGTCCTGGTGCGGGTGCACAGCGAGTGCCTGACCGGTGACGTCTTCGGCTCGTTGCGGTGCGACTGCGGGCCGCAGCTGCGCACCGCGCTCGAGCTGATCGAGGCGGAGGGCCGCGGGGTCGTGGTGTACCTCCGCGGCCACGAGGGCCGAGGGATCGGGCTCGGGCACAAGATCCGCGCCTACCACCTGCAGGAGCAGGGCCACGACACGGTGGACGCCAACGTCGTGCTCGGCCTGCCGGTGGACGGCCGCGAGTACGGCATCGGAGCCCAGATCCTCGTCGACCTGGGCGTGACGACCATGCGGCTCCTCACCAACAACCCGGTGAAGTACGGCGGCCTCGAGGGGTTCGGCCTCGACATCACCGAGCGGGTGCCGCTGGAGTCGGCCCCCAACCCGGAGAACATCGAGTACCTGCGGACCAAGCGCGAGCGGATGGGGCACCTGCTCGAGGGTCTCGACGGCGTGCTCTAGACAGGAGCGCCATGGCGACGGACGAGCAACAGGCGGCCGCCCTCCCGGCGGGGGTCCTCGAGTCCCTCGAGGGCCAGGTCGGCGCGGTGCTGCACGGCGACGGCGGCGGGAGCGGCGTGCGTGCCGGCATCGCGTGCTCGCGCTTCAACGGCAACATCACCTGGCGGCTGCTCGAGGGAGCGCTGGCCGGGCTGGACGAGCTCGGCGTGGCCCGCAGCGACGTGAAGGTGGCCTGGGCACCGGGCGCGTTCGAGCTGCCGCTGGTGGCCCGCAGCTTCGCCACGCACGGCGCGGTGGACATCGTGGTGTGCCTCGGCGCCGTGATCAGGGGCGAGACCGGCCACTACGACGTGGTCGCGGGGGAGTGCGCGGCCGGCATCCAGCGGGTGCAGCTCGACACGGGGGTGCCCGTGGCGTTCGGGGTCCTCACCACCGACACGGTGGAGCAGGCGCTCGCGCGCTCTGAGCCCGGACCGGCGAACAAGGGCCGGGAGGCCGCCCACGGCGCCGTCGAGATGTACCGTCTCCTCCGGTCGGTGATGATCTGAGCATGCTGCGCCTCGTCCTTCCCAAGGGCTCGCTGGAGCGGGCCACTCTCGAGCTGTTCGCCGCGGCGGACCTCGCCGTGTCGCGCTCCTCGGAGATCGACTACCGGGCCTCGATCGCCGACCCCCGGGTCGACGAGGTCCGCATCCTCCGGCCCCAGGAGATCCCGGTCTACGTGGCGAGCGGCCTCTTCGATCTCGGGATCACCGGCCGGGACTGGATCGAGGAGCGAGGCGCCAGCGTGGTGTCCCTGGGTGAGCTCAACTACTCGAAGGCCACCACCAACCCGATCCGGGTCGTCCTGGCGGTGGCCGCCGGCTCGCCCTTCGAGAAGCTCGCCGACCTGCCCGACGGGGTGCGGGTGAGCACCGAGTACCCCGAGCTGACCTCGCGGGCCCTCGCCGCCCACGGCGTGAACGCACGGGTGTCCCTCTCCTATGGCGCGACCGAGGCCAAGGTGCCCGACATCGCCGACTGCGTGGTGGAGATCACCGAGACGGGCCGTGCCCTGCGCGCTGCCGGGCTGCGGATCATCGAGACGCTCCTCGTCTCCCGGACCGAGCTCATCGCCAACCCGGAGGCGGCGGCCGACCCGGAGAAGTACCACGCCATGGAGCAGCTGCTCACGCTGCTGCAGGGGACCCTCGAGGCGCGCGAGAAGGTCCTGGTGAAGCTCAACGTGCCGGCCAACCGCCTCGAGTCGGTGGTGGACGCGCTGCCGTCCCTCCGGGCGCCCACCGTGTCCGAGCTGTCGGGCGGGGGCGGCTATGCCCTCGAGACGGTGGTCCCCAAGGCCGAGATCAACACGTTGATCCCCGAGCTGAAGGACCGCGGGGCCACGGACATCCTCGAGCTCGCCCTCTCGAAGATCGTCCACTGAGGGGACAGAGGTGGCCGTGACCGCTGCGTTGGCCGCCAAGCCAGTCCGCCGGGGCGCCGTGACGGCTTTCGACGAGGCCCGCGGGCTGGGCGAGGTGACGGAGGAGGACGGCGACGTGCTGGGCTTCCACTGTACGGCCATCGCCGACGGCTCCCGCACGGTGGACGTCGGCGCCGAGGTCGCCTACGAGGTGGCGCCGGGCCTCCTGGGCCGCTTCGAGGCTCGAGACCTCGTCAAGCTCTGAGCCCGTGGGCCGGGGCCCCGCCCGGTTTCCAGCACCGCCCCGCCCGGTCCGAGCCCGGCCGGCTCCTTCCTCGGGCTTGGCCCGGCCCTCTCTCAGGTGCTCCGGGGGAACCCGGACGGCGATCTGCTCCGTAGCCGCCACATCCGCGTACCAAAGGGGGATGGACAAGGGAATGCGACGGTCGATGGTCCGCGCCCCTCCTCAGGCGGCCATGCCGACCATCGGCTGGTCGAGGTGCATCCCCCCGGTCGACCCGTGGAAGCCGGCGTCCCCGAAGGCGAAGACCCCGCCGTCGGCGGCGACCAGGCGGTAGCCACTGCTCGAGACCTGCGCCTGCGACTGCGGCGTCACCGTCACCGATGCCGAGAACGGGCCGGTGCCGACGGCATTGCGGGCTGCCACGCTGCAGGTGTAGGTGACCCCGTTGTGGAGCCCGGTGATCGTCGCGCTAGTGCCGTTCACCGTCGCCGCTCCCGAGGGAGAACAGGTCACGGTGAAGGAGCTGATCGCCGAACTGCCACTCGAGGAGGGCGCGTTCCAGACGAAGCTCGCCTGGCCATCGCCGGCGGTGGCGACCAACCCGGTGGGTGCTCCGGGAGCGGTCAAAGCGTGCACCGACACCGTCGTGGTGGCGGTGGCCGAGGGACCGCCGTTCTGCGAGACGGTCTGGCCGGTGAAGGTCTGGGTGGTCGAAGTCCCCGCCGAGTCGGTCTCGGTCACCGACGCGGTGTAGGACCCGGGCCCGGCGTAGACGTGGGTGGTGGTGTCCGTGCTGGTCGTCACCGGGGCCGAGCCGTCGCCGAATGTCCACGCGTATTCGGCGATCGTGCCGAATGCGACCGTCGAGCCGGCGGCGGTGAACGACGTGGGCCGCCCGGGTGGCCCGACGGCCGGAGCCGAGATCGCCGCAACCGGCGCCTGGTCGGGCACCACGGCCGCCTCTTCGGAGTTCGTCCCCAGCCGCAACGGGGTCGCCGAGACGCTCGGGGCAGCGGTGCTCGCCCCGTCGATCACATTGCCGGCGTTGGTCGCCCCGCAGATCACGTACACGTTCTGGCCGTCGGGGGTGACCGCCTCACCCTGCGGCCCCGAGCACACGGTGAGCGATGCGTGCGACACAGTCGGGCTGGTCGTGCTCGCCCCGTCGATGACGCTGACGATGCCCGAGCTGGTGTCGTTCGCCACGTAGGCGTACTGCCCGTCGGGGGTGATCGCCAACGCGGTCGGGTCGCTGCCCACGGCGAGGGTGGTCAAGGGCGTGGGCGTGGCGGTCTCGACCCCTTTGAAGACGGTCACCGTTCCCGAGCTGATGTCGTTCGTGACGTAGGCGTACTGGCCGTCGGGGGCCATCGCCACTGCTGTGGGGGTGGCTCCCGCAGGGAGCGTGGCCACGACGCTCGGCGTTGTGGTGTCGGCGTTCCCGATGACGCTGACGCTGCCCGACGAGCTGTTGGCCACGTAGGCGTACTTCCCGTCGGGGGTGATCGCCACCCCGGCCGGGTCCGCGCCCACGTGGAGAGTGGTCAATACCGTCGGGTTGGTGGTATCGGCCCCCTTGATGACGGTCACGGTGCCCGAGGCGGTGTTGCCGGTCACGTAGGCGTACTTGCCGTCGGGGGTGATCGCCACCCGGACCGGGTTTGTTCCCGCGCTGAGAGTGGCCGACACGGTGGGAGCGGCGGTGTTCGCCCCGGAGATCACGCTGACGCCCCCGGAGTAATCGGCCACGTAGGCGTAGGCGCCGTCGGGGGTGACGGCCACCCCGGCGGGCTCGCCCCCTACGGCCAAGGTGGTCGTGCCCGCGGGGCTGATATCGGTGACGGTTGTGCTACCCGCGTTGAGGATGAGCACCGGGTAGGCGTCGATCGGCGCGTTGACCGACACCGACGTGGTGGCGGTGGCCGAGGGACCCCCGTTCTGCGACACGGTCTGGCCGGTGAACACCTGGGTGGTCGAGGTCCCCGCCGAGTCGGTCTCGGTCACCGACGCGGTGTAGGACCCGGGCGCGGCGTAGACGTGCGTGGTGTCGCTGCTGGTCGTGACAGAGGCCGAGCCGTCGCCGAATGTCCAGGCGTACTCGGCGATCGTGCCGTAGGCGACGGTCGAGGCGGCGGCGGTGAAGGTGGCCGCCTGCCCGGCGGACACGACGGCGGGAGCCGAGATCCTCGCCACCGGCGCCTGGTCCGGGACAACGGCCATCCGGGTGGGGTTGCCGCCCACCGACAGGTCGGTGGGCGACACGGTCGGGGACGCGGTGCTGGCACCGTCGATCACGGCCAGGGTGCCGGGTGACTCGTTGTTGGCCACGTACGCGGTGGCGCCGTCGGGGCTCACCGCGATCCCGTAGGGACGGTTCCCCACGGCGAGGGCGGGGGTCGACACGCTCGGGCTGGCGGTGCTCGCTCCGTCGATGACACTGACCGTGCCCGATGTCACGTTCGTGACGTAGGCGAAGGCACCGCCCGGGGTGATCGCCAGTCCCTCCGGCCCTGTCCCCACTGTGAAGGCGGTGCCCGACACCGACGGCGAGCTGGTGCTGGCGCCGACGATCACGCTGACGTCGTGAGACCCGTAATTGGCCACGTAGGCGTAGGTGCCCCCCGGGGTGATCGCCACTGCGTCCGGGCCCGTCCCGACAGTGAGGGCGGTGCCCGACACCGACGGCGAGCCGGTGCTGGCGCCGACGATCACGCTGACCGTCCCCGACCCGTTGTTGGCCACGTAGGCGTCGGTGCCGTTCGGGGTGATCGCCACGCCCTCCGGACCGCTCCCCACGGTCAGGGCGGTGCCCGACACCGACGGAGAGGCGCTGCTGGCCCCGTCGATCACGCTGACCGTCCCCGAGCCGTAGTTGGCCACGTAGGCGTAGGTGCCGTCCGGGGTGATCGCCACCGCTTCTGGATTGCTCCCCACGGTCAGGGCGGTGCCCGACACGGTCGGGGTGGCGCTGCTGGGCCCGTCGATCACGCTGACGGTCCCCGAGGCGGCATTGGTCACGTAGGCGTACTTGCCGTCGGGGGTGATCGCCACCGCGTCCGGGTTGAGCCCCACTCTCAAGGTGGTGGTGCCCGACGGGCCGATGTCGGTGACGGTGCCGGAGTTGGCATTGGCGATGAGCACCGGGAAGGCGCTGACGGCCGCGTCGACCGACACCGGCGTGGTGGCGGTGGCCGAGGGGCCGCCGTTGTCCGACACGGTCTGGCCGGTGAAGACCTGGGTGGTCGAGGTCCCTGCCGAGTCGGTCTCGGTCACCGACGCGGTGTAGCTGCCGGCGGCGGCGTAGGTGTGGGTGGTGGTCTCGGTGGCGGTGGTGACCGGTGCCGAGCCGTCACCGAATGTCCACTTGTAGGAGGCGATGGTGCCGTAGGCGACGCTCGAGCCGGCGGCGGTGAAGGTGGTTGCCTGCC
>DAHUZJ010000109.1 GCA_027306585.1 Acidimicrobiaceae bacterium | reverse complement strand
CCTCCTCGAGGTGTCGATCCTCGCGCTCCCGCTCGCCATCTGGGCCCGGGCCCACGAGCACGCGGAAGGGCTGCGGCGGGAGATCACCCTGGTCGTCGCCAGCGAGGCCTCGGCCCACGAGCACCACGTGCCCCGCCGGCTCCTGGCCCTCTTCGACGAGCTCGACGCCGACTTCGCGGCACTCACCGGCGAGCAGCAGCCCCACCTCGCCGAGGCCGCCGACCAGGGGCGCGATGCCATCGACCTCCTCTACCGGGTGCCGCCCGAGATCACCGGTGCCTGCCGGCGCCTCGCGGCGGCCATGGACGCGGCCGACCGCTACTGCGAGGAGGGCCGCTACCTGCTCAGCCTGGCGACGCCCCCCGACGCCCTGGCCTTCCGGCGGTGGTACCTGGGGGAGTTCGTCCGCCAGGCCGCCGGCGAGCCGCCCCTGAGCTGGCCGGCATGGGTGGCGACCCACGGCGTCGCGCCACCGGCCGGCCCCGCCGACCGCCCCTGAGGACCCACCCAGCACCCTCGCGGGCCGGGTGGGTGGCCACGCACGGGGCGGCCATCGGCCAGACTGCCAGCGTGGACATCCCCGACGACGCCGCGGCGCTCGACCTCCTGGGCCGGTCCCGAGGGTGACGACGAGCGCGGGAAGTGAGGGCACCGCCTCGGCCACCGGCGAGGAAGAACGGGCCGGCGAGGGTCGTGGATGACGAGCGCCATGGGGGGATCGGACCGCCCCGCGACCGTGGGCAGCACCTGACGGCCGGAGGCAACCCAGTGGCCCCGCGACCCAGGACGCCCGCGACCGCCATGACGATGCGTTACGTGCTGCCCGGCGTAGGGGCCGGGGTCGTCGCGCTGGCCGCCCTCGTCGCCGGGTCGGCGTTCGGCTCGATCCACGGCCACTCGCTCGACACCCGCCTGGTGGCCTGGATCAGCGCCGGCGTGCTGCTGGTCGCCGGGGCGTTCGCCACGGCTCGCCTCTCGGCCCACCTGGGCCAGCTCGTCGCGCACCGTTCGCTTCCCTCAGCGGGGGGCGCCGTGAGGATCGTGACCGCCGCCATCGGCTACCTCTTCGTCGCGTTCAGCCTCCTGGCGCTGCTCCAGGTGTCGATCGCGCGGATCCTCGTCGGTGCCGGACTGGCCGGCATCGTCCTCGGCATCGCCGCCACCCAGAGCCTCGGGAACGTCTTCGCCGGCATGGTGCTCATCTTGAGCCGGCCGTTCGCCGTCGGCGACCACGTGCGGATCCGTTCGGGATCGCTCGGTGGGGTCTTCGACGCGTGGGTCGTCGAGATGACGCTCACGTACACGACGTTGCGCCTCGACGACGGGCGCTGGAAGATCCCGAACTCCGCAATGCTGGCGGCGGGCGTCGGGCAGCTGCCGAGGACCGGGGCCGCCCCGCCGCTCCCCCAGGTCCCCGCCGCCCCGCCGGCCACCGGCCCCTCCCCGCCGGCCACCGGCCCCTTGCCGCCGACCACCGGCCCCTCCCCGTCGCCGCCGGCAGCGGCGGTGCCGGCGGCGACGGTGCCGCCGCCTGCAGGCCCCGGGGCGGCCCCGGACGTGCCCGGCCCGCCG
Source organism: Acidimicrobiaceae bacterium (assembly GCA_027306585.1). Lineage (GTDB taxonomy): Bacteria > Actinomycetota > Acidimicrobiia > Acidimicrobiales > RAAP-2 > DAHUZJ01. The sequence continues at coordinate 5,536 of DAHUZJ010000109.1, read as the reverse complement.
ACCGTCGCCATTCCCGAGACAGTCCCACGGCGGACCCGGCGGCGCGGCGCTCGGGGTTCGTAGGGCCGGGCCCACGGGGAGGAAACCCGGCCGGTCCTTCGGCGAGCTCCCCCCCTCCTCGCCCGACGTCCGCCGGCCGCCGCTTTCCCCAACTTTCCCCATGGCGCTCCACAGGTGCGGCATGCGAGCCTGCGTCACCGTGCCAGATGTCGCCGCCATCCCCGGCTCGCCCGACCGGTCCGAGCCACCGGTGGACCTCGACCCCTATGCGAGCCTCATGGCGCGGCTCACGGCCGGCGCGGCCGTCGACGCGGCGAGCGCCCGGCTCGTCGAGGCGGCGGTCGCCCTCTGGGCGCGCCCGGGCTTCGAGACCTTCGCCTCCTTGGAGCACCTCCGGTTCACGCCGTTCGACTACCAGCTCCAGGCCGCCGAGACCGTCTTGCGCAGGATGCGCGGCCGGGCGATCCTCGCCGACGAGGTGGGTCTCGGCAAGACGATCGAAGCCGGGCTCGTGCTCATCGAGCTGCGCCTCCGCGGCCTCGCCCGCCGGGTCCTCGTCGTGTGCCCGTCGGGGCTGGTCGCCCAATGGCACGAGGAGCTCGAGCGCAAGTTCTCGCTCGCGACGTGCGTGCTCGGGAGCGACGGGCCGGGATCCTCCCTGACCGGCTCCGACCCGCCCGTCGCGATCGCCTCGCTGCCGACGGCTCGCCGCTCGCCGATGCGCGAGCGGCTCGTGGAGCAGGACTGGGACCTCGTCGTGGTGGACGAGGCCCACCGGGCACGGAACCCGTCCACTGCCTCCTCCCGCTTGGTCCGGGACCTGCGCACCCGCCACCTGCTGCTCCTCACGGCCACGCCGGTGGAGAACCGGCTCTCGGACCTCTTCCACCTGGTGAGCCTCGTCGCGCCCGGGGTGCTCGGCACGTCGCAGCAATTCCGGGCACGCCATGCCGCGCAGGGGACAGGGGCGCCCCGGGCACTGGCCTCCCTGCGCGCCGCGATGGACGGGGTGATGGTCCGCCACCGCCGGAGCCAGGTCGCGCTCATGCTGCCTCGCCGGCTGGCCGAGACGCTCGTCGTCGCCCCGACGGACGCCGAAGCCGAGGTGTACGCGGCCGTCGCCGAGCGGGTTCGGTCCGACGGCCGAGCGAGCTCCCCGTCCCGGGGGATGGCGCTGCGCTCGGCGCTGCGGCTGGCTGGGTCGAGCCCGGCGGCGGTCGGCGAGGTCGCGGCCAAGCTCGGCTGGGACGACCTGCAGCGCCCGCTCGCCGCGCTCGCGTCGACGACCCGCCGCACCGCCAAGGCCGAGGCGCTGCTCGAGACCCTCGACCGGCTGGGCGCCACGGCAACAGGGACGGAGCAACCGGCCGAGAAGGTGCTCGTGTTCACGGCGTTCCGGCGGACGCAGGCGCACCTCGTGGACGTGCTCGGCGAGGCCGGCGTGCGCGTCGCCCTCTACCACGGAGCGATGTCGCGCCGCGAGAAGGAAGCGGCCATCACCGCCTTCCGCTCCGACGTCGCCGTCCTGGTCTCCACCGAGGCGGCGGGCGAAGGCCGGAACCTCCAGTTCTGCCACCAGATGGTCAACTTCGACCTGCCCTGGAACCCCATGCAGATCGAGCAGCGGCTGGGGCGCCTCCACCGGATCGGCCAGGAGCACGACGTGACGGTCGTCAACCTCGTGGCGCGCGGGACGATCGAGGAGCGCATCCTCGCGGTGCTGGAGGAGAAGATCAACCTCTTCGAGCTCGTCGTCGGCGAGCTCGACATGATCCTCGGCCGGATCGACGACGACTACGACCTCGAGCGGGTGGTCTTCGACGCCCACGTCGCGAGCCGTGACATGGACGAGCTGGCGGCACGGCTCGACGAAGTCGGCGACCGTCTGGTGCAGGCGCGCGCCGCCTACCTCTCCTCCCGCGAGCGCAACGACGCGCTCGTCGCCACCGGCACAGCGGGCACCGACCACGCCACGCGGGGTGCCGAGGCCGCCGCGGAGGACCACCCGTGAGCGAGCCCGCACTCCGCTTCCTGGTCGACCTGGTCGAGGCGGAGGGAGGGATCACGGAGGACCGGGGCGACAGCGTGCTCCTCCTGGTCGCTCCGGCGCTGCGGGAGCAGCTCGGTCTCCCCGAGGAGCTCACGGCCACCGACGACCCCGAAGTGGCGAGCGAGGAGGGCGCGCTGCTCGCCGTGCCCGGCCAGGCCCTCGTCGTCGACGCGGCGGAGGCAGTGCTCCGGCGCGGCGACGCCGGCTGGCGGCACCTCGATTGGCCGTCCTCGCCGCCGCCGACAGCCGAGCGGCTCGAGCAGGCGGCGCGCGACGCGTTCCCCGTCGACCACGGCCGGATCGACGTGGAGGGCCAGCCGACCGCCCGGTGGCTGCCCGTGCTGCAGGTGGCTGCGCTCATCGAGCACCGCGTCTCGGTGGAGCAGCGCCACGAAGAGCGAGCAGAGGTGTGGGTGGACGCCCGGACCGGCATCTCGCTCCCCGCGCACCTCGCCGACGCGCTCGGTGCCGTGGCGGGGGTCCCCGGACCCGGTGCCGGGCACGTCCGCCTCGAGCCGTCGATCACCCCCGCGGTCCGGGCGGCCCACCACGTGCTGGACGGGCGAGCCGCCGAGCGGCAAGCCGCACTCGTGCACGACGCCCGGCGGGCGCTCCACGAAGAGCGCGAGCGCGTGGACGCCTACTACCGGGCGGCGCTGGCGTCGATCGACGTTCGCCGCATCAGCGCCGCCCCCGATCGGGCCCGGCTCTACGACGCCCAGGAGGAAACGACGCGGGCCGAATGGTCGAGGCGCCGGGAGGAGACCGAGGCGAAGTTCGCCGGCAGCCGTGCCATCGTGCCCTTCCGGCTCCACCTCGTCGAGGTTCCCGCCCTCGAGGTGCCGGTGACGGTCCGCCGCGGCCCCCGCACCTTCGGCCTCGACCTGCACTGGCTGCTGCCGTTCGCGTGCTTCCTCCCGCTCCGGTGCCCGCACTGCGGCGCCGGCGCGCCGCTGGTGGCCGGCCGCGACCGGCTGGGGTGCCGCACCTGCCAGACGAGGGCCGTCACGGGGGGCACCTCGGACCGGCCCACGCCGACCCCGGCGAAGCTGGCCCTCGCCGGCCCGGTCGGGGCACCGCCGCCGCCGGCGGACGAGCCCACGGGAGGGCCGACGCTCCGCCGGTCGGGCAAGAGCGAGCGGATGGCGCGCAGCGCACTGCGCGACAAGCAGGTCCAGAAGGCTTTGCACGGGGTCGCGATGGGCTTCTGGCAGGCGGTGGCCGAAGCCGAACGCTACGGGTCGGTGGCGCGCCGCTCCCCCCTCGAGGCCCTCTACCGCTGCTACGGCCCTGCCGGGCCGCTGTGCGCGGTCGGCCTCCCGCCGGACGCCATTCCCGTGAGGATGCGCGCCGCGGGCATCGCGGACGATGCCGGCGACGTGCTGGCCACGAGCGGCCTGGTCACCACGACCGAGGGCACGGCGCGCTTCACCCTGCGCTGGCGGCTCACCGGTCGCGACCCATCGGTGGTGGAGGTCCTCCACCAGTCGCCGCCACGCGGGGGGAGCTCGCTCCCCGTCCCGCGCCGCGGCCGTGACGTCCTCTTGGCGCCGGTCGCCGATCCACCCCGTCCAGCGGAGCTCGGTCCCGTCGAGGCGCTGCTCTGGCAGCACGCGATGGCCGGTGGCCTTCCCCTGGTCGTCCGCTGCTTGGCCCTGTACTGGCGGGTGCAGGGCCAGCGCCGCCTGGCCCCGCTCGGTCCTGGCGCCCTCGCCGCAGCGGTCGAGACGGTGACCCGCCGGCACTCGGACCTGAGCGGCGGTCCCGAGACGGCGGCACGGCGCCACGGCGTGCCGACGGCAGAGGTGCGCGAGGCGTGCGAGGCGCTCGAGGTGGTGGTCGGCGCGGCCGCTGACCACCTGTGGTAGCGGGCGCGGCCGCACGGGCGAGACGCCATCGGAGGAGGTCGCAGCCGGAGGAGGTCGCGGCCGGAGTAGGGTGCGGCCGACAAGCCACGAGGTGCCCCTGAGGGGGAGAATCGGGAAGCCGGTGCGAAGCCGGCGCGGGCCCGCCACTGTGACCGGGGAGCCTGCACCCACGACGCCACTGGGTCCACCCCCGGGAAGGCGGGTGCAGGTCGGCGATCCGGGAGCCAGGAGACCGGCCTCGTGGTGAGCGGGACCGCCCCTGGACCGGGCGGCGAGCATCGGAGGCATCCGCCGTGTCCCGTCGTCCTGCTGTACCCGTCGCGCTTCGCCGCGGCGCCGGCGTCACGTCCCATCCCGGCTATCCCGACGCCGACCGCCCGTGGGCCGTCGAGACGCACGGGATCGACCCCGTCCCCGACGCCGACCGCCACGGTCGGGCCGTCGACCTCTTGTGGGTCTGGCTCGCCGCCAACCTCGGGATCGTCGGTGTCGTCTACGGCGCCGTGCTGGCCACCCTCCGTCTCGACCTGGTGCAGGCGGTCGCCGTCGCCGTCGCCGGCACGGCCGGTTCGTTCCTCCTCGTGGGCGTGCTCGGGACCGCCGGCCCCCGCCAGGGGCTCCCCATGCTGGCCTGGTCACGCCGGCTGTTCGGCACGTGGGGCAACCTCGGCCCGGCGTTCGCCAGCTGGATGAGCCTGCTCGGCTGGGAGACGATCACGGGGGTCGTGGCGGCCGACGCCCTGCTCGCCCTCGCACCGGCCCTGAACGAAGGCGCCGGGCGGCGCTTGGCCGTGCTCGCCGCCCTCGGGGTCGTGGCCGGGCTCTCCCTCGTGCTCGGGAGGCTCGGGCACGCCACGATCGTCGCCGTCCAGCGGATCGTGGCAAGTGTCTTCGGTCTTGGCACCCTTGCCGTGGTCGCCGACCTCGCCGGCCGCGCCGCCTGGGCCAGCGCCGGCGCGCGCCACCCCGCCCCGGTCACCGACGTCCTGGCCGGCGCGGCGATCGTCGCCGCAGCCGCCGGCGTGAGCTGGGTGAACGTGAGCGCCGACTACACCCGCTACCTGCCGGCGACGGTGCGTGCCCGGGCGATCGCGTGCTGGACCACCCTCGGCGCCAGCCTCCCGCTCGTCGTCCTGGTGGTGCTCGGCTTCGTGCTCTGGTCGTCGCCGGCGAGCCCGGCCTCAGCGAGCGACCCGGTCGGGGCCATCCGATCGGCGCTGCCGAGCTGGGCAGCCGTCCCCTACCTCGCCGTCGCCGTCGTCGGGCTGCTGGCGCAGATGGTCATGGGCCTCTACTCCTCGGGCCTCAACCTCCTCGCGCTCGGCGTCCGCGTCCGCCGCTCCCGGACGGTCGTGCTCGACGCCGCCGTCGTCGTCGGCGTCGGCTGGTGGCTGATGACGGCGGGCCACGGTCTCTTGGGGACGTTCGAAGGCTTCGTCGAGCTGCTGGCCTGCCCCGTCGCCACCTGGGCGGCCGTGCTGCTGGCGGGCATGGCGACGGGGCGGCGGGGACCCGGGCGGCGGGACGGCATGTCCCGGCCGGCGACGCTCTCGTGGCTGGTCGGCACGGCGCTCGGCCTCTCGCTCACCAGCTCGCCGCTGTTCACCGGCCCCCTCGC
>DAHUZJ010000107.1 GCA_027306585.1 Acidimicrobiaceae bacterium | reverse complement strand
TGTGCTCGCGGCCGACGGTGAAGGCGACGTGGCGGGCCCCGCACCGGTCGACGAGGGCATCGACGCTTCGGGTCGCCTGGTCGACCAGGGGGTGACGGCGAGACCATCCCCGGCGTCGAGGTGGTCCTGGCCTGACCGAGGCCCGGACACGGGCCGGCCGACGGCCCGCCTCGTGCCGCACCGGGTACGGTCGAGACGGAGCATCGGCGCACCGGGGTAGGGAGGAGTCGTGGACGTACCGCTGGAACGCTTCGACGTCCTGTTGCGAGAGCTGCTGTCCTTCGGCCTGGCCGAGCGGGGCGACGACGGCCGCTGGCACTTCACCGCGGGGGTCGACGACCGCCTGACGGCGCTGGCGGCCAGCCAGCGTCCGGCGGAGCGCCCCGTGCTCCGGTTCGGGACCGCCTGCGCGGCGTGCCACGCCCTGCGTCCGACCCGTCCCCACGGCGGTCGCCACCTGTGCGACGACTGCATCCGCCGGGTGGCGCAGCCCGCCTGGGGCGCCGGCGAAAGCCCGGAAGCCGGCCCCTTCACCGGGGAGGTCGGCGTGGACGTCGTGGGCCACGCGGACGTCGTGGACGACGGCCCCTCCGCCGCCGACGACGTTCCCGGCACCGGTGGGCCGCCCGCCGGGCGCCGCCTGGTCTCGCACTACCGAGCGCCGGCGGCGTGGGTGGACCGACCCGGCTGACTCGGCGGCCAGCGCCCCTGCCGGCCGGAGGCGGCCGTCGCCAACGGGCCGGGGGCCACGGCGCCCGCACTGACATAACAAGTCCAATCAGAATGTGACTCGTTATGCTAACGTGCCGGTCCCATGACCGACGCGCTCGCCGAAGTGCTCGCCGCCGGGTTCCATCTCGGTCACGGCCACCGCCACGGGCTCGGGATCGTCGTCCTCGCGCTCTTGGTCCTCGCCGTCGTGGTGGCTGCCGTGCTCCTGCGCCGGCGCGCTCGGGCACGGCGACCGATCGGTGAGCCACCTCCGCCGCCCGTTCCACCGGTGCCGCCCTCGGCCCCCGCCCCGCCGGCGGCACCGCGCGCGGTGCCCGTCCCCCCGCCCCCGCCCCCGCCCCCGTCCCCGCCAGGCGACGGGCAGGTGCTCCCGGGGCAGCTCGTGCCCCGGCCCGCCGCGCCGAGCGCCACGGTGGGCGCCGTGGCAGGACGGCACGCCCGCCGGGGCGAGCCCACGATCGAGGCCGTCGGCCTGACCAAGCGCTTCGGGCAGAAGGTGGCCGTCGACGGGTTGAGCTTCCACCTCGAGCCGGGGCGGGTCACCGGGTTCCTCGGGCCGAACGGGGCCGGCAAGTCCACGACGATGCGCCTCATCATGGGGCTCGACCGGCCCGACGCCGGGTCGGTGACGGTCAACGGCCGCCCCTACCACGATCTCGCCTGGCCGCTCCGGGAGGTCGGTGCCCTGCTGGAGGCCAAGGCGATCCACCCGGGGCGCAGCGCGCGCGCCCACCTGGTGATGCTGGCCAAGACCAACCGCATCCCCCGGCGCCGGGTGGACGAGGTGCTGGGCATCGTGGGGCTCACCTCGGTGGCCGGCCAGCGGGTGGGGCAGTACTCCCTCGGCATGGGCCAGCGGCTCGGCATCGCCGCCGCGCTCCTGGGCGACCCCGGGATCCTCATGTTCGACGAGCCGGTGAACGGTCTCGACACCGACGGCATCCGCTGGGTGCGCCAGCTGCTGCGCAACCTGGCCGCCGAGGGACGCACCGTGTTCGTCTCGAGCCACCTCATGAGCGAGATGGCGCAGACGGCCGACGAGCTCGTCGTGATCGGCCGGGGGCGGCTCATCGCCCAGGAGCCCGTCGCCGAGTTCACCTCCCGGTACGCCAAGGGCTACGTCCGCGTCCGGTCTCCCCAGCTGGACGTGCTCCGCAGCGCGCTGGAAGCAGCCGGCGCGACGGTCGAGCCGGGGCAGGACCGGTCGCTGTCGGTCCGGGGGATGAGCCAGGACGCCATCGGCGAGGTGGCGTGGCGGCAGTCGATCCTGCTGCACGAGCTGGCGCCGCGGTCCGCCTCCCTGGAGGAGGCCTTCATGGAGTCGACCGAGGGCAACGTCGAGTTCGGCGGGGAGCGACGACTCGCGCCCGGCGACGTGCAGGAGGTGCCGTCGTGACCGCCACCCGGCCGTCGCCGGAGCTCCAGCCGCTCGGGCCGGCGCCGGCCGGCCGCTACGGGCTCGGGGGCGTCCTCGGCTCGGAGTGGACGAAGCTCGTCACGGTCCGCTCCACCGTCTGGGCGCTCGTGGCCACGGCCGTCGCCGGCGTCGGCATCGGTGCCCTCGTGACCTCCGCCCAGGCCGCCCGCTTCGCCACCCGGTCGCGCCTCGCCCAGCTCGCCTTCGACCCCACCCGCTCGAGCCTGGCGGGCATGCTCCTCGCCCAGCTCGCCATCGGCGTGCTGGCGGTGCTGCTCGTCTCCGCCGAGTACGGCACCGGCACCGTCAGGTCCACCTTCGCCGCCGTGCCCCGCCGCCTCTACGTGCTCGTCGCCAAGGCCGCGCTCTTCGCCGCCGTCGCCTTCGTCATCGGGGAGGTCGTGTCCTTCGTCGCCTTCCTCATCGGCCAGCACATCCTGGCCGGCCGGGCCCCCACGGCGTCGCTGTCGGACCCGACCGTGATGCGCGCCGTGGTGAGCGGCGGCCTGTACCTCACCGCGCTGGGCCTCTTCGCCCTCGGGCTCGCCAGCGTGATCCGGCACACGGCCGGGTCGATCAGCGCCTTCGTCGGGTCGCTCTTCGTCCTGCCGATCATCGCCGACGTCCTCCCGTCGTCGTTCGCGGCCGACGTGGACCGGTACCTGCCGGCGGACATCGGCACGGTGATGCTGAGCGCCAACTACCACGGCACCGACCCGTTCGGCCCGTGGGTCAGCTTCGCCATCCTGTGCGGCTACGCGGCGGCAGCCCTGGTCGTCGGCGGGGTGCTGCTGGTGCGCCGGGACGCCTGATGGCCGGCCGGGAGGCCGAGGGCGGCGAGCCCCGGCCACGGCGCCTCACCCGGAGCGAGGCCAAGGCCCGCACCCGGGCGCGCCTGCTCGAGTCCGCCGCACAGGTCGTCGCCCGTCGCGGGTTCGCCGGCGCGTCGCTCGAGGAGATCGCCGAGTCGGCCGGCTACTCCACGGGCGCCGTCTACGCCAACTTCGAGAACAAGGAGCAGCTCTTCATGGAGCTGGTGGCCGCCCGCCGTGCCCGGGGCCTGGCCCGGCGGGTCGAGCTGCTGCGGCAGGCCGTCGAGGAGGGGGGTGACGCCGACCCCCTCCAGGCCCTCGCCGCCTTCTTCGTCGAGGCGGCCGGGCGCGAACCCGAGACAGCACCGCTCCAGGCCGAGTTCTGGCTGTACGCCGTCCGCAACCCGTCGGCCATGCAGGTGATCTCGGCAAGCCTCGCCGAGCAGGTCGAGGCCGTCGAGCCGATCGTGGGCCGGGTGCTCGAGCGCGCCGGCGCGGCGGGCGCGGCGGCCACGTCCGACGTCGCCACCGTCGTGCTCGCCCTCTTCCAGGGCCTGGCCCGGCGGCGACGCATCGACCCGTCGTCCGTGCCCGACGCCCTCATGGTGCACGCGCTGCGATGGGTGGTCGACGGCCTTCGGGCTGGCCTTCCGGGCGCCGAGGCCGGTGACCGGGGCGGTGGCGGGATGCCCCGGTGACCACGGCGCCCGCTCGGGTCGATGCGATCACCGCCACGCCGTACCGGGAGGCAGCGGCCGGCGCGAAGCGTCTCGCGTCGATTGTCCAGGGACCCGCCGACCAGCAGGCGGAGGTGGGCTCAGGGCGCTCCTGGCCGTGGGCGACGCGTTC